>NZ_DASXHN010000213.1:0-20346 GCF_036488505.1 Paraburkholderia sp. | reverse complement strand
CCTTGAAGATCAGCCCTTCTTTCTGAAGATCGCCCAGCGCCTGCCGGATCGTGATACGGCTGACCTCGAACATTTCCTGCAGTTCGCTCTCGGACGGCATGCGGCCGTGCGGGGGGTATTTGCCGTCGAGAATGCCGCTGCGTAGCGCGTCCTTGATCTGCTGGTAGAGCGGAATGGGCGAGTTGGACTCGAATATCGGGCGGCTTGTCTGCATGGTCGATGAGCGGGATGGCGCGGGAGTCTCAATCGCGCAGCGGTGGCGGTCGCCGATTGTAGCATCGCGCATGCGTGAAAGTGACGCTAGCTGGTTACGTCATGACATGCCATAGCGTGCTTCGAACGCACGATAAACCGCCGTCTCTCTCCTTATGTTCTTGCATGGCATCGCATTTGCTTTCGCAAACATGTTATGCCTTGCCATAACAAGTCGGACTAACAGGCACAGAAAGGAGAAGAGATTGAATGCTTCGCTCGCGTTGGTGACTACGGTCACGGCCGCGTACGTGTCGACGAATGTCGATGGCTATGCGCTTCTGCTGTCGTTCTTCAGCAACGCGCGTTATCGCGCCGGCGAGATCGTGGCGGGACAGTTCATCAGCGTCGCCGCGCAGCTGACGATATCCGCAGCCATCACGCAGTCGGCATGGACGACGAACGCGCCCTGCATTGGGCTTGCGGGGATCGTGCCGTTGATCGCCGGGTTGATACGGATAGCGGGTTTGCGTCAACGCAATGGGTGCGACGATCAGCACACCACGCACCGCACGACAACGGCAACAGGTTGTGCGGGGCGCCTCCTCGCCGTGACAGCCGTTGCCACGTCCGGCGCGGTGGACAACGTGCTGATGTATTCAAGCCTGATGATTGGCCGGCCAACGGCAGACGTTTCGATTGTGGCGCTCATATTTGGCGTACTGACAGCATTGTTGTGTCTGGGCGCCTTCATGACCGTGCGCTCGCCGCTATCGATGGCCGCGTTGCGCCGGGCAGCCACACGTATCGCGCCGTTCGCGACAACGGCTATCGGTTTGTCGCTGCTGATTCGCTTCGACACGTTCGCGTGGATCTGTTCCCTCGCCTGAGCGAGTGACGGCGCGCAACGCCGTGCACCAAGCCGACTCAGAGATGCACCGCATCGCGCAGCCAAGTTCGGTTGTGGGGCCCGGCAAGGCGGCAAGCGCAGGGAAAAACGGCGGTTCAGGCCGGCAAAAGCTTGGCATACGTCTTGCATAATCCAGTCCAACTTGTAATGACGAGTTATATCCACCGATATGAGTGCAACCGATCCGACGTTATCCGAAACGAGCGTATTGCCGTCAGGCGGATCGCCCGCGCATTTCAATGGACCGAGCCCGATGTACCTGCAGATTGCCGACATTCTGCGCGATCGCATCCTGCAGCGCGCGTACCGTGCGCACCAGCAGATGCCGTCCGAAAGCGAACTGATGAACGCATTCGACGTGAGCCGCATCACCGTGCGGCAGGCGCTGGGAAACCTGCAAAGCGAAGGGCTGATTTTCCGCATTCATGGCAAGGGGACGTTCGTGTCGCGGCCGCGCGCGTTTCAGGACCTCGGCAGTCTGCAGGGCTTTGGTAGCGCGATGCGCGAGATGGGCTACGAAGCGCATTCGAAGGTGCTGTCGCTGCGCACCATCGTGCCACCGAAGCATGTGCGCGAGCGGATCGAAACAGGTGAGCGCGTCACCGAACTGCGGCGCTTGCGGTTTCTGAATCGCGCGCCGATTTCGCTCGACGTCTCGTATCTGCCTGCCGCAATCGGTCTGCGTGTCGCGCGCGCCGATCTGACGAATCGCGACGTGTTCTCGGTGCTGGAAAACGACTGTCAGATTGCACTGGGGCACGCCGATCTGCGCATGTGCTCGATGCCCGCCACCGAGCAATTGCGTGATGTGCTCGGTGTGGAAGAGGGCGCGCCGATCCTGTTCATCGAGCGGGTCGTTCATACGAGCGCGGGCGTGCCGCTCGAATACGAAGAACTGCATTACCGGGGAGACGCTTTCCAGTTCAAGGTCCACGTCGAAAGACACGCGGCCGGCGCTGCGACTTGAGCATTCTGGCTGCATCACGTGCCGGTGCCGATTCGGCGTCCCGATTGTCACTGACTGGGATGGGCCGCAACGAACCGTTTCATTCACTCGATCTTCAGGGTTAATCATGCGAATCAGAGATTTGGCAGGCCACGCGTTGCGCAGTGCTTCACTCGTCGCGATGGGCTCCGCGCTGGTTTTGGGCACGGCTGCGCACGCGGAAACGATCGACATCGGCATCGGTACGCAAGACACCACGACCAATACGGTCACGGGCGGCATCGTCATCAGGCAACTCGGCTTGCTGGACAAATATCTGCCGCATACGGGCAAGTACAAGGACGTTACCTATAACGTGACGTGGCAAAACGCGACGTCCGGGCCGCCGATCACCAACGGCATGATCGCGGGAAATCTGCAGATCGGCATGATGGGCGACTATCCGTTACTCGTGAACGGTGCGACCGGTCATGCGACCCACAACGACACCGAGCTGGTCGCCGTGATCGCCTATAACGCGCATGGCGGCGGCAATGGCGTGGTCGTGCCGAAAGATTCGCCGTACTACGACCTGAGCGATCTGAAGGGCAAGCGCGTGTCCGTGCCGTTCGGCTCCGCCGCGCACGGCATGCTGCTCGCGGCACTGCAGAGCCGCAAATTGCCGAGCGATTACTTCGTGCTGACCAACCAGTCGCCAGAAGTGGGCAGCACCAGCATTCAGGAAAAACGCATCGATGCGCACGCGGACTTCGTGCCCTTTGCCGAACTCCTGCCGTACCGGGGCTATGCGCGCAAAATCTTCGATGGCGTCGAAACGGGACAGCCTACGTTTCATGGTGTCGTCGTTCGCAAGGACTTTGGACAGAAGTATCCGGAAATCGTCACCGCCTACATCGAGGCGTTGATGGCAGCGAACGAGTGGGTGCGACAGAACCCCGAGCAGGCCGCGGAAAAGATCCAGTCGTGGACCGGGATCAACAAGGAAGTGGCCTACATCTTCCTCGGCCCGGGCGGCATCGATACGCTCGATCCCACCATCAAGCCCCGTTGGATCGCGGCGCTGAAGAAAGACTATGCGGTGCTCAAGCAACTCAACATGGTCAAGGACCTCGATATCGACGCATGGGTCAATGACTCCTTCGTGCGCGCAGCCTTCAAGGAGTCCGGCCGCAACTATGACGCGCAGCTCGCAAGTTTTTCCAACTACCAGATAGAGGGCAAGGACGCGGTGTGCAATGCGCCGGTGAGCAACCCGGCGCAGGCCGGCCAGATCTGGGTGCAGGGCGGCGATGTGGTTCCATTCAGCTCGGCGGCGTGCACGCTCGAAGGCGTGAATCAGTATCGCGCGCAAGGCAGGAAGCTCGACGCCGTGTATCTGACGGACGAGACACTCGGCGTGAAAGTCTTTGCGGACGACGCGTTTTACACGCTAGGCGGCGCAGCCGGTGCGAAGCCCGATGTCGAGCCATTCCTGCTCAAGCGCGAAGCCGAAGCGAGCGCGAAGAAGTCGGGCGCGAAGGTGGTCAGCTACACGCAGGCGTTGAACGCAATCGGCAACGGAGGCAAATGAGATGGAACGCTCTCTCGATCTCGAACTCGACAAAAGCGCGTCCGCATTGCCAACGCCACCGCAGCGCGCGCCGCGCAAGAACCGGCGCTTCAGCGCGCCGACGCTGAGCAGCGCGCAGGCGCTCGGGGTCAGGGCGGCGTTCGCTGTGGTCTCGATCGGTGTGGTGTTCGTGCTGTGGTATCTCGGCACGCGTTACCGGGTGCAGTTCTACATCCGCTTTCAGAACGTGCCCACGCCGTATGACGTCTTCCATGAAGCCGTGCATGTAGTCGGATCGGATGCCTTCGCGAAGAATATCAGCCACAGCCTGCGACGCATCTTCGCCGGGTTCGCGGTTGCCGTCGTCACCGGCGTGGGCCTCGGGCTGATGATCGGCCGCTATCGCATCGTCAGTCAGTTGCTGATGCCGGCGATCGAAGTGCTGCGGCCCATTCCGGCCATCGCGTGGGTGCCGATGTCGATCATGCTGTGGCCGACCACGGAATCCTCCATCGTGTTCATCACTTTCATCGGCGCGTTCTATCCAATCCTGCTCAACACCGTGGATGGCGTCGAATCGCTCGACGGTGTGCTGATGCGTGCGGGCCGCTGTCTCGGCGCGAGCGAGGCGCAACTCTTCTGGCACGTGATCCTGCCGGGCGTGTTGCCGAACATCTTCACCGGTCTCGCGGTCGGCATGGGTGTCGCCTGGGTGTCCCTGATCGCGGCCGAAATGATCTCGGGTCAATACGGCGTTGGCTACTACACGTGGGAAGCGTATTCGCTCGTCAATTATCCGGCGATCGTGCTCGGCATGATCACCATCGGTGCACTCGGTCTTTTGTGCAGCGGCGCAATCCGTCTGATCGGCCAGGTGTCGATGCCGTGGCTCGCCTATGTCAACGGAGCCCGTAAATGACCAACACGAATAAAGGACGCGTCGACTGCCGCAATATCGGCGTCGTGTTCGGCTCGGGCGATGCCCGCACCGAAGCCGTCAAGGATGTGTCGATCACCGTCGAGCCGCATGAGTTCGTCTCGCTGATCGGCCCTTCCGGATGCGGCAAGTCATCGCTGCTGAGCATCGTCGCGGGCTTCACCAGGCCGACACGCGGCACGGCCACGCTCGATGGCATGGCGATCAGGAGGCCCGGCGCGGAACGCGGCGTCGTGTTTCAGCAGTATTCGCTGTTCCCGTGGCTGCGCGTGCGAGAAAACGTCGAGTTCGGCCTGAAGATGGCGGGCGTGTCGCGCGTCAAGCGCCAGGGCACCGCGCGCACGCTGCTCGGACTCGCGGGGCTGTTGTCCTTCGAGAACCACTACCCGGATCAACTCTCGGGCGGCATGAAGCAGCGCATCGGCATCGTCCGGGCTCTGGCGGCGAATCCGCAAGTGCTGTTGATGGACGAACCGTTCGGCGCGCTCGACACGCAAACGCGCACCGTGATGCAGGAGATTCTGACGAACATGTGGCAGCGCTTCCGGCTGTCGGTTCTGTTCATCACGCACGATATCGAAGAAGCCGTGTTTCTGTCCGACCGCATCTATGTGATGACCGCGCGGCCCGGCCGGATCAAGGCGGAGATTCGCGTGCCGCTGCCGCGCCCGCGCACCGCTGCGATGTTCGATACGCCCGAGTTCACCGAACTGGTCCTTCGCTTGAAAAACCTGATTCGCGAGGAGTCGCTCGCGGCGATGGGCTCGGAGTTGCAAAGCGGCGGCGTGCAAGGGTTCAGCATCGAAATGGGTCCGAACGGCGTAGAAGAAATGCTTTGATCCCGTTGCAGGAACAGCACAACGGGCACGACACAATCTGGATTGGCATCCCTAACCGGGAGCGGGGAATAACGCTCTCGATCCGATGGAGTTTTGCAATGAGCAAGAAACCGAACATCCTGTTCTTCCACGTCGACAACCTGGGCATGGGCGAACTGGGCTGCTACGGCGGCGGCAAGCTGCGCGGCGCGGATACGAAGCGCATCGACGCATTCTGCAAGGAAGGCACCAAGCTCACGCACTATGTGGTGGAGCCGCAATGCACGCCGACGCGCTCCGCATTGATGACGGGCCGTTACCCGATTCGCTCCGGCAATCACACGATCGCGCTGGGCGGCAACGGCGGCGGCATCGTGACGTGGGAAATCACCATCGCCGAGTTGCTGGCCAAGGGCGGCTACAAGTCGTCGTGCCTCGGCAAATGGCATATCGGCGCCGAAGACGGCCGCTATCCCACCGATCACGGCTTCGACGAATGGTATGGCCCGCTGCGCACTTATGACGAATGCATGTGGCTCGAAGATCCGCACTATGTTCCGGAGCGTGACGGCTACTCGCACATGCACGAGGGCTTCAAGGGCAAAGGCACCCAAGCGCTGCTCGACGAGCAGCTGACGATGGAAACCAAGAAGACCTGCGACCTGGAATATCAGAAGCGCGGCATCGACTTCATGCAGCGCTGCGTGAAAAACGACGAGCCGTTTTTCCTCTACTTCAATCACTCGCTGATGCATTTCCCGATGTCGCCGCGCGACGAGTTCGTCGGCAAGAGCACCAACGGGGAGTGGGGCGATTGTCTGCTGATGCTCGATCACGACTTCGGCGTGCTGCTCGACGAGCTCGACCGTCTCGGCGTCGCGGACGACACCATCGTGATTCTGTGCGGCGACAACGGCGCGGAAGACCACCTCGCGGGTCGCGGCACGGGCGGCTTCTTCGATGGCTCGTACTTCAGTTCGGCCGAAGGCGGCATCCGCACGCCGTTGCTCGCGCGCTGGCCGGGCCGCATTCCCGCGGGCGTCGAGAGCAACGAGATGGTGCACGTCACCGACATGTTCACGACGCTGCTGAGCTTCGCGGGCGAACAGACGCCGAAGGATCGCCTGATCGACGGCAAGGACCAGACCAGTTTCTTCCTGGGGGAACAGGACACGTCGAACCGCGAGTCGTGCATGGTGTGGCTCAACGACGAACTGCACGCGGTGAAGTGGAAAGACTTCAAGATCAACTTCAAGCGTCAGCAGCATTTCCACGATCCCGAACTGCCGCTCGGCTTTGCGCGCATCACGCACCTGCAGGAAGACCCGAAGGAGCGTGAAGCCGTGAACCAGCGCTATGTGCGGTGGTGGGTGATGCAGCACGCGCATCGCGTGGTGCACGAGTTCGACGAGAGCGTGAAGCAGGAGGAACTGATTCCGCCGGGCTCCGCGCTGGAATTCGTGCCGAAGTCGGTGTTCAACGCCTGAAGCCATGAGCACGACGATGACGGACACACGACCCGCGAAGCGTGCATGCTGCTGCTCTCAGTCGAAGGCGGCGGCGCAGGCTCCATCGATCGACGCCGTCCGCACCGAGGGCATGGTGCGGATTACCGGCGGCGATTTCACGATGGGCTCCGATGTGTTCTATCGCGAAGAGCGTCCGTCGCGGCGCGCCACGGCTCGCGATTTCTGGATCGACACGCATCCGGTGACGAACGCGCAGTTCGAGGCATTCACCGACGCCACCGGCTATCTCACCGTTTCGGAACGGCAGCCCGATCCGGCGCTGTACCCCGACGCCGACCCCGCGCTGCTATGTCCGGGCTCGCTGGTCTTCACGCAGCCTTCATCGCGGGTCGACCTGCGCGATTACCGCAACTGGTGGGCGTATGTGCCCGGCGCGAACTGGCGGCATCCGCACGGACCGCACAGCGATCTGGAAGGTCTCGCGGATCATCCGGTGGTGCATGTGTCGTTCGTCGATGCGAGCGCGTATGCGGCGTGGGCCGGCAAGTCGCTGCCCAACGAAATCGAGTGGGAATATGCGGCGCGCGGCGGCCTCGATGGCGCGGTGTATCCGTGGGGCGACGAGCTCGCGCCGCACGGGCGCCCGATGGCGAACACATGGCAGGGCGAGTTTCCGTGGCAGAACACAGCCCTCGACGGCTATGAACGCACGTCGCCGGTCAAGTCGTATCCCGCCAACGGCTACGGTCTGTACGACGTTGGGGGCAACGTGTGGGAATGGACCGCCACGCGCTACGGCAGCGCGCCCGGCGTCGAGGAAACGAAGTCGTGCTGCGTGCCGTCGTCGGGTCTAAGCGATACCGAGGTGCGCCACGTCGTGAAAGGCGGCTCGCATCTGTGCGCACCGAGCTATTGCCTGCGCTACCGGCCCGCTGCGCGTCAGGGCCAGACACTCGATACGTCGACCAGCCACATTGGCTTTCGATGCATCGTGCGCGTGTGATCCGCATGCAGGCGCGGCGCGTGTCATCGACGTGCGCCGCGCCTCACGCTTCACGTCTAAAACGAACCAGGTACCGTCATGACAAATCCTGTGAGCAGCATCGAAACATCGCGCGCGAAGCCGCGCATCACGCTGCCTGCATCTCGCGCGGAACTGCTGCGCGAAGTGCTCGCGGGCGTGGTCACCAGCCTTGCGCTGATTCCCGAGGTGATCTCTTTCTCCTTCATTTCAGGGGTAGAACCGCGTTCGGCCCTGTTCGCGTCGGTCGTGCTGTTGATCGTCACGTCGCTGTTCGGCGGACGGCCCGCGATGGTGACGGCCGCCGCCGGCTCCGTCGCGCTCGTCGTCGGCCCGCTGGTGCACGCACATGGCGCGGGCTATATCTTTCCGGCCGTGCTGCTGGGCGGTCTGATCCAGGTTGCGTTCGGCGTGCTGGGATTCGCGCGCATCGTGCGCTTCATTCCGCGCTCGGTGATGCTTGGCTTCGTCAACGCGCTGGGTATTTTGATCTTCTGCGCGCAGATACCGCATGTGATCGACAAACCATTTGCGGTCTATGTACTGTTCGCGATCACGCTCGCGATCGTGCTGATCGGGCCGCGTGTCACGCGGGCAGTGCCGGCACCGTTGATCGCGATCGTCGTGGCCACCGGGCTGGCGGTCGCATTGCAGTGGGCCGTGCCGACGGTCGGCGGCGATCATCCGATGCCAGTGGAGTTGCCCGGCCTGACGCGGTGGACCGTGCCTTTCGCTGTCGGCACGCTGAAGATCGTCTGGCAGACGGCGATCAGTATCGCGTTCGTCGGCTTGCTGGAAACGCTGCTCACCGCGAAACTCGTCGACGAGATCACCGAGACCCGCGCCGACAAGACGCGCGAATCATGGGCGCTCGGTCTCGGCAATCTGTGCGCGGGCGCGTTTGGCGGCGTCGGCGGTTGCGCGATGATCGGGCAGACCGTGGTGAATGTCGGCATCGGCGGTGCGCGCACGCGAGTATCGACGCTGGCTGCCGCGTTCACGCTGCTGTTGCTGATGACGGGTCTCAGTTCCGTGATGGCGCGCATTCCGATGGTCGCGCTCGCGGCGGTGATGATGGTCGTCGCGGTGAAAACCGTCGACTGGCACAGCCTGCGTCCCGCGACGCTCAGGCGCATGCCGCTGATGGAGACATCGGTGATGGTGGTGTCGGTGGTGCTGACCGTCTATACCGGCAATCTCGCGCTCGGCGTGGTCGGCGGCGTGCTGCTCGCGACGGTGCTGTTCGCGCGCCGCGTCGCGCACGTGATCCGCACCACGCGTACGGTGTCTGCCGATGAGCAGTCCGTGCGCTACGAAGTGCACGGTCCGCTGTTTTTCGCCAGCAGCAACGATCTGGTGGACCGCTTCGAATACGCGAGCGATCCGCGCACGGTCATCATCGACTTTTCGAAATCGCAGATCTGGGATGCGTCGACGGTCGCCGCACTCGATTCCATCGAAGCGAAGTACCGGCAGCATCACATCGACGTGCAATTCACCGGGCTCGATGAACGCAGCCGCGCGTTCCATGCACGTCTGAGCGGCAATCTCAATGTCGGCTGATCCGACAGCCAACGCGAGTGCGAACGCCGCCCCCGCGACAAGCGAATACTCCGCCGCGCAGATCCAGATTCTCGAAGGGCTCGATGCGGTCCGCAAACGCCCGGGCATGTACATCGGCGATACGGCGGATGGCTCAGGCCTGCATCAAGTGGTGTTCGAGGTCGTGGACAACGCCGTCGGTAGCGGCCGCACACGGGGCCAAAGGCATTCCCCGCTCAACCGCGTCGCGCAGGCAGGATTCTCGACGCTCCGCCCCTCATCCGCAGACGCGATTCTGGTCATGGAGGCGTTGCATCCAGTAGAGGAAGGGCACTGACGGTTCAGATACTTTATCGAGCCGCGCGCACTGTTCGGAGGTTAATGCGAGGTCCTGTGCATCGAGGTTAGCTGCGAGCTGCTCACACGTGCGGGCTCCGACGATGACAGAAGTGATCTGCTGTCGCGCAAGCAACCAGGCTAACCGAAAGTCATCGCGCCAAGGCTCAGCCGTGAGATGCGGAGACCAGTTCTGCCAAGCGTGCTGTATTCCATCGTGTATTCCTTGTTTGAACGAAAACCTGATGCATCGGTAGAGTAAGACGCAGAGTCCACGCGTCGCGCTATCGCCTCTGTCAGATTCGACGCGACACGAGCTCGCCAAGAACCGTCTCCAGTTCAACGTGGCCGCGCACGATCTCGTCGGAATTGCTTTCGAAGTCGATCCAGCCTTCATTGAAACCGTCCAGCATGCGTATGCGAGGTAGAGGATGCTTCATGCCTTGCGTGCGGAACAGCGCTTCCCACGTCTGCCTTTCGACGACTTCCGCACGTACCTCACGGCGCAACACGCCGGCGAAAGCCAATGCGAGATCGTTCGGACTCACCCGGCGTGGGCCTTCAAGCTCGACGACGCGCACACTGCGCCACGTCTGCTGAAGCAGTTCGGCAGCAACGCGGCCTACGTCCGCAGTGGCGACCATCGGCAGCGGCTTGTCGAGCGGCTGCAGGTAACTGGCAATGACGCCATCGTCGCTTGCAGACGCAACGTCCCATGCGGCGTTCTCCATGAACCAGCCAGGCCGCAGGAACGTCACCGGCATCGGCATCTCGCGAAGTGCCAGCTCCATCAGCGTGCGCTGGGTGAGCAGGTTGACCTCGTCAGCCTGTGCGCCGATCGTCGAGAGGCAAACGACCTTGTCGGGCCGTGCCTTCCGGAGTGCTGCGGACACAGCATCAATCACCTTGCGCGCTTCAGGAAACCCGGGCTCCGGATCGAACTCCGAAGGCGGCAGGATGAAAACGCCCGTCGCGCCTTCGAACGCGGCGGCGAGCGACGAAGAATCTTCCATGAAAGCCGTCGCGACCTCGCAACCTCGCTCTGTCCACGCCTTCGCCCGCGTCGCATCGCGCACGACTGCGCGCACCGGCTGACCAGCAGCCAGCAGTTCGCGGGCCAGTGCGCCGCCCACCTTGCCGGTGATTCCTGTGATTGCGTACATTGCTCTTTCTCCTGTGTAGATATATCGGGTAACGCAGCGTCGATGTGCCGACGCTCAATCGCTCAGGCGCGACGCAAACCGTCGTAAAACCCCTGCTCGAACTGTCCGTACAGATTCACTACGCGCGCATCGTAGAAGGGCAGCATCTGCGTGAAGAGCGATCCGGCGACGCGCTTGACCGGATCCACCCAGAAGTAGGTGTTCAACAAGCCTGCCCAGCTCACGCTGCCTGCGCTTCGTCCGTGGGGTCCTTGCTCTGTATTGATGTCCAACGACAGCCCCCACTTGTGCGCGGTGCCCTGAAACTGATCGAAGCTGTTCGACCACGACGGCTGCGCCGTCCTCATTTCCGCAACCTGCAGATCGCCGATGTGATTGCGGAACATCGTCGCGACGGTGTGGGCGCGTAGCACGCGTTCGCCGCGGTACGTGCCGCCGTTCAACAGCATCTGCAGGAACGCCATGTAGTCGCGCGGCGTGCTGAAGAGTCCGCCTCCGCCCATGAAAAATTCGGGGCGCTGATTGATCTCGAACGGCTCGGGCGCGAGAGAGCCATCCGCCTGACGCCTGTGCATGGTGGCGACGCGCTGCTTCTGCTTGCTACCGATGAGAAAGCCCGTGTTGCGCATGCCCAGCGGATCGAAGATGTGCTCGCGGAAGTAGACTTCCAGCGACTGATCAGTCACGGCCTCGACCAGTTTGCCGACCCAGTCCATGCTGATGCCGTACTCCCAGCGCTCGCCCGGCTCGAACTCGAGCGGCGCCGCGAATGCACCGTTCATCGAATAGCCGATGTCCGGCATGCCCGTCACCGTCTCGTACCGGCTGAGCTTGTCGCTCCAGATGCTGTAGGTAAAGCCGGAGGTATGCGTGAGCAGATGCCGCACCGTGATCGCATTGCGCGCAGGACGCAGCTTCGGCTGCCCGGAGTCGTCGAATCCGTCGAGGATTTGAGGCGACTTCAACTGCGGCAGGATTTCGCCCGCAGGTTGATCCAGCAGCAGTCTGCCCTGTTCGATGAGCTGCATGCACGCGGTTGCGGTAATCGCCTTCGTCATCGACAGGAGCCAGAAGACTGTGTCAGGACTCATGGCCTCGCCAGTGCGGGCATTCGCCCGGCCATACGCTCCCTCGTAAACCAGTCCGCGGTCAGTTGCGCCCGTGGCGACAACACCGGCAACCGTGCCGTCCTCGACCGCCCGTTGCAGGCATTGATCGATCGAACTGTAGGCCGGGTGATGGGCCAGCGCGACGTCGCCACGCGCACGCTGCGATACTGCCCGCGCGTCGCGGCTCGCGACGCCACCAGGTGTCACAAGAGCCAGCAGGCTCGACGCTCCCTTCAGGAGACGACGACGATCCGTTTGAAGTGCCATTTTCCGTTCCTTTCCGAATGAATGAATCGCGGCATCAGAGTGCTTCAGTGATGGGCGAATAACGCGCTCCGCGACTGGTTCGCGTTAATCGTCCAGCGGTCGCCAGAGCAAAGATGAAAATGAGCGTGTGCATCGCGATTTCCTTCGATTGGCGAGACTGGATGTCTCGGTGAGACGTATTCTGGACAAGCACCAAACAAAACAAAATGACATGGGTGTCATGAGATAAGTGACAACGGCTCACCAATTTGGCATGATCAAGCGCGACGTCCGGCAATGCTGCGCGGCGCAGCGTTTGCATTCAGTTGATCGGTCGCGCTCCGTCACCCGTATTAACTCGAGCAACCATGAGATCCAGTAGCGAGAAGCTTCCCGGCAGCATTAGCGTGTTCGCCGCCGTAGTGGACGCGGGAACGTTTGTGGCCGCTTCGGAGGCGATAGGAATGACGCCGCCCGGCGTCAGTCGGGCGATTGCGCGGCTGGAAAAAAGGTTGAACATCCGGCTCTTCAGCCGAACTACGCGCTCCGTCTCCCTGACTGAAGAGGGCCGCCGCTTTTACGAGCAGGTCATGCCCCATCTCGCCGGGTTGGAAGAAGCAGCGGCCGCTGCGGCAGGTGGCGCGTCCGCTGTGCGTGGAAAGCTGAGAATCAATCTGGATCCTGTCGTCTACCGGACCATTCTCGGGCAACAACTGGATGCGTTCATGGACGCACACCCGGAACTCGAAATCGAGTTCATCGCGCGAGACAGTCTTGGCGACCTCGTCATGGACGGCTTCGACCTCGCCGTGCGATTTGGCGAACCCAAAGCGTCTACCCTGATCGCGAGAAAGCTACTCGACACCGGCATCGTGACGGTCGCCGCGCCCTCGTACGTTGCTCGCTGGGGACGGCCGTCAAGACCCGAGGACCTTGAAGGTCGAAGCCACAGATGCCTAGAATTTCGCAACCCCGCGACAGGCAAGCCGTTCCAGTGGGAATTTCATCGCAAGCGAAAACGCATTGTGGTCGACACCCAGGGACGACTCACGGTCAACGATCCGGGTGCCTTGCTCAACGCATGTCTCGCCGGTTCCGGAATTGCGCAGATGTTGCTGCTCGGTGCCGAGCCCCTGATTGACGACGGCCGATTGATCAATCTCTTTCCCGAATGGGTAGACGAACGGTATCCGTTATACGTCTACTACGCATCCCGGCACCACGTGCCGGCAAAGACCCGAGCTTTTCTTGACTTCGTGATCGAACTGACGGGCAATCACTAGCGCGTCGGCACGCGCTAATGCTGTCGCGGCGGACCGGTGAGGCAACATCGAACGGCCGGTCACCCACTGCGGACGGCCACATTTCTCTAAAGCGGTCGTTCAAACGCCGCCCCTGTTTGCCAAGGGAGGACCTCATGACAACGCCGAGGTGCACTCACTGGACACCGAGCAAGAGCGCAAGACGCGAAGCGGTCTCTTAGATAGCCGGACATTTTCTTATTGCGGGAGAGCCTACAAAGGCCACTTCGGGTTGAAAATCCATCCTTCGCGGGCTGCCGGCCGGCCCCGAGGCGCAGTGGGTCGTCCATCAGCTTGATCACTGGCCCCCCCTGTCGCTTGCTCGGCGGCGTTGTATTGGAAACGCACGACGACGAGCACGTCTTTGCGGATCGCCACCTTCTCGTAGACAATGCGTCATTGGGGCGTCAGACGGGAGGGCGCCACGAAGCCGGACCTGCTTAGCTCACAACCAAGCTTCCGTGGCGCACAGTCGGTTTCGTCGTCGCAGCGATTAATCAATACGGGACGTGAATGGCAACTTTTAGCGAAAAATCTTCGGGACAAGCACGTTACGCGAGCTATCCCAGTCTAGTAAACCGGGTCGTGCTCATTACGGGCGGCGCGAGTGGCATTGGCGCTTCGTTCGTCGAGCACTTCGTTGCGCAAGGCGCACGTGTGGGCTTTCTCGACATCGACACGCACGCGGGAACAGCTCTTGCCAGATCGCTCGGTAACGCGCGCCATCAACCGCTCTTCGTCGCCTGCGACGTCACCGACATTCCCGCGTTACACGCGGCCATCGCCGAAGTGCGGGCAGCATTCGGACCGATCGAGGTGCTCGTGAACAACGCGGCGAACGATCGCCGCCACGCGCTCGCCGACGTTACGCCCGAGTCGTTCGATGCAGGAGTTGCAGTTAACGTGCGGCATCAGTTGTTCGCAGCGCAGGCCGTGGTCGACGATATGAAGGCCGCACGCGCGGGCTCGATCATTAATCTCGGCTCGCATTGCTGGATGCTCAAGAGCAGCCAGTTCCCGGTTTACGCAATGAGCAAGGCGGCAGTACAGGGCCTGACGCGCGGGTTCGCCAAGGAGCTCGGCGCGTATGGGATCCGCGTGAACACGCTCGTGCCGGGCTGGGTGTTGACTGAGAAGCAGCGCAACCTGTGGCTCACCGACGAAGGCCGCGAAGAGATACGACGCGGCCAGTGCATCGACGAGGAAATGGAGCCCGGCGATCTCGCGCGCATGGCGCTGTTCCTCGCGGCCGACGATAGCCGCATGATCACGTCGGAGGATGTCATGGTGACGGGTGGCTGGTCGTAATAAGGCCGATTCTCGCCCGGCGGTTTCGCCCATTGACGAGCGGTAGTGGCATGGCAACTTCCGAAGAAAGGTTGCCCGATGGTGAAAGCGCGTTCGCAACCTCGCGCAACCAAGCGAGGCCTCGAAGATTGTCGACGATTCACCCGGATCGTCGACTGACCGCTCATGGCCGACCTGAGCCGGACGGCGTCCTGCCCACCACGTAGCCGCCCCGTCTGAAGCTCGCGCCCGCTACCTGCCGCGCGCCAACAGTAGGCCGCCCTTGCCCGTTCCCTGGACCTCGATAGACGCCGGCGTTGCCGGTCGCGTGGAGTCCAAAATTAACCGAACGAAGCTCGGAGTTAGGAGAATTTCGACAATCATCGACGTTCACCTGACTCTGAACCGGTGCCCCGGGGCTGCGCCACACGGCAGCGATGTGCAAGTGCATCTGGCCGTACCGGTCGGGCTGGAAGCCGAATCCCTCGTAGATGCCGGAGCCCGTTCCATCGCTGGCGTCGAACAGGGTGACGCGGCCCTTGCCGTTGCGGATCGCCATGTTGAACGCGTGCAGGAAGTGGACACGTCCGTTGACGTCGCGTGCGGCGAGTACGCCTGCGCGTGCCGCCCTCAAAGCCCAGAATGTTTCCGTTTCGGGCTGCGGTCCCCGGTATCCGTTGTCCCTGTCTCCGGAAGTGGTGCCGCGTGCCGCGTTCGCGTTCGCGTTCAGGCCGGCTGTCGATCGGTGGACCGTATTTGCTTGCCGCCGGCCGCTTGCGTCCGGAAGTGCCATTCGGTGATCTCGTGGAACGTATCGCCGGGCCTCAACACGGTCGACGGAAACGTCGGCTGATTCGGTGAATCGGGAAAATGCTCGGCCTCCAGCGCGAACGCGTCCCCCTGCCGGTACGTCTGGCCCGACGTGCCCACCACGCTGCCGTTCAAACCGTTAGCCGTATAGAACTGCAAACCCGGCTGCGTCGTATAAAGTTCGAGCATGCGGCCGCTCGCCGGATCGGTCGCGCACGCGGCGAGACGCGGGGTCGGCTTGTCTGCCGGCGACTCCGCGTTCGCCGGCTTGTCGAGCACCCAGTTCTGATCGAAGCCGTGTGCGTAGACCAGTTGGACAAACGACGAGCGCAGCCGCTCGCCAATAACGGTTGGCTTGCGCAAGTCCATTGGCGTGCCCTCGACGCTCGCCAGTTCGCCGGTAGGGATCGACGTCGCATCGGTCGGCGTGTAGCGGGAGGCCAAGATTCGAATGGTCTGCCGCTCGATGCTGCCGCTGCCTTCGCCGGCCAGATTGAAATACGAATGATTGGTAAGGTTCACGACCGTTGGTTTGTCGGTGGTCGCGCGGTAGTCGATGCGGAACACGTCGTCATCCGTGAGCGTGTACGTCACCCGGGTTGTAAGCGTGCCTGGAAATCCGTTTTCGCCGTCGGGGCTCACGTAGCTCAGTTCGGCGCTGACGCCGTCACGCGAATCCACCGGCTTTACGGTCCACACCTTCGAATCGAAGCTCGACGGACCTCCGTGTAAGGTGTTCGGTGGATCGTTGATGGGCAGCATCCACGTCTGCCCGTCGAGCTTGAAGCGCCCCGCCGAGATGCGGTTCGCGTAGCGGCCGATCAGCGCGCCGAAGTGGATGTTGCCGTTGAACTTCTCATAGTCGGCAAGGCTGCCGAAGCCGAGAACGATGTTCGCCATACGGCCACGGCGGTCCGGCGTGCGAAGCTGATTGATGATGCCGCCATAGCTCAGGAAGCTGACCGTCAGGCCATGCGCGTTTGTCATGGTGTAGCGGCTGACCGCATGACCGTCGACTGTGACACCGTACGGCGCTTGCGTGAGCGACCCAGCCAGCGACAAGCACGGTACCGCGAACAACGCGGCGCCGACGAGCCGCACTATGCTGCGTTGCGCGTTCCTGAGCGCATGCCTGTGAAATGGCCCGATGGGCATGCGCGCCGCGCTCGTAGTCATGGTTGGCTCCTGAAACTGGGGTGACTTTTGCAGTGCAAACCGCATGCCCCATGGATGCGCGAAGGCGCTGCCTACGTCGTGCTCGCGGAGCCGCCAATTCGCGACGCTGAGCGAACTCGGAAGAATGCGTCCGAGCGTTTCAACTGCGCTGCGATTCACCAGCTTCGAGCTTACCGTCGACGCGGCGGCGCAAAGCTACGGCTTCACAACGTCACACTCGCGAAGGGCGCTTCTCAAAGACGTTGTGCGGGCCGTGGTGCTTGTGCCTCAGCTAACCAGCCGAGACTTCGTGGACGACGAGTCGACGGGCTGGAGTAGCCGCGCCTCGGGTTTCATACAGGGGGACACCGCGGACACGAACGTCGGATCTGGAGAGTAAAAAAACAGCGTCGCTCGTCGCGCCCTTAGGTCCGATCGAAACGGACCTGCAGGACACCGAGGATCGCATCGGACTGGCCCCATCGTCATCTTGTGCGATCGCGGGAAGAGACGGCGAATCGTGGGCGGACGGGCATCCCTGCCGTCGGGTCGACGACGAACGGCTCAGTGCGACCCGTTGCCGACGGTCGCGCTTTGAGGCGCTTTAGGGCAGGTAACCGAGCGGACCGGACATTCATGCCGGCTTCCCGGCTACAGCAATTCGATAATTGCGAGCCAGTAGACCGAGATCCCTTTCAGCTCATCCGCAAGACAGGCAACAAGCGCGCGGGCGGCCAGCCGGGAGGCCCGGGCACCCAACGGCCCCATGATGAGCGTATGGTCGGCCAGATTGCCCGGCTCGACCGGCGTTTCCATCGTGGCCAGATAGTCAAGGGGGCAACCAGAACTGGGCGTAACGCCCTAGCATCGTTGAAGTGGCCTTCGAGTCCTTCGACTGTCCAAAGCGAAATGCGACATCCACGCCTTCAACGATCAGGTCCTGCCGGTCGTCGGCCATTCGCAAGTCAACGTGCAAAGCCGGATGCGCGCTCATAAACCGTCCTATCCGCGGGGTCACCTCGCGGACCCCGAAACTGGTCGACAAGGCAACGCGTAGACGGGCTCGCAGCTCCGTGGCTCCTCGCGCAGCGTAGTCTGCTTTAATTAACGCGAGGATCGGACCGCTCGCATCCGCGATGGCCCAAGCCGACGGCTGTGTGCCGAAACGGATATGCTCGCTTACGGCTGTTCAGCGGTCGTTCGCCAAATGTCGGCAACAAACGACCACTACCGGCTTCAGCGAACGGGGCGTTTTCGACCCCCACCGCACCCCTTAATGCAGTGCGATGTGTGCTGCAGCGTTTCAAGTCATACCTGAAAGCCCTAACCAGATTGAAACCGCCATATTGGGCAACGCATCTATTTTTGGCTGAATTGAATGAGTCGTCCGTGCATTCTGTAAAGCAATCTTCTATATTCATTTGGCGAGGAAGAACTAAGGGACGCGTTGGCCGCCGCACGTCAGATATGCGGCAGTACGGGAGTCGTGCGCTTGAGGCATTGGGTCTTTTCGGCGAATTTGCGCCCGCATGCCTATTTCACCGACTTGCGTGATGTTGCCAGTCGGCTCAGTCAAAAAGGACAATAAGCAATGACGCTCAGCCGCGTGTTTAGCCTTGGCTATTCTTTGTTCGCAATTTGCGGACGAACTTTGGCGCTGATCAGCTCGTTCGCACTCGCCGCCTGCGGCGACAACCTTTCGGCCGATCCGGCTTACGTGACGATGGCACGGCCGCAGATCATGCAACTACTTTCGGACACGCAGACCTCCGGCGCCGTCGTCTATGTCGAATCGCCGAACGGAAACTGGAGCGAATCGTTCGGCAGTGCGCAGCGCGGCACTAGCACACCGATTCCGACTGACGCGAATTTCCGCGTTGGCAGCGTCACGAAAACCTGGACCGCCACGGTGATCCTGCAACTGGTGCAGGAAGGCAAGCTAAGCCTCAGCGATACCGTCGGCAAGTACATTCCGAACGTGCCGAACGGCAATAGGATCACGATCGAACAGCTGCTAGGAATGCGTAGCGGCCTCTTCAATTACACGCGCGACCTCGGCTTCAATCAGAAGATAGACGCCCAACCCGGCAAGCTGTGGACCACGAGCGAACTCCTCGACATCGCATACAGCCATCAGGTCGATTTCGATCCGGGGACGTTGTTCGGTTACTCGAACACCAATACGGTGCTGCTCGGGATGCTAATCGAGCAACTGACCGGCATGAGCGCCGCCGACGCGATCAAGGCGCGCCTCTTCACGCCACTCGGTCTGACACAGACGTATCTGCCGCCGCAAACCAATACGTCCATACCGGCGCCGTTCGCGCATGGCTATCTATGGGGCACGAATGCGGAGACGGCGAACAGCCCAGCGCTGTCGCCCGCGCTTCAGGCGGCCGCAAAAAACGGCACGCTACAGCCGACCGACGTAACCGACGCGTCCGCATCATGGGGATGGACCGCCGGCTCCGGGCTGTCGGTGGCCAGAGAGTTGGCCATGTTCGTCAAGGCGATGGTCGGCGGTAACTATCTGAACACCGATCTGCAGGCCCGGCGTTTGTCGACCTGCACGGTCATCGCGCCAGGCGATCCCGATTCGCCGGCTTATTGCCTCGGTATCGCAAAGTGGGGCACGTACTACGGGCATAACGGGCAAATCAACGGTTTCAATACGTTCATGGTCAGCGCGCCGGACTCGAAGAACACTATCGTGGTTTGGGCCACGAGCGCGGATTCGCCCAATGGCACCGCGCCCGCCGATGCAATCGGAAAACTGCTGATTGCCGCGCTTGATAACGAGAACATCGTCGACGATCTCGACGAGATCAAGCCTTGAGCGCTAACGAAGACAAGAAGGCAACTGCGTGCAACGACGATCAAACGCGCTTTTTAAAACGCTAACCGGCCCCGGGAGACCCTGAAATGGAAAGAGGATTTGTGAAAATAGTATTGCGCCTGTCCGTGATTGCCACTGCGACGCTGGTGGTATCGTGCGGCGGATCGATCGACAGCAGTCATAGTACCGCCGTACCCGATTCGATCCTGCAGGTGATGCAAAAGCCGGCGTACAAAGGCGCGACGTGGTCGCTGCAGGTCGTCGATCAGGGCACGGGAAACCTGATCTACGATCTGAACTCCAGCTCGCAGGTGTACATTGCGTCGGTGCGCAAGGTCTTTACAACCGGCAACGCGCTGAATGCGATCGGCGCGCAACACAGGGCGGTGACACCGGTCTATAAAACCGGCACCGTCGATGGGGCCGGCACGCTCAACGGCAATCTGATTCTGGTCGCGAGCGGCGATCTGACAATGGGCGGACGCGCGAATCCAGACGGCACGATTGCACTCACGTCGTTCGATCACAACGAAGCTAACAGTCTCGGCAATGCGGTGCTATCCGCGCCCGATCCGCTCGCCGGCTATAACTCACTCGCACAGCAGGTGGCAGCCGCCGGCATTACGAAGGTCAACGGTGACATCGTGATCGACGACCGGCTTTTCGCGGCGTTCGACTTCCGTGACGAGTTTATGGCAACCCCGATCTTCGTCAACGAC
>NZ_DASXHN010000203.1:0-25137 GCF_036488505.1 Paraburkholderia sp. | reverse complement strand
GGCGTCGTCAGAGTCAGCCGCGCCAGGTCGATCCGCACCACGGCATCGGGACCGGCGGCGAACAACTCCTCCTGCACATCCTTCGGCACCACGATCGGCAGCAGCGAGTTCTTGAGCGAGTTCTGCTGGAAGATGTCCGCGAACGAGGTGCTGATCACGGCACGAAAGCCCCACTGCGTGAGCGCCCACGGCGCATGCTCGCGCGAGCTGCCGCAGCCGAAATTGCGCCGCGAGAGAAGCACCGAGGCGCCCGCGTAGCGCGGCTGATTCAGCACGAAGTCCGGATTTGGCGTGCGCTCGCTGGCCGGCTTGCCGTAGTAGCCGGGATCGCGATGGCGCCATTCGTCGAAGAGGTACGGACCGAAACCGGTTCGCGCGATCGACTTCATGAACTGCTTGGGCATGATCGCATCGGTGTCGATGTTGTCGCGATCGAACGGCACGACGATCCCCGTATGGCAGACGAGCGGTTCCATCAACGGTCTCCTGCAAGACTGAGCCATTCGCGCACGTCGACGAAGCGGCCCGCGAGCGCAGCGGCGGCGGCCATCGCCGGACTCACGAGGTGCGAGCGGCCGCCCGCGCCCTGGCGGCCTTCGAAATTGCGGTTGGACGTGGACGCGACGCGCTCGCCGGCTTCGAGCCGGTCGGCGTTCATCGCGAGACACATCGAGCAGCCGGGTTCGCGCCATTCGAAGCCGGCGGCGATAAAGATCCGAGCCAGGCCCTGCGCCTCGGCGTCGCGTTTGACCTGCTGCGAGCCCGGTACCGCGAGCGCGAGACGCACGTTCGGTGCGATCCGTCCGCCCGCGGCGCAAAGCACGCGGGCGGCGGCCTGAAGGTCCTCGAGCCGGCCGTTCGTACAGGAGCCGATGAATACCTTGTCGATCGCAATCGTATCGATACGCGTGCCAGCGTCGAGGCCCATATAGTCGAGTGCGCGCGTCCATGCGGCGCGCCGGCCGGCATCGGCCGCATTCGCGGGGTCGGGCACGCACGCGTCGATACCCACGACCATCTCCGGCGACGTACCCCAGGTCACCTGCGGCACGAGCGTCGACACGTCGAGCACCTGCTCCGCGTCGAATCGCGCATCGTCGTCCGAGCGCAAATCGCGCCATGCGCGCAGCGCGTGCGCCGATGCTTCGCCGCGCGGCGCATGGGCGCGCGCGCGGCAATAGTCGAGCGTGGTGCCGTCCACCGCGATGAGCCCGGCGCGCGCACCCGCTTCGATCGACATGTTGCACAGGGTCATGCGCCCTTCCATCGACAACGCGCGCACCACCGGTCCGGCGAATTCGATCGCATAGCCGGTCGCGCCCGCCGTGCCGAGCGCGCCGATCACCGCCAGCGCGACATCCTTCGCCGAGCAGGCCGCCGGCAACACGCCGTCGATCGTGACGCGCATCGTGCGGCTGCGTCGCGTGACGAGCGTTTGCGTCGCCAGCACGTGTTCGATCTCCGACGTGCCGATCCCGAACGCAAGCGCGCCCAGCGCGCCGTGCGTGCTCGTATGCGAGTCGCCGCAGACGATCGTCATTCCCGGCAGCGTGTTGCCGAGCTCCGGCGCGACGACGTGGATGATGCCCTGACTGGCGTCGGTCATCCCGTGGTGCGCGATATCGTTACGCTCGCAGTTCTGTTGCAGCGCTTCGACCTGAACCCGCGACACCGGATCGGCGATGCCGAGATCGCGGTTCGTGGTCGGCACGTTGTGATCGGCCACCGCGAGGTTCGCGCGCGCGCGCCACACCGGCCGCGATTCCTGACGCAGCGATTCGAACGCCTGCGGGCTGGTTACTTCGTTGAGCAGGTGACGGTCGATGTAAAGCAGCGTCGTGCCATCCGCGTTGTTGCGCACGATGTGGGCGTCGAAAATCTTGTCGTAGAGGGTTTGGCTCATCGATAGGGGCTACGCAGCGGGGATTGATATCGAGGAATGACACCGCACCGCCGCGCGTGTGAACGCGGCGGTGCAGCGGTGCGGCCGCACGGCAAGCGGCGCGATGACGGATCGTGCAGCCGCGAACGCTAAACCGATTCGGCGGCGGCTCGTGCGGTACCGTCAGCGGCGCGCCGTTCGCCAAAGCGCGTGCGATAAAGCAGCGCGAGAATCGCCGAGGAAACGGCGGCAATCAGGAACAGCAGCGACGCCGCATAGAACAGTTGCGTAATCGGCAGATGCATCGACAGCAGCAGCCCGCCGATCACCGGCCCGGACACCGAGCCGATCTTGCCCACTGAAATCGCACTGCCGACGCCGGCCGAGCGGAACGACGTCGGATAGATCATGCCGGCCACCGCATACAGCCCGTATTGCGCGCCCACCACGCAAAAACCGGTCGCAAACACCGCGAGCATCAGCCAGCCCTGCGACGAACCATGACCGAGCGATGCCACGACCGGCAGACCGATAACGGGCAGCGAGATGATCGCGGCGACACCATGGCGATCGACGAAGCGGCACAGAATCAGCCCGCCGAGCACGCCGCCCACCGAAAACATCATCGTGATCAGACTGGCGCCGCGCGGGTCGATGCCCATGCCTTCCATCAGGATCGGCAGCCAGTTCTGCAGGAAATAAAGCGCCATCGAGTTGACGACGAAGACGATCCATAGCAGCGGCGTGATCGCGGCAAGGCCGTCGGAGAAGATCAGCCTGAGTACGAAGCGCTGCTTCTCGCGCACTTCGCCGGCCACGAACTGCGCGTCGGCGGCAATGCTCAGCTCCGGACGCAGCCGCGCGATCAGCCTGCGCAACATCTGCGGATTACGCTGACGGATCACCAGCAGTTTCGCGGACTCGGGCAGCGTGAAGATCACCAGCAGCCCGATCAGCAACGAGCCGGCGCCGCCCACCGCGAACATGATCGGCCAGCCGTAGCGATGAATCAGCGCCGACGAGACCAGTCCGCCCGAACCCGCGCCGATCGAAAAACCCGAGAACATCAGCGTGACCCAGGTCGCGCGCAGGCGCTTCGGTGCGTACTCGGCGACCAGCGCGACCGAATTCGGCACCACCCCGCCCATGCCGATGCCGGCCAGAAAGCGCAACAGCATCAGTTGCTCGAGCGAGCTCGCCCACACCGACGCATAAGTCAGCGCACCAAAAAAAAGACTGCCGACGACGATCGCCTTCTTGCGGCCGAGCCGGTCACCGAGATAACCGAAGATGAACGAGCCGATCAGCGTGCCGAACAGGCCCGCGCCGAACACCGCGCCGAAGCCCCCGCGCGCGACATGCCAGTCCTTGATGAGGGCGGGCGCCGCGAACGACACGGCGGTCTGATCGTAACCATCCATCAGCATGATCAGGAAACACCAGAACAGCAGGCCGACGGCGAAGCGTCCAATCTTCTGCTCTTCTATCAGTGTCGCGATGTTCAAAGTCCGGTCTGCTTGCATGTATGTCCCATTGACCTCGTGCGGATAGACGCACCGCCCGGCGCGCCCGCTTGCACTGTTGCTCCTGCCTCTGCGTCATGGCGACGCCATGACCGGAGCCACAATATAAGAGGCGGCCCCGCGCGGCTCAATCAAAAAGTAGCGATGAAGATATCGAAATAGGTGAACAATCCGCGCGGTGTTCGTTCCCACCCGCGCTCCGTCAGAACATATGGTTAATACCGACCCGCGCGACCGTCTGATTGGTGCTCGTCGACGGCTGGTAGCCGAACTGCGCAGCGCGCGCGCCGGGGCCCGTCGCGCGTTGCAACCCTGCGCCCACATACACCTGGGTGCTCTTCGACAGGTAATCGGTCAGAAATACGTTGTACTGGTTGACCGTCAGCCCCTGGAACAACGAGTGATTCGCGGACAACCCGAGGATATAGAAACCATTGCCGCGGCTCAGGTCGATATTCACACCCGCCTGATAGTTGTTCAGCGTGGTCGAGCCTTTCGCGTTCTCGAGCTTCACGCCGGAGTACGTGACGTGCGGCGTGAAGTAGCCGATCTTGACCGATGCTCCCGCTGCCAGCGTGCTGTAACGGCTCGCATTGAACATCGTGCCGGACTTCAACGGCTGGCCGAGCAGCGAGCCCAGGCCGAACGTGCCGAAGATGTCGGCGGTGCGATCGTGCGACATCGTGTACGCGACACCGACTTGCGCGCCGTAGTTCGCGTACTGCGCGCCGACGCTGTACTGGCGCCCCGAGCTGAAATCACCCGCCTGGTTGCCGAACGCGTTCATCGCGCCCGCCTGGAAGCCGTGATAATTGATCGTCTCGTACTTCAGCGAATTGTTCAGCGCGCGCGTATTCGCGAGGCCGTCGAGGTTGCCCGGCGTGTAGAACGACGAGATGCCCGGCACCGCATTGTTCAGCCGCCCAACGTACTGATAGATGTAGTCGTTGATGTTCCCGAGGCTCAGCGAGCCCCAGCGATCGTTCGACAGACCCACGTACGCGTCGCGGTTGAAGAAACTGGTCGGATTGATCTGCGCGCCGGTGTTGGTCAGAAAGCCCGATTCGAGCCGCGCGAACGCCGTATTGCCGCCGCCCAGGTCTTCCTTGATCAACAGTCCCCAACGGTCCGGCTGGCGCTTGCCGGCCGCTTCCTGAAACAGATGCTTGCCCTGTGAGTTCGACACGAAATCGACGCCGACGTCGATGCTGCCGTACAGCGTCACGGACGACTGCGCCCACGCGGGGCCAGCCAGGATCGCGGCACAGCCGCCGACCAGCAGACAATTTCTCAATCCAAGTCTCCAGTGTTTTTATCGTGAACCGGCCCGCTCCGCGCGCCGGCGTCCTGCACTCCGCGGTCCCGCGGGTCGCCACCGACAACCCCTATGCTCGATGCGGGACCGAGTTTAACCACTTCAATTCGCGTTTTGAATCACGAGTTGTTTATCAATCAATAGAACAACCTGAATACTCGACCAGGGTATTCACCAGTCAATTCAACAAAAGCGAATCACATCTCTGAAAGAATTAATCGACGTGCTAACATCCGCGACGTTTCGATTCCATCACCGATTAAACCGGAGAGCACAGATGCAATTCAGCTCAATCCCGCCCAGGCGCATGATCGTGGGCATCAGCGGCGCGTCGGGCGTCGTCTACGGTGTGCGGCTGCTGCAGTTGCTCAGGCAGCTCGACATCGAGTCGCATCTGGTGATGAGCCGTTCCGCCCAGGTCACGCTCGCACACGAGTCGCCGCACAGCGTCGCCGATGTACGCGCGCTCGCCACTGTCACGTATCCGAACACGGACATCGGCGCGGCGATTTCCAGCGGTTCGTTCCCTGTGATGGGCATGATCGTCGCGCCCTGCTCGATCCGCACGCTGTCGGAAGTCGCCACCGGCGTGACGAGCGGGCTGATTTCGCGCGCGGCCGACGTGACCCTGAAGGAGCGCCGCCGCCTCGTGCTGATGGTGCGCGAGACCCCGCTGCACCTGGGCCACCTGCGTAGCATGACGAGCGTGACCGAAGCCGGCGCGATCGTCTATCCGCCGGTGCCGGCATTCTACGCGAACCCCGAATCGCTCGATGACATGGTCGACCACACGCTCGGGCGGGTGCTCGATCTGTTCGGCATCGAGACCTCGGTCGTGCATCGCTGGGGCATGTGAGATTCACCGGCGCCGCCGCTGGCATTATTAACTTTCATTGATAATCCGTTCGAATTCTTTTGCTTCTTTATCGCCCGCCCTTCCTTTAAAGTGGTTTCGCTTCAGTAAAAGCCACATTTAAAAGATTTATCTATCGATTGATAAATCTTCTCGATAAGAGACAAAGTCAACACCATAGAGGTCGAAAAGGTCGAATGAAGATCGTCATTGCAGGGGCCGGTATCGGCGGTTTGACGGCGGGTGCCGCTTTATTGAGAGCAGGCTTCGACGTCACCATTCTTGAACAGGCCAAGGCCCTCGGGGAAATCGGCGCGGGCGTGCAGTTGAGCCCGAACGCGACGCGCGTGCTGTACCGGATCGGCGTCGGCGAGCGCCTCGAAGGCCTCGCTTGCGAGCCGCCCGGCAAGCGTGTGCGGCTCTGGAACACGGGTCAAACCTGGCCGCTGTTCGACCTCGGCGCGGCATCGCGCGAAGTGTATGGCTTTCCGTATCTGACCGTGCACCGCGCAGATCTGCATGAAGCGCTGGTCGACGCGGTGCGCGCGTTGAGCGCGGATGCGATCCGGCTCGATCACAAGGTCGAGTCGATCGTGCAAAAGGATCGCAAAGTCGAAGTGCAAACCGTTTCGGGCGCCAGCTTCGAAGCGGATCTGCTGATTGGCGCGGATGGTGTGCACTCGCGCGTGCGCCGTGCGCTGTTCGGCGCCGACGAGCCCGTCTATTCGGGCGTGATGGCCTGGCGCGGCGTGATCGACGCGGCGAGGCTCCCCGAGCATTTGCGCTCGCCGTACGGCACCAACTGGGTTGGCCCCGGCGCGCATGTGATTCAGTATCCGCTGCGCGGCAACACGCTGGTGAACTTCGTCGGCGCGGTCGAGCGCGATGGCTGGCAGGTCGAGTCGTGGTCGGAGCGCGGCACGATCGAAGAATGCCTCGCCGATTTCTCCGGCTGGCACGAAGACGTGCGTACGCTGATCTCGGCGATCGACGTGCCGTACAAATGGGCGCTGATGATCCGCGAGCCGATGACGCGCTGGAGCTCGGGCCATGCGACGCTGCTGGGCGACGCCTGCCATCCGACGCTGCCGTTTCTCGCTCAGGGCGCCGGCATGGCGCTCGAAGACGGCTATCTGATCGCGCGCTGCGTCGCGCGCCACCATGGCGATGTGCCGCACGCGCTCGCACGCTTCGAATCGCTGCGTCAGGACCGGACCGCGCGCATCGTGCGGGGCTCCGCGGCCAACACGAAGCGCTTTCACAATCCGGCGCTCGCGCATGCCGAAGGCGCGGCGGAATACGTCGATCGCGAGTGGAGCGAGGAACGCGTGAAGGAACGCTATAACTGGCTGTTCGAATACAACGTCGACAGCGTCGAAGTTTGATCGGCAACGCTCGCCCGACCACGCTGCCAAGGAGACACATCATGCCCGCTTCCACTCCGCCGGTACTCGGCCTGCACCACTTCGCATGGCGTTGCCGCAATGCCGAACAAACGCGCCACTTCTACGAAGACGTCCTCGGCTTGCCGCTCGTGCATGTGATCCGCCTCGACCGCGTGCCGAGCACGGGCGAGTACTGCCCGTACGTGCATCTGTTCTTCGAGATGGCGGACGGCTCGAATATCGCGTTCTTCGATCTTGGCGATGACACCGCCGCGCTGCCTTCGCCGAACACGCCGCCATGGGTCAACCACATCGCGCTGCGCGTGGCCACACTCGACGAACTCGAAACGATGAAGCAGCGTCTCGCCGACCATGGCATCGAGGTGCTCGGCGTCACCGATCATCACTTCGTGCGCTCGATCTACTTCTTCGATCCGAATGGCTTCCGGCTCGAGCTGACGGTGCCGGTCGCGCCGGCTGAAACGCTCGCCGGCTATCGGCGCGACGCCCGCGCCGCGCTCGACGCGTGGACCGAAGAGACCCGCAAACGCCACGACGCGGTACCGGAGGCACGCCACGCATGATCGCGCTCAATGCCACTCACGATCCGGCCCGGCGCAGCTGGGTCGAATCGGCGAATCTGCCTGACACCGATTTCCCGATCCAGAACCTGCCGTTCGGCGCTTTTGAGCGCGACGGTGCGGCACGCGCGGGTGTCGCCATCGGCGAACACGTCGTCGATTTGCGCGCGTTGCTCGATAGCGGCCTGCTCGTCGCCGGCAGCGACGCGGCGCTCGCGTGCGAAGCCACCCGCGACGGCACGCTGAATCGTCTGATGGCGATGGCGCCCCGCTATGCGAGTGCATTGCGCGCCGCGCTGTCCGATCTACTGAAAAGCGACGCGCCGCAGCGTGCCCAGATGCAGCAGCATATCGATGCGCTGCTGCCGCGCATCGACACGCTGACGCTGCGTCTGCCGTGCGAGGTCGGCGACTACACCGACTTCCTCACGTCGCTGCATCACACCGAGCGGCATGGCCGCTATAAAGGTCTCGCCGATCCGCTGCCGCCCGCGTTCAAATCGCTGCCGATCGCCTATCACGGCCGTGCTTCGTCGCTGCGCGTCAGCGGCGGCGACGTGCGCCGTCCGCACGGCCAGTATCGCGATGCGAACGGCCAGATCGTGTTCGGCCCCGCGCCCGCGCTCGATTTCGAACTCGAACTCGCGGCGTGGATCGGGGAAGGCAATGCGCTTACCCAACCGATCGCCGTCGACGCCGCGCACGCGCATCTCTTCGGCTATTCGCTGCTCAACGACTGGTCGGCGAAAAGCATTCAATGGTTCGAACAGGTGCTCGGCCCCTTTCTCGGCAAGAGCTTCCATTCGAGCGTATCGCCGTGGATCGTGACGGCCGAAGCGCTCGCGCCGTTCCGCAAGGCGCCGGCGGCGCGCGCAACAGACGACCCGCCGCTGATGCCGCATCTGCACGGCGCCCGCGATCAGCAGGAAGGCGGGCTCCATCTTGAACTTCACGCGGATCTGTCGACGCGGCAGCTACGCGAAGCCGGCAGTGGCGCGGTGCGCATCACGCACACGCATCTGGACAATCTGTACTGGACTTTCGCGCAGATGGTCGCGCATCACACCAGCAACGGCTGCAATCTGCGCACCGGTGACCTGCTTGGCAGCGGCACGATTTCCGGCGCGTCGGACGCATCGCGCGCCTGCCTGACCGAACTCACCAATGCGGGCCGCGACCCGCTGCGTCTGCCCAACGGCGAAACGCGCACCGCGCTCGAAGACGGTGATGAGATCGTGCTGAGCGCACGCGCGACGAAGCCAGGCGCGGTGCCTATCGGCTTCGGAACCTGCCACGGGCGGATCGCGCCGGCGCTCGCGCAAGCGTTCACACCCGCATCGCAGGCAGCGCACGCGGCGCACGAAACAGAGGCTCGCGCATGACCGAAGCACTCAACGGCTACGTGCAGGTCGGCCACGGCCCGCGCAAGGTGCTCGCGCTGAGCGGCTGGTTCGGCAGCGCCGACGACTGGCAGCTGCTCGTCCCCGCGCTCGATACCGACGCGTTCACCTATGTGTTCTTCGATTATCGCGGCTACGGCCGCTCGCGCGAGCGCGACGGCGCGTTCACGTTCGAAGAAGCCGCGCGCGATGTGCTGGCGCTCGCCAATCATCTCGGCTGGGACCGCTTCAGCCTGATCGGCCACTCGATGGGCGGCGTCGCGATCCAGCGCGTGTTGCTCGCCGCGGGCGCACGTATCGATCGCATGGCCGGTGTGTGCGCGGTGCCCGCGTGCGGTTCGCGCATGGACGACACGCGCGTCGCGATGTTTCGCGCAGCAGTGGACGATGTCGAACGGCGCGCCGCTATCATTGCGTTCTCGACCGGCAATCGCCTCGCACCGCGTTTTACCGCGCATCTCGCGCGCGAATCGCAGCAGCGCTCGCGCGCCGACGCGTTCGCCGCCTATCTGCCGCATTGGGCGGCCAACGATTTCTCGGCCGAGGTGGCGGGCAACGCGACGCCGGTGAAGCTTTTCATCGGCGAGCACGATCCGACGCTCACCGCTGAGCTGATGCATCGCACGTGGCTCGCGTGGTATCCGAACGCGACACTCGAAACGCTCGCCAACGCGGGGCACTATCCGATGTACGAAGTGCCGCTCGCGCTTGCGACGGCACTTGAACACTGGCTGAAACAGGCCTGACGGCCACTCGCCGCAACTTCGCGGCAGTCCGCCCACGCGCTGGGGTCCGGCGCGCACGGCGGCAGGAGACATCATGTACGAGACCATTTACCTACGCGCGGCCACGCTCGATCAAGCGCTCGCGTGGCTGGGCGAGCACGAAGACGCGCGGCCGCTGTCGGGCGGCATGACGCTGATCCCCACACTCAAGCAGCGCCTCGCCGCACCGTCGCATCTGATCGACCTCACGCGCATCCAAACGATGCGCGGGGTCAGCGTTGAGCGCGTCGCAGGAGTTGAGCGCAGCGTACTGCGCGTCGGCGCGCTGACGAAGCACGCGGAAGTGGCCGCTTCGCCGGTGGTTGCCGCGGCGATCCCCGCGCTCTCGCAGCTCGCCAACCTGATCGCGGATCCGCAGGTGCGCAATCGCGGCACGATGGGCGGCTCGGTCGCGAACAACGACCCCGCCGCCGATTATCCGAGCGCGGTGCTCGCACTGAACGCCCAGGTGATCACGTCGCAACGCCGGATCGCCGCGGACGACTTCTTCGTCGATACCTTCGAGACCGCGCTCGAACCCGGCGAGATCGTGATCGGCGTCGAGTATCCGCTGCCGTTGCGCGCCGCCTATGCGAAGTTCCGCCAGCCCGCGTCGGGCTATGCGGTGGTCGGCGTGTTCATCGCGCAGTTCGCCGATGCGGTGCGCGTCGCGGTGACCGGCGCCGGCGCGTCGGTGTTCCGCTGGCACGATGCCGAAGCGGCGCTGCAGGCAGAGCTTTCGGAAGCGGCGCTCGCCGGCGTGAAGATGGACACCGGCGTGCTGCCCGACGACGCGAACGGCTCGTGCGCGTACCGCGCCCATCTGATCGAAACCTACACGCGTCGCTCGTTGCAGGCGCTGCTCGCGCAGCCGCTAGCCGACGCTGCTTAAACCGTTTTCAGGAGACATGACAATGGAGTTCACCGGATCGCAGACGATCGCCGCCACACGCGAACAGGTATGGAAGGGCTTGAACGATCCCACGGTGCTGCAGGCCTGCGTGCCGGGCTGCGAAGAGTTCGTCGCGCAAAGCGACGACGAGTACAAGGCGGTCGTGGTCGCCTCGGTGGGGCCGGTGAAGGCGTGCTTCAAGGGCACGCTGCTGCTGTCCGAGCGCGACGGCCCGAACGGCTACAAGATCGCGGGCCAGGGCGAAGGCGGGATCGCCGGCTTCGGCAAGATGACCGCAACGGTCACGCTCGCCGATGCGGACGAAGGCGGCACGCTGCTCACCTACGTCGCCGAAGCGCAAGTGGGCGGCAAGCTCGCGCAGATCGGCTCGCGGCTCGTGACGTCGGTCGCGAACAAGCTCGCGGCGGAGTTCTTCAAGCGCTTTAACGCGACGATGAGCGCCGATGCGAATGCCGCTGCCGCGGCCGGCGCAGCGCAATGAGCGGTGCGATGAGCGATGTGATGAACACGGCGATGAATGGCACACGGCGAATCGCCCAATCCGCAGGCACGGGTAAAAGCAGGTCAAGCAGGCGTAGCAACAAAGGTGAATCATGGCTGAAATCCAATTACGGGTGAACGGTGTCGACGTCGAGCGCGTGGTGCCCGACCAGACGCTACTCGTCGAATTCCTGCGCGAAACGCTGCGCCTCACCGGCACGCACGTCGGCTGCGACACGAGCCAGTGCGGCGCGTGCACGGTCCATCTCGACGGCGTGGCGGTGAAGTCTTGCACGGTGCTCGCCGCGCAGGCGAGCGGCGGCACCGTCACGACGATCGAAGGGCTACGCGCGAACGCGGACGCCAGTGCGCCGCTGCATCCGGTGCAGAACGCGTTCGTTCAGTGCCACGGTTTGCAATGCGGGTTTTGCACCCCCGGCATGATCATGGCGGCCGACTTCTATCTGCGCGAGCAGCCGAAGCTCGATGACGAGAGCATTTGCCATGCGCTCGAAGGCAATATTTGCCGTTGCACCGGCTATGTGAACATCATCGAAGCGGTGCGCCACGCGGCGCACGAGATGTATCCCGCGCTCGCCGGCACCGCGACGGAGGACCTCAAGCGATGATCGGCCAACCTATTCCGCGCGTGGAAGACCGGCGCTTCGTGACCGGCAACGGCCAATACACCGACGATCTGCGCATCGACGGCCAGCTGTATGCGGCGTTCCTGCGCTCGCCGCACGCGCATGCCGCGCTGCGCTCGGTCGACGTCTCGGCCGCGCGCGAAGCGCCAGGCGTAATCGCGGTGCTGGTCGGCCAGGACTATCTCGACGACGGCTATCAGGGCGTCGATCACATACCGAATCCGATCGATGCGGTCGATGCGACGAAGAAGGCTTTTGTGACGTCGCTGACCGGCGAGATCTTCAACCAGTTGCATGTTCCGCTGCCGACCGACCGCGTACGCTACGTCGGCGAGCCGATCGCGATGGTGATCGCGCAAACGCTGCTCGCCGCACGCAATGCGACCGAGCTGATCGACGTCGATTACGACGTGCGCGACGCGGTCGTCAACGCGGCCGATGCGATGCAGGAAGGCGCGCCGCAATTGTGGGACCGCGCCGCGGGCAACCTGTGCTTCCAGACCCAGATCGGCGATCGCGACGCGGCGCGGCGCGTCATCGCGGACGCGCCGCTCGTGCTCAAGCGCGAGTTCCATCACAGCCGCGTCGTGAATTGTCAGATGGAGCCGCGCGGCGCGATCGGCGTATTCGATCGCGACAGCGGCGTGTACACACTGATTTCGGGCAGCCAGGGCGCGGTGCGGCAAAAGCTCTGCCTCGCCGCCGCACTGAAGGTGCCGCCGTCGCAAGTGCGGGTGGTCTGTCCCGACACCGGCGGCGGCTTCGGCCCGCGTTCGTTTATCTACGTCGAGCAGCTTGCCGTGGTGTGGGCCGCGCGCCGCCTGGGCCGGCCGGTGAAGTGGACCAGCGAGCGCAGCGAAGCGTTTCTTTCCGACTATCAGGGCCGCGACCAGATCGTGCGCGCGACATTCGGCTTCGCGCGCGACGGCCGCCTTCTCGCGATCGACAACGAGTGGATCGGCAACGTCGGCGCGCACACGGTTTCGTATGTGCCGATGTCGAACGGCACGCGCATCATGACGACGGTCTACGACGTGCCGGTCGCGGCCGTGCACATCAGCGCGGTGCTGACCAATACGGTACCGACCGCGCCTTATCGCGGTGCCGGTCGCCCCGAGGCCACACACGTGATCGAGCGCATGCTCGATCTCGCGGCCGCCGAACTCGGTCTCGATCGCGCGGAAATCCGCCGCCGCAATCTGATCGCGCACGACAAGCTGCCGTACCGCAGCCCGATGGGCCTCACCTACGACAGCGGCGAATTCGCGCGCAACATGGCACGCGCGCTGGAACTCGCGGACTGGGACGGCTTCGAGACGCGCCGCGCGGCATCGCGCGCCAAACGCATGCTGCGCGGCATCGGTCTCGCGAACTACATCGAGTCGCCGGTCGGCGCGCCGCGCGAACGTATCGAGTTGACCGTGCGGCCGGAAGGCCGCATCGACATCGTGTCGGGCACGCAGTCGACTGGCCAGGGCCACGAAACCACGTTCGCGCAGGTGATCGTGCAGCATCTGGGCGTGCCGCTCGGCTCGATCACGCTGCGCACCGGCGACACCGCGTTCGTGAGCATCGGCGGCGGCAGCCATTCGGATCGCTCGATGCGTCTGGGCGGCATGCTGCTCGTCGATACGGCCGCGCAGATCGTCGCGCAGGGCAAGCGCGCGGCCGGCGATCTGTTCGACATTCCGGCCGAGCGCGTGAGCTTTGCGAACGGCGCGTTCGTGGATCCGGCATCGGCGCGTGAAATCGGTCTGTTCGAACTGGCGGCGCACGTCGCGCGCGACGGTCTGCCGGACGAATCCGGGGATCGCGCGATCCGCAAGCTCTACGCGCACGCCGAAGTGAATACGCGCGTACCCGCGCATCCCACGGGCGCTGCGATCTGCGAACTCGAAGTGGACCCGGATACGGGCATCGTGAAGCTCGTCAACTACACGTCGGTCGACGACGTCGGCCAGCCGATCAATCCGCTGATCGTCGAAGGTCAGGTGCACGGCGGTCTCGCGCAGGGCATCGGCCAGGCGCTGTCGGAAACCTGCTATCTCGATCGCGACACGGGCCAGGTGCTGAGCGGCTCGTACATGGACTACGGGATGCCGCGCGCGGGGGTGATTCCGCCGCTCAACCTGGAGCTGACCGAAGATCCGACGCACGGCAATCCGCTGCGCGTGAAGGGCGGCGGCGAGAGCGGCATCACGCCCGCCACCGCGACGATCTTCAATGCGCTCGCCGATGCGCTGAAGGAATTCGGCACCGACGAACTGGCGATGCCGGCCACGCCGAAAGTCGTGTGGGAATTCATCCACGCCGACGCCGCCCGCACCGTTGAATAAACCCGCCTTGATGGCGAAGGAGACCAGCATGCCCAGCCCGCACATTGCGATCAGGCGCAACGGCCCGCTCGTGGACGTCGTGCTCGACCATCCCGAGAACGGCAACCTGATCGATGCGTCGATGAGCGACGCGATCATCGAAGCCGTCACCACGCTCGACGATGAAGTGAAGCTCGTGCGCATCCTGTCGAGCGGCCCCGACTTCTGCAAGGGCCGCCAGTCGCCGATGCCGCCGAAGGACGCAAAGCCGTCCGCCGAAACGCTGCGCCGCGTGGTCGCCGCGCCGCCGCTCGCGCTGTACGACGCGCTCAAAGCCGTGCGCGTGCCGGTGGTGTCGGTCGTGCGCGGCGAAGCGCTCGGCGTGGGCTGCGCGCTCGCGGGTGTGTGCGACGTCGCTCTCGCCGCCGACGATGCCGTCTTCCAGATCCCCGAAATGGAGCGCGACATTCCGCCGACGCTCGTGATGTCGGCGCTGATCGGCCGCGTGCCGGTGAAGACCGTCGCGCACATGGTGCTGAGCCGCGTGCGGCTATCCGCGAGCGAAGCGCTGCAAGCCGGTCTCGTGAGCCGCGTGGTGCCGGCCGCGAGTCTCGACGCCGAAGCGCACGCGCTCGCGCAGACACTGCTCGGCTGTAGCGCGGTCACGCTGCGCGCGGTCAAGCAGTTCCTGCATCTCGCACCCGAGATGCCGGCGAGCGGCGCGAGCGGTTTCGCCGCGCACTTGGCGGCGACCGCGCTGTCCGCGCGCTTCTGACGATTGTGACGATGCGCTCACGCGCCGGCAGGCGCGCGATATTGCAGCTGATGCGCCCGGCCGCCGCGTCGCTTGACGATTCAACGCATTAGAAAACTGCGCAGCCCTCTGCGCGAGGAACCCAGATTGAGACCCAAGACCGCCATCCCCTGCACCGCCGACGGCACGCCCGCGCCCGACCTCGAACGCTTCCGCCTGCGCCGCTTTCTCGAATCGCTCGACGACACTGAACTCGAACGTCGCGACGCGCCGGTCGATCTCGGCGACATCGCCGCGATCATGGAAGGCAACGCGCGCGCGGTGTGGTTCGCGAAGCCCTCGGGCGGCGCGATTTCGCTCGCGGGCAGCGTAACCGCAAGCCGCTCGCGACTCGCGCTGGCGTTCGATACGACGCCGCAGCGCCTGCTCGACACCGTGCGCGACCGCCTGCGCGCGAAGGGCAAGCTCGTCGAAGTAAGCCGTGAAGAAGCGCCGGTCCAGCAGATCGTGCTGACCGGCGAGGAATGCGACTTCACCGCGCTGCCGGTGCATCTGCAGCACGATCTTGACGGCGCACCGTATATCTCCGCATCGATCGACTTCGCGGTCGATCCCGACACCGGCTGGACCAACGTCGGCATTCGCCGGCTGATGCTGCGCGGGCGCCGCACCGCCGGCGTGGATCTGGTCGCGCCGTCGGATTTGCGCGCGATCGCGATCGGCCACGCGAAGCGCGGCGAGCGCACGCCGATCGCGTTCGCGGTGGGCACGCATCCGATCGATCACGTCGGCGCGACGATGCGCATTCCCGCCGACGAACTGGAACTCGTCGCCGCGCTGCGCGGCGCGCCGATGGGCGTGGTCAAGTGCGTGACCAACGATCTGCTGGTGCCGGCCGACGCCGAATTCATTCTCGAAGGCTATCTCGACGAGCGCGGCCATGCCGAGCCCGAAGGCCCGTACGGCGAATTCCTCGGCTACTACGGCGGCGTGAAGACCAACCCGCTGTTTCATCTGACTGCGATCACGCATCGCCGCGACGCGGTGTTCCAGACCTGCACGATCGGCGGACGCTCGATGGCGCGTACCGATACCGCGCAGCTCGCCGCACTGCGCACGGAAGTGACCGTATGGCGCGCGCTCGAAACGGCTGTGCGTGAAGTGAAGGCGGTCTACGCGAACCCGGCGACCGGCGGCATGTTCAACGTGCGTATCGCGATGCAGCAGCGCGTGCCGGGCGAGGCGCGCAATGCGATCGCGGCGGTGTTCGCATCGCTCGCGAACGTGAAGCACGTGTTCGTCGTCGATCCCGACATCGACGTGTTCTCCGACGAGCAGGTGGACTGGGCGCTCGCCACGCGCTTTCAGGCCGATCGCGATCTGGTGCTGCAAGACAGCCTGCGCGCGATGCCGCTCGACCCGTCTTTGCTCGGCGCAACCAGAACCGCGAAGGCCGGCTTCGATCTCACGCTGCCGCTGCTCGCGCCGGGCGCGGAGCGGGATCTGGAGCATCGGGTGCCGACGCCGCCCGCGTATCACGGCGCACGCTACGACTCGTTCGAAGCGGCGCTCGATAGCGGGCCGAAGCGCTTCTCCGAGCTGATGGCCGCGACCGGCACGCGCGACGGCCGCGACGTGGTGCGCTGGCTCGAAGACACCGCGCAACGACGTGCGATCCAGCGCGACGCCGAAGGCCGTTACCTGTTTGCTTGACGCGTTCGCGCGATCAGCGTGTGAACGCGTCTGGCGGCTACTGCGATTGCACGCGCCAGTAGCCGCCGGTAGCCGTCATGGCGGACGGGATAGAATCGGGCATCTTCCACGCCCGAAACACACATAGCTGTCGTTGATGAACCTATCCCTCAAACAACTCAAGGTGTTTCTCGGCGTCGCCAACGCGTCGAGCTTCACGAAGACCGCGCAGAGCATGCATCTGAGCCAGGCGGCGCTTTCCGCGATCATCCGGGAACTGGAGACGCAGCTCGATTGCCGGCTGCTCGAACGCACGACCCGCACTGTCTCGCTGACCGAAGCCGGGCGCCTGTTCTACCCGACCGCGATGGCAATCGTCGAGTCGCTCGAAAAGTCGGTGATCGAACTCAACGAACTCGGACGCCAGAAGCAATCGTCGCTGCTGCTCGGCTGCACGCCGATCATCGCAGCGAGCCTGATGCCTTCGGTACTCGCGCGCTTCTCGCAAATCTATCCGGCCGCGCGTATCGAACTGGTTGATCGCAACCCGTCGGAACTCGTGCAGATGGTCGAGGAAGGCCATCTCGACGCGGCGTTCGGCGTGTTTTTCTCGCAGCTCTCGGGTATCGATCGCACGCCGCTGTTTCCCACGCGGCTCGTCGCGATCTCGCAAGCGCCGAGCGGCGCGCCGCGACACGGTCCCGGTATTCGATGGACCGCGCTCGAAGATCAGCCGCTGATTACGCTGCCGAAGGACAATCCGCTACAACGGCTGATCGAGGCCACGCTATCGAAGGAGGAAGTGACGGTCAGCCGCCGTATCGTCGTGGACCATCTGCAGACGGCGATCGCGATGGCGCAGGAAGGACTCGGCACCGCGGTGATGCCGTCGTTTTGCGAACATATCTGCCACCGCTATCGCGTGCGTGTCGACGCGTTGCGCCCCGAGGTGCCGCTGTCGTTCTACCGCATCACGCGCACCGGGCGCGATACGCTCGCCACGCTCGATCAGTTCACCAGCATGTTCAGCGAAGCCGCGAAGGAAGATCCGGTCGACCTGGTCGACGCGGACGAGGACTAAGCGGCCCGCGTGCGAGAAACACGCGCGGTGGGCGTGCGCGATCCGGACTTACAGCCGTTCGGTTCGTTTGACTTTCACCACCTGTTCCATCGCCTCGCGCAGCGCCAACAGCCCGCGGTGGTCCGCGTCGTCCTTGCGCGTGACGACCGATATCTGCAAAAAGCTGCCCAAACGCAGAACCTCCACCGGGTACAGCTCGCATAGGCTCGGGTCCATGATCTGCACCACCGATACGCCAAGCCCTTCGCTCACCATCGCGGCAATCGCCGTCACGGTGTCCAGTTCCAGCGTGCTGCGCTTTTCCGGCATCAGCTGGCGCACGTAGCGCGCGGCCATCGCGCCTGTCGAGGTCTGCCGGTCGTAACGGATCCAGTCGTAGCGGGCGAGCAGTTCGGCCGCCGTCGCACCGCGCTCGGCGGGCGGCGCGATCAGCACCAGTTCGCGCGTCAGGAGTGGCGACCACGACAGCCCGGCCACGCGCCCCGTCTCCGGCTGCGCGACCACGGCGGCGTCGAGTTGGCCGGCCTTGACGTCATCGATCAGCCCGCCGCTGCGCCCACGGCGCGGACGCACCACGAGCCGCGGATGCAGATCGCGCAGACGACGCATCGTGCCCGGCAACAGCAACGGCTGGATCGATTCGATCAGGCCGAGCCGTAACGTGCCTTCGACCGCCGTGGTGTGACGCCGGCGCATCGCGTCGATCTGATGCAGCCCGTCGCGCATTGCCGCCATCACCCGGTGCGCGGCTTCGGTGGGCCGCACCTGCAAACCGGCGCGATGAAACAGCGGCTGACCGAGATATTGCTCGAGATGCTTCATCTGCATGCTGACCGCGCTCGGCGTGAGATTCATCACCGTTGCCGCCGCCGCGAACGACCCTTCCGCGAGCACCGCTTCGAGCGTCGAAAACGCTTCCAGCTTCATCAAAATTCCTTATCAGAGCCTTCAAATAACGTCACTTTTTCTTACTATCCGCCGCGCCTATACTTTTTTCAAGTTGTCGCTCGGCGGGGTGCACCGCGCGGGCTGGGGGCCGCCTTTGGCGCCCATTAAACAGACGAAAAGGAGACAGCGCAGTTGAATTCCTCATCTCGACTCCCATCCCGCCCCGCCGCATGGCTTGCCGCGGATGCAGAACGTGACCACTCGTGGATCCAGCGCCTCAGCGCCGAGGAAATCGCCGGCTTTGAAACCGCCCTCGCCCATGCGAAGAACCTGGACCGGCCGCTCCTCGACCTGACGCCAGACGATTTCCCGCTCGACGCCGCCGCGCGCGCCGCGCTCCAACGCGCAATCGCCACCACGCAAGGGCGCTGGGGCATGTGCCTGCTGAAGGGCTTTCCGGTCGAGCGCTGGAGCGAGCAGGAGACGCGGCTCGCTTACTGGGGGATGAGCATGCATATGGGCGTCGCGCGCACGCAAAACCGCGCGAGCGAAGTGATCAACGACGTGCGCGACGTCGGTTCGGTCTACAAGACGACCAACGGCCGTGGCTACAACACCAATGCATCGCTCGACTTCCATATGGATTCGTGCGACGTGGTCGGTCTGCTGTGCCGCCGCACAGCGCGCAGCGGCGGCGAAAGCAAGGTCGTGAGTTCGCTCGCCGTGTATGAGGAAATCGCGCGGCGCCGCCCGGACCTCGCTGAAGTACTGCATGGCCCGTTCTACTACAGCTATCAGGGCGCGCAGGATCCGGCGCAGCGTCCGTGGTACTGCTGCCCGATCGTCGGCAACGAGCCCGAATGGTTCGCGATGCGCCTGAATCGCAAAAACGTGATTGCCGCGCAACAAAATTTCGCCGAGGTGCCGCGCCTCACCGCCGCGCAAACCGAAGCACTCGATCTGCTCGACGAACTGATGCCCGACCCGCGTTTCTGCTTTTCGATGTGGCTCGAACGCGGCGACCTGCAGTTGCTGAACAACTACGTGACGATCCATTCGCGCAGCGCGTTCGAAGATCACGAAGACTTCGACATGAAGCGGCATTTGCTGCGCCTGTGGCTCGCGGTGCCGGGCGCGCAGCCGTTGCCGCCGAACTGGCGCGAGTATTTCGGCGACGTGCGCGCGGGCGCGGTGCGAGGCGGGCTGCGCGGCAGCGGCCGCACTGCGCAGTTCGAAGCCTACGAAAAGCGTCAGGCTGCCCATATGAACATGCCGCTTGCCGAGTGGGCGCCGTTCGTAGGCGAGCCGCAAACCGCCTGATCCACGCAGAAAGCGGTACCGCTCGCGCGCCCGCTGCGCGCGGGCATCATGGAGAGAGACTTTGAACGAATCGCAACAAGGCCGGGCCACGACCCGGCTGCGACAGATGCTGAAGGACGGACCACTTCTCGCGGCGCCCGGCGTCTACGATGGCATCACCGCGCGGCTCGCCGAACAGGCGGGCTTTCGCGCTTTGTACATGACGGGCGCGGGCACCGCGGCGTCGTACGGGCTGCCGGACTATGGTCTGCTGACGATGACGGAGATGGTCGCGAACGCCGCGCGCATCGTCGCGTGCACCTCCGTGCCGCTGATCGCGGATGCGGACACCGGCTTCGGCAACGAGCTCAACGTCACCCGCGCGGTGCGGGCGTACGAACAGGCGGGCGTTGCCGGCATCCATATCGAAGATCAGGTGTCCCCCAAACGCTGCGGGCACCTGGACGGCAAGGAGCTGGTTGCGGTGCCCGAGTTCGTCGCGAAGATTCGCGCTGCGCTGGCCGCCCGGCACGATCCGGAGTTCGTCGTGATCGCGCGGACCGACGCGAACGGCGTGAATGGCTTCGACGATGCGATTGCGCGCGTGAACGCCGCCCTCGCTGCGGGCGCGGATCTGGCGTTCGTCGAAGCACCACGCGATCGCGAACAGATTGCCGCGATCGTGCGCGAAGTGAAAGGACCGTGCCTGTTCAACATCGTGCGGGGCGGCAAGAGTCCGGACATGTCGCTCGCCGAACTCGAAGCGCTCGGCTATCGCCTCGCGATCCTGCCGAGCCTGCTGCTGGCGAGCGTGATGCAGACCTGCGAGCGCGAGCTTGCCGCGCTCCGCGAAACGGGCGTGCCGCCTGCTTGGAATACCGCGCTCACGGCGAAAGAGCGCTTTCAGCGCATGGGCGCCGACGAATGGGATGCGCTGCGCACGCGCTTTCTCGACCCATCCCGCTGAAACGGCTCGCCGCCTACAAGATAGAGACAGGAGACAAACGTGATTTCACCGGCATCCATCGGCATGCGTCTCGACGCATTGCCTATCAGCGCGTTTCACCGGCGCATGCTGTGGCTGATCGCGGCCGGCATGTTTTTCGACAGCTTCGATATCACGCTGGCCGGGTCCGTGCTGGGCGCGCTCGTGCACAACGGCATGTCGAACCTGACGCTCAACGGCTATTTCATTTCCAGCACCTTTATCGGCATGGCGGTCGGCGGCACGCTCGCGGGCCTGCTCGGCGACCGCTTCGGACGACGCTTCACGTATCAGGCGAACCTGCTGGTTTTCGGGCTGGCGTCGATCGCCGGCGGTCTCGCCACGTCGATGAACTGGCTGATTGTGTTTCGCTTCGTCATGGGCGTCGGACTGGGCGCGGAGATCGTGGTCGGCTATTCGACGCTGATCGAATTCACGCCGCCGCGCGACCGTGGCCGCTATTCGGCGCTGCTTGCGCTCGTCACCAATACCGCGTTGTTCGTTTCGTCGCTGACCGGCTTTTTCCTGATCCCGCTCGTGGGCTGGCGCTCGATGTTCTTTATCTCCGGCGTCGGTGCATTGCTCGTATGGATCGCGCGCAAGTCGATGCCGGAGTCGCCGCGCTGGCTCGCCACCGAAGGACGCCTCGGCGAAGCCGATCGCATCGTCACGCAGATCGAAGAGCAAGTGCACGGCAAAGGCTACCGTGCGCCGGAACTCTCGCAAACGGCGGATGCACGCGAGCCCGCGCCGCCGCTGTCGGTGCTGTTCACGCGCGAGGTGCGCATGCGCACGCTGGTCGGTTCGACGATCTCGATCGTGATCGGCATTGCCATTTACAGCTTCGTGACCTGGGTACCGACGTTTCTGCTCAAGCAGGGCGTGAGTCTTTCCTCTTCGCTGGGCTACAGCATGGTGATGTCGCTGGGCGGACCGGTCGGCGCGGGCATTGGCGTGTTGTGCACCGACCGCTTCGGGCGGCGGCGTTGCGTGGCGATCGCATCGCTCGCCGGCGCGGTAATGGGTGTGTGCTATGCGCTGTCGAGCTCGCCGTGGATCGCGGCCATCATTGGCTTTCTGCTGTTCTGCTGTCTTTACACGATCGTCGCGTTGGCGGTTGCGTGCTACATACCGGAGCTTTTCGGCACGCGCTATCGGCTGCGCGGCAACGGGTTTTGCGCGGTGCTCGGGCGCATCGCTTCGTTCGGCGCGCCCGCGCTCACCCTGCTGACGTATCACGCCGGCGGCATCCGCTATGTCGCGTTCAGCGTCGCGACGCTGCTGGTGGTGCAGGCGCTGGTCGTGATGGTGTTCGGCGTCGAGACGCGCTCGCAGTCGCTCGAGGTAATCGAAGACCGGGATGCCGCGGCGTATGGCGACGATTGCCCGCCGCACGCGCAGGCCGCTGTGTCGGCGCCGCGCCATTGAGGCTGCGGCATTAGCGCCGCACGCTTAACGCTTCAGACTCGAAGCCTCACCCGCGACTCTCAGATTCGAAGCCACAGCGTCGCCGGAGCCGGGCAGTGATTCGAGCAACTGCCCGGCGACTACAAAGCGACTACACCGTGGAATTCTCGTGCTTTTCGCTGCCGTCGCGGCTGCCCGCGCCCAATCGGGTACTCGATTGCGCGGCCAGCACGGAATCGATAAAGGTGTGCGCCCGCTTCTCACCGTATTTAAACGCCTGCTGCTCGGATAAAAAATCGAGTTGTTCAGGAAAGCTAGCGACTTCGCGGTTCTGCTGCTCGGGCAATACGACGCTCCACGACACGCGATAACGCCGCGAGATGCCGCCAAGCGCGTGAGATTTCGCCGCGGTCACGTGGACGTCGATGCGGCAATCGCGATATGGCACATAGGACTGGCTGGACATGATCCTCTCCCTTGAGGGCAAAGCGCCTGACGCTAGCTCGCTGACATGCATCGATCGTGCCGAACAGCGCGCGTGAACCGCACAACGCTATGGCGGCGACCCTGATGCATGAAGCTTCGAACAGTGTCGCATGCGACCGGCAAAAATGGCACTGGTTGTAAAACATTCGACAGGCAACGCGAGCGCCGGTCACTTTTCCGCTGACGATTGACGTGCTGATGAGCGCCGGGCGCCATCACGATCGACGTCCGCTTTTCTCCGCGAAGCGCGAAGGTATGACGCTTGCGGCGCGTCCGCTAATAGCCGTTGCCTTGAGCGCGCGCAACGTGTGCGCGGGCGGCGGCGAGCGGAGGAGAACATGCTGGCACAGCAGCCGAAGACCGAAGCGAGGCCCAATCGTTGGCGCCGTGCGGCGCACGTGGCGACCGACTCCACCACGCGTTTTCTCTCGAACCGATGCGCGATGCTGGGGGCGAGCATCGCGTTCTACTCGGCGTTTTCGCTCGCGCCGACGCTGATCATCGTGCTCGCCATCATCGGATGGCTGGTCGGCGCGGACGCCGCTCAGGGCCGGTTGTTCGAGCAGGTTCATCAGTTGTTGGGCAACGAGGCAGCGCAGGCGATGCAGGATATCGTCCAGCACGCGCATCGCTCGGGCGGCAGCGGCATCGCTACCGCGTTCTCGATCGTGCTGCTGCTCGTCGGCGCTTCTGCCACGTTTTCATCGTTGAACACGGCGCTCGACATCGTCTTCGCGGCCCACTCGCGGGCGGGAATCGCCGGGCTCGCGCTGCTCGTGCGAGCCCGGCTCGTGTCGATCGGGCTGCTCATCGGACTGAGTTTCCTGCTGGTCGTGTCATTGGTCGTCGATGCGGCGATACAGACGCTCGGCACCACGCTGTTCGGCAGTTCCACGATGAGCGCGCTCGCCAATGCCGGTCAGTCGCTGTTCGGCATCGTGATCCTGGGGGCCGGACTCGGCGCGCTGATCAAGTGGCTGCCCGACACGCGCGTTCCGTTGCGGCCCGCGCTGGTCGGCGGCGCGGTCGCGAGCGTGCTGTTCACCGCGGGCAGGCATCTGTTCGGCCTCTACCTGGCGCACGCCGGCACCGCCGGTGTGTTCGGCGCCGCCGGTTCGCTCGCCGTTCTGATGATGTGGCTGTACTTCTGCGCGGTCGTCTTCCTGTTCGGCGCGGAGGTCACTGCGTCGCTGTGCGGCGTGAAGACCGAAGGTATCGCCACCGATGCCGCTACCCAAGCGAAAGCCGACCGCACCCGCCGCGCAGCGCGTTCGTGAGTTCGCGCCATCTGCAACCACCACATTGCGACACTGCACGCCGCGACAAAGCGGCGCTGCCCTGCTTCCGGCCGGGAAGCGCCCACCTCTTGCGATACCGTTCGCGCTTGCCACACCGCGTAACCAGCGGCAGGCGCGCGATCAACCGAGCCATGCGCTGATCGTCGTCGCCATCTTGCCGGCGGAGATCCCATAGCGGTCATGCAGCGTCGGCAGCGCCCCCGCGTCGAGGAATTGGTCCGGCAAACCGATCTGCCTGAACGCCGGCGTGACGCCGGCCTCGAGCAGCGTGCGCGCGACCGCTTCACCGAGTCCGCCGATCACCGTGTGATTCTCGGCCACGACGACCATGCGGCCGGTGCGCTTCGCTTCGCGCAGGATCGTCTCGGTGTCGAGCGGCTTGATGGTCGGCGCATGCAGCACCGCGACGCCGATGTGATCGGCCGCCAGCGCGTTGGCCACTTCCAGCGCACGCATCGTCATCAGCCCGGACGAAATCACCAGCACGTCGTTGCCGTCGCGCAGCAGCTTCGCCTTGCCGAGTTCGAAGCGGTAATCGTATTCGTCGAGCACGACCGGCACGTTGCCGCGCAAAAGGCGCGCGTACACGGGACCAGGGTGCGCGGCGATCGCGGGCACCATCTCCTCGATATCGATCGCATCGCACGGATCGATCACGGTCATGTTGGGCATCGCGCGCATCAGCGCGAGGTCTTCGGCGGCCTGGTGGCTCGGGCCGTAGCCTGTCGTCAACCCTGGCAGCGCGCAAACGATCTTCACGTCGAGGTTGTCCTCGGCGATCGTCTGATGGATGAAGTCGTACGCCCGCCGTGTCGCGAACACCGCATAGGTCGTGACGAAGGGTTGCGCGCCCTCGTGCGCGAAGCCGGCGGCGGCGCCCATCAACAGCTGCTCGGCCATCCCCATCTGGTAGTAACGCTCGGGAAATGCCTTCGCGAAGATGTGCAGATCGGTGTACTTGCCGAGGTCGGCCGTCATTCCAATCACGTTGCTTTTGCTGCGTGCGAGTTCCGCGAGCGCATGACCGAATGGCGCGGCGCGGGTAGCTTGCCCTTCGGCCGCGATCGACGCGATCATTGCCGAGGTCTTCAGGCGTGGCTTCTTTTCGATGCTGCTCATGCTTGTCTCCCTGCTTCGAGTGCGTCGAGCGCGAGCTTCCACTCGTGCGCGTCGACGCGGATGAAATGGT
>NZ_DASXHN010000185.1:0-5695 GCF_036488505.1 Paraburkholderia sp. | reverse complement strand
GCGGAAAACGTCTTCATGATCGATCCAAAAAAATTGCTGCGCCCAATGTGTTTTTTCCTGCTTGTAGTGTGCGCATCGAGGCGCGTGCAGGCTCTCCCTGGTTCTTCCTCCGCGGGCGCGACTGCGGAAAAGCCCTGAATTATAAAGGAATTCGTGTTGGCAAGTCAAAATGTCCAATGAGTTCGCCACTGCAACGCGAAATGCTGAAAAGAAGCGGACGAAAAAAAACCCGAACGAGCGGTTCGGGCTTAATCCACCAAAGGAGGAGGTGGAGGAGACAGCGGAAGTTGCAGGCTTACTGCAACGATGCGATGAATTATATGAGCCGCCCTTGTGCGACGCAAGGCCATTTGCATTGCGAAATCGCGTTTCATATCGTGGCAGACTGATGGGCACCTCGATATCGCGAAAAAACCTTTGCGATCCGACATCGAGAGGGGAAGGACCGGCTCAGGATTGGGATCATCTAGAAGGAAACCCCTAAACCGATAAGGCATTCCCGAATCGCTGGCCCATGGCGCACTGCAACACAAAAACGATCATTAGGCGTAGCTTTGCGGTAAAGCCGGCGCGGATGCATCGTCAAGCCCCGGGCTACAATGCCGTCTCGATAGCTATGCGCGGTGGAGTGACAACATGGAATGCAAGGTCAACTGGATGGGGCAGGACGGGATGGCGTTCGCGGCCGAGACGGGCAGCGGCCATCTGGTTGCAATGGACGGCGCCCCTGAAGGCGGGGGCCGCAATCTGGCTCCGCGTCCGATGGAAATGGTGTTGCTCGGCACGGGCGGCTGCACCGCCTACGACGTGGTGATGATCCTGAAGAAAAGCCGTCAGGAAATCGCCGGCTGTTCTGTGACGCTGAAGGCCGAACGCGCGAGCGAAGATCCGAAGGTGTTCACGAAGATCCACTTCCACTTCACCGTGACCGGCAAGAATCTGAATCCGGCCACCGTCGAGCGCGCGATCAACCTGTCGCACGATAAATACTGCTCCGCGTCGATCATGATCGCGAAGACCGCGGAGCTCACGCACTCGTTCGACATCGTCGCCAGTTGAGCGCGACGGCGGTAGAGGCCGCGGCCGGGGCCGCAACCAACGTCCCAAATGAAAAATGCCGGCGTCCCGATGGACGCCGGCATTTTCTATTCAGCGGCAAAGCAAGCCGATAAGCCGGATTCTGTGCACGCGCCGCCTCCGAAGACGCGGCGCGCGTGGCAGCCATTCCTCTAGGCGCGTCATTACTGACGCGCTCAAGCTTCCTACCCGCAGACGAGACGGGGGCCCCGTCCTGCATCGCGAAGATGCGCGCCTGCCTACTTGGAATTGCTCCGGGTGGAGGTTACCGTGCCGGTCTGCCTTGCGACAGCCGCGGTGCGCTCTTACCGCACCGTTTCACCCTTACCTGATCCCAGCTTGCGCCGGGCCATCGGCGGTTTGCTTTCTGTTGCCCTGTTCCGCGTGTCGCCACGGATGGCCGTTAGCCATCACCCTGCCCTGTGGAGTCCGGACTTTCCTCGCCCCCGTTGGCCGAAGCCGCCGAGGCCGCGACTGCCTGGCCTGCTTTGCTGGCGCGGATTTTAACACCGAACGGCAGTACGGCTGGCACGGCTCAGGGCTGGTGCAGCGAAAAGCCGAAAAGCTCAACGCAGCGCTCAACGCCCGCGTCGCCCCGCGCGAAACACCGTAGCGTCGTCGTAAAACGCGGGCGATTCGTTCTCCGCCCACCAGCCGGGGATGCCGAGCACGGGTAGCGGCGCAAACATCCGGCTGGTTAGCGCCGCGGTCTCGAGCAGCGCCATGCTCACCGTTTCGTCGAGCCACGCGTTCCGGGCGGCGGCGTCCCATGCGAAATACGTTGTGGGCACGTCGACGATCCATGCATGCCCAGTGCAGCCCTTGAATGGCGCGATCAGCTTCTCCAGCAGCGCGTGGCCGAAGCAGCGCACTTCGCAGTTGCGGCCCCATGCGTCGCGCCGCGTCACGAATAGCGTGTGCCAGTCGAAACCGCGCAACGCGGCGCGCAATGCCGGATCGGCGCACTCGAACAGCAGCGCGTTTTCGTCGAAGAGGGTCAGCATGTCACGCACACCGCCGCGCGTCGGACCGACGCCGAGCGCGTCGAGCGCCGCAGACTGCCGCGCATTCAGCGCCGCCTTGATGCGCGGAAACGCGAACCACATCGATCCATTGAAGAAGTCGTGCAGATTGTGGCGCGTCGGCACGCAGCCGGTCGACGCGATATGCGCCTCATAGGCTGCGCCCGGCGGCAGATCGTCCTGCGCAATGAAGACGAGACGTTCGCCGCGGCCCGTGGTTTGCCGCATCTCGACTGCATCGGCGTTCATTGCGGCGAGCAGTTCGGCGTAGCCCGCGAGCGCGGCGCGCTGCCAGCGCTCGCCCCGTGGCGTCAACGGCGCGAACCAGGGCTGCGACCAGTCGATAGCGGCGAAGGCAGCTTGCGGCAATGCGCGCGCTACGACGTCACGCGCAACGTGCAGCGGTGGCTCATGAACCGCTGTGGGCCCGGCATTGGACACCGCCTCGCGCGTCGCCCCCCGTGTGGCTTCATCGACAGCGCCCGGATCAGCCGCACGTTCGCGCATCTACCGCGACCTCACACCAGACGCCAGCCGATCGACTCACCGCCACGCAGCGGCACGACGGGCGTATCGCCGACGGGCAGTTCCGCCGGCAGCGTCCACTCCTCGCGACGCAGCGTGACCTTCTCTGTATTGCGCGGCAAACCGTAGAAGTCGGCACCATGGAAGCTCGCGAAGCCTTCGAGCCTGTCGAGCGCACCGGCTTTGTCGAACGCTTCGGTATAGAGCTCGAGCGCATGCAGCGCCGTATAGCAGCCTGCGCAGCCGCAAGCGTGCTCCTTCAGCCCCTTCGGGTGCGGCGCGCTGTCGGTGCCGAGGAAGAAGCGCGGATTGCCCGAGGTCGCCGCTTCGACGAGCGCGACGCGATGCGTCTCGCGCTTCAACACTGGCAGACAGTAATAATGCGGGCGAATACCGCCCTGGAAGATCGCGTTGCGGTTGTACAGCAGATGGTGCGCGGTGATCGTCGCGCCAAGCAGTTCCGGTGCGGCGCCCGCTTCGCGAATGTAGTCGACCGCGTCTTTGGTCGTGATGTGCTCGAACACCACCTTCAGCGCCGGAAACTCGCGGCGCAGCGGCGTCATCACGCGGTCGATGAAGACCTTCTCGCGGTCGAACAGATCGATATCCGAATCGGTGACCTCGCCATGCACGAGCAGTGGCATGCCGGTTTCCTGCATGGCCTCCAGCGTCTTCGCGCACTTCATCAAATCGGTGACGCCCGCGTCCGAATTCGTCGTCGCACCCGCCGGGTACAGCTTCACCGCATGCACGAAGCCGCTTTCGCGCGCGCGGCGGATTTCGTCGGGCGGCGTGTTGTCGGTCAGGTACAGCGTCATCAGCGGTTCGAACTTCGCGCCCTCCGGGATCGCGGCGACGATGCGCTCGCGATACGCGTGCGCCATCGCGGTCGTCGTGACCGGCGGCTTCAGGTTCGGCATGATGATCGCGCGGCCGAACTGGCGCGCGGTATCCGGCAGTACCGCCGCCAGCATCGCGCCGTCGCGCACGTGCAGATGCCAGTCGTCCGGACGGACGAGCGTGATGGAATCGGGGGAGATGTTAGCGGTCATGGCAAGGAGGACACGAGACCTTGCGCGCACAGCGAATCGACCTGGTCAAACCGCGCTGTTGCGGCCTGAACACACGTCAATTTGCTATTTGGCGTCTTCGGCTCGGTGATATGCTTGGAAAATCATCATTGTAACGGCTCGCTCCGTTCACAGGCTCACCTGCAACATGTGCCAACTCCTCGGAATGAACTGCGCCGCGCCCACGGACGTCACGTTCTCCTTCACCGGCTTTGCGGCGCGCGGCGGCGTCACCGATCATCACGCGGACGGCTGGGGTATCGCTTTCTTCGAAGACAAGGCCTGTCGTCTCTTTATCGATCATCAATCGTCGGCCACCTCGCCGATCGCCGAGATGGTCAAGCGCTACCCGATCAAATCGAAGAACACGATCGCGCATATCCGCAAGGCGACGCAGGGGCATATCCTGCTCGAAAACTGCCATCCGTTCATGCGCGAGCTGTGGGGGCGTCACTGGATCTTCGCGCACAACGGCGATCTGCAAGCGTATGCGCCTGAATTGACCGGCGTCTATCAGCCCGTCGGCACCACCGACAGCGAGCTCGCGTTTTGCGCGCTGCTGCAAGGCTTGCGCAGGGCTTTTCCGGGCGCGCAGCAGCCGCCGCTCGAAGAGCTGTTCGCCGCGCTCGAATCGCTCACGCGCGAAATCGCCCAATACGGTGTGTTCAATTTCCTGATGTCGAACGGTCAGGCACTGTTTGCGCATTGCTCGACGCATCTGCACTACCTGGTGCGGCGCTGGCCGTTTTCGACCGCGCATCTGGTCGACGCGGACGTGTCGATCGATTTCGCCAAATACACGACGCCGGAAGACCGCGTCGCGGTAATCGCAACCAAGCCGCTGACCGATAACGAAGTGTGGACCGCGTTCGCACCGGGCGCTCTGCTGATGTTCCAGCACGGCGAAGTGATCGGCCGCGCCAACATACCGGTGCCCATGTCGGTACTCGATAAGCTGCGCAACCCGGCGCTGGATGCGTCGGCATCGGCCACGACGATCGCGGCATCCAGCGGCGCGCAGCCAATCATCAGCAACGCGACGATGATCGCCGCCGACGGCGACACCGATCTCGAAGCCGCCGACGACGCGGCCGCGTTCGAGTCGTAAGCGGGCAAGCGCCTCGGCCAGCGACCCACGTCGCTTCCCGAGAGAGCGCTGCCGCCAGCAACGAAAAAGCCGCTGCGAACAGCGGCTTTTTTGCATCGCACGCGGGCCTGGCGGCAAGACCCGCGCCCGAACCCTCAGTGCAGGATCTTGGCCAGGAAATCCTTCGCGCGATCCGATTTCGGATTCGCGAAAAAGTCTTCCTTACGGTCGTCTTCGACGATCAAGCCCTTGTCCATGAAGATCACGCGGTGCGCGACCTTCTTCGCGAAACCCATTTCGTGCGTGACACACATCATCGTCATGCCTTCCTGCGCGAGTTCGACCATCACGTCGAGCACTTCGTTGATCATCTCTGGATCGAGCGCGGAAGTCGGCTCGTCGAACAGCATCGCGATCGGATCCATCGACAGCGCGCGCGCAATCGCCACCCGCTGCTGCTGGCCGCCCGACAACTGCCCTGGATACTTGTCCGCATGCGCGCGCAGCCCCACGCGGTCGAGCAGCTTCAGGGCCTTCGCGGTTGCCTCGTCGTTCGAGCGGCCGAGCACCTTGATCTGCGCGAGCGTCAGGTTTTGCACGATCGACAGATGCGGGAACAGCTCGAAGTGCTGAAACACCATGCCAACCTTCGAGCGCAACTTCGACAGATTGGTTTTCTTGTCGGTCAGCGACTCGCCGTTGATCACGATCTCGCCTTTCTGAAACGGCTCGAGGCCGTTGACGGTCTTGATCAACGTGGATTTGCCCGAACCGGACGGTCCGCACACCACCACCACTTCGCCCTTTTTGACTTCCGTCGTGCAGTCGGTCAGCACCTGAAACTGGCCGTACCACTTCGAAACATTCTTGATAGAGATCATCTTGCGACCTTTTTCTGAAGACCTTTGACGAGG
>NZ_DASXHN010000167.1:0-4740 GCF_036488505.1 Paraburkholderia sp. | reverse complement strand
AATGCACCGGCAGCGTGTCGTTCGTGCGCGCGTTGTGTTCAGTTCGAAGGAACCTCCGCTGCCGCAAGGTGGCTTGGCCCAAGCTCCTAGAGGTTGGGCCTTTTTTGCGCCGTTTTTTCGCGCCGGCCATCGCGGCGGCGTGGCGCGTGTCCGCGAGAGCACCTGATAGGTTCCGCAATCACGGCTCAGCGCTCGACGAAGCGCATTGCGTGTGCGCTAAGGCCGCTCGCCGTTAATATAGAACTCGAGTTGCTGAATGGTGAACTGCTGTTCCGCGATGATGTTCTTCACGAGGTCCCCGATCGATACCATCCCGACGAGCCGCTCGTTTTCGATGACAGGCAGGTGACGCATGCGCCGCTCGGTCATCAGCGCCATGCAGTCTTCGGTGGTCTGCTCGGGACGAACGAAGCGCACCGCCTTGCTCATGATGTCGCGTACCGGCGTTGCTTTCGACGAGCGGTCCATCAGTACGACCTTGCGTGCATAGTCGCGTTCGGTGACGATCCCGGCAATGCTGTCGCCATCCGTGACCACCAGGGCACCGATGCCTTTGTCGGCCATCAGCCGGATCGCCTCGTAGACGGAATCGTCCGCGCCGATCGTGTAGACGCCGGCGGGATTCGGCTTTGTTTTAAGAAGTTGTGCAACGCTTGTCATGGAGCGGCTCCGTTTCGCAATGCAGCACGCCGGAGTGGCGCGCTGTCGTGAGGGGACAGGACAGGCCATTGCAGTATAGGCGTGACGTGGGCCGGCGGTGCACCGGAATACGTGCGGCGGTTCACAGGTCGCGTTCGATCGTTAGGCCGGCACCGAGGGCCGTTCGCGCCGGTCTCGGCCGGGTGCGAAGTTTTGCGCCGCTTTCAGCAACCGCGAAGGGGCTTGCGCGTGCTGCGTGCGGATTAGCGGTAAACTCGCACTCCACACTTATCCCCGGCTCGACCGGGTTCATGCCAGCACCACTGTTCAACGCCATGCTCACGTCTCAGGATTCATCGCCCGCAGCCGACGGCGCCGTCGCCGGCGAATGCGTCGCTCTCGACGCTACCGCCACACTGCCCACGCGGTACGGCACGTTCACCTCCTATGTGTTTCGCGTGGTCGACAGCGGCGCCGAACATCTCGCGCTCGTCATGGGCGATGTGGCCAACCAGTCGTCCGTGCTGACACGCATGCATTCGGAATGCCTGACGGGTGACGTGCTCGGCTCCTATCGCTGTGACTGCGGCGAGCAACTCGATCTGGCGCTGCGTTATATCGCGGCCGAAGGGTGCGGCGTGCTGCTCTATCTGCGCGGGCACGAAGGGCGCGGCATCGGCCTCTCCAACAAGATTCGCGCTTATGCGCTGCAGGAGCAGGGGCGCGACACCGTCGAGGCGAATCTCGATCTCGGTCTGCCCGACGATTCGCGCGAATACGATTCGGCCGCGGGCATTCTGCGCACGCTTAAAGTGACGTCGGTGCGGCTGATGAGCAACAACCCCGAGAAGTTTCATACGCTGTCGAAGCACGGCATTCCGGTGTGCGAGCGCGTCGCGCTCGCGATTCCGATGCGCGAGGAAAACGAGCGCTATATCCGTACGAAGCAGCTCAAGTTCGGGCATTACTTCGACGAGAACGAGTAGCGACGATTTGACGGCCGTCTGCAGTGTGCCAAAGAGAGCCAAAATCGTCCGCAACTAATTGAAAGTAAAACGGAAAGTATCGATCTTCACGGTCCCAGTCGGCACATCGACGCTTTTCTCCGTATGTCTATATTTGCGATGTTGGCGTAGGTTTTCTCGGCGTTGCCAGGGAAACCTACGCCCGATATTCTTCCCTCAGAAAAACCTACTCCGTGGGAAGAATGCGCTTCGATGCACGTGCCGCCGCCAGGCTGCCGAGCGGCATCACCGATGCAGTTGTCAACGACAACGCGATTTCGGTCAGAGCCGCGCGGTTGAAGGGAATCGCCTCGTCTGTAGCTGGGTGTGCTGGCATTCTGGTAGTGCCCGACCTCGAGGCTGGCAACATGCTGTTCAAGCAACTGGAGTTTCTGGGCAGGGTGGCCAGTGCGGGCATCGTTCCAGGTGCGAGAGTACCCATTGTGCTCACCAGCCACGCGGACAGTGTGCCTGCCCCGTTGGCATCATGTGCCGGAGGCCGACTTCGGGCAAGTATGCGCAGGGCCTTGTAACCGGTGAAACAACGAACCGGGTGCTTGCCCGATTAGAGCCATTGGTGCATGTCACGCACGAAGCAGCCCACGTCGCGCTGTCAGTGGCTGAGAATTCCTTCCGCAGTATTCCGCCTTTACTGCTAGTAATGGATCGTCAGCGGCTCCGGATAATGCTGCGTAAGCGGGTAGGAACTCTCGGCCGTCCAGGCCTCTAACGTCTCACTACCCACCACACATGCGCTGCCAGAGCGAAATGACTTGAATGTGGTCTGCGCCGAGTAGGTGTCTCCCGCAATATACGAAGCGACGCGACGTTCACGTCCGGCAGGCTCGCCGATGCGCTGCAGTACTCGGTCGGGGTGAACGGTACGCCCACGCAGAAGCTATCCCTCTTTGGGCGCGTGTCCGATCAGCAGCGAATCGGCAATGGTGCAATGGTGGGTTCAAGGATGGCTGCTGAATGCCGGCGCCCGATATTTGTTCTGACGGGGATCTTCACCGAAGGTCATGCTCCCGACGCTGGGGCCGACTATTTTCCAGGCGCTGTCGAAGATCGGAATTTGACATGGGATGGCGGGCGACTATGTGGCTCGTCGGCCGAGGTGAGTGGCCGTTCGAGCTTGGAAACGGACGTCGCGCCCACACCAGGACGTGAGGCCTTGAGGCCCTGAGTCAGTCCGTCGTTCAACCATCGGTTCTTGATCCGGCTTCCACGCGCGGTCTATGTGTAGCTTGCGCGGCATCATCCGGATGAGATCGACAGGGCGAAGCTGGAGGCGGAGATCGAAAGGTTCTGAACGATAAAGTCCTCGTTGCTGATACAGGAACAAAGAACGACGTCGTGGCGATTTACTCTGACGCGACCGTTGGCCCATTCAGCAGGGTTTACGACATCGAAGCCGCGTCGAACCGCAGCACTAAAATTAGTCACAAGACGATGATCGATGCGGCTGCTTGCACTGAAGTAACTACCTTGCGTGATTTCCCTTTTCAGCAGCCGGTCGAAGATGGCTCGCCGAATGTCACTCCGATGAACCGTGACTCGAGCAAACCGGCGACTGGATTCGCAATGCCGTAAGCCAACAACCAAGAAACTCATTGCATATCGGGTCCCCTTTTCCTTGATCACTCGATCGAGGAACCGATATGTCGAATTTCAACGCATCACCTGATCCACGTGGGATCTCGCATCACGCGGTCCGCGTCGCGCGTGCAAGCGCCATTGCCGTTGCCACGTTCGTTTCGCTGTCAGTGGCTGCGCCGCAAGCGGCAAGTGGGCCGCCGTGGATGAATACGGCGCTTGCTCCCGAACAGCGAGCGGCATTGCTGGTCAGTGCGATGACATTGGATCAGAAAGCCGCCCAGTTGCATGGCCAAAGCGGCACGATAGCCGAGGTGCCGGCGTGTGGAAACAGCACCCGTCACGTCCCGGGCATACCGGCGTTGAGCATCCCGACGTTCCGGATCACGAATGGCCCGGTTGGGATTGGGGCGGGCGACTGCGTGCCGCAGGACCGGGCGACCGCATTGCCGATGTCGATGGCGCTGGCAGCGAGCTTCGATCCCAGCGTTGCCCGAGCGTACGGCGATGTGTTGGGCCGTGAAGCACGCATGCTGGGCCTGCACGTGGTCGAAGCGCCCGGCATGAACGCAGTGCGCGTTGGACAGGGCGGCCGAAACTTCGAGTACCTCAGTGAAGACCCGGTGCTCGCCGGCGTCATCGCCGAGAACGAGATCCGCGCTGCGCAGGAGAACGGCGTCATTGCGATGGCCAAGCATTTCATACTCAACGAACAGGAGGCGAATCGGAACACCGTGAGTGTGGTCGTCGATGACCGTACGCTTCACGAAATCTATTTGCTGCCATTCGGTGTGTCCGTCAGAAGGGGCAACGTCGCGTCGGTGATGTGTTCTTATGACCGCATCGGCTCGACGTACGCCTGTGAAACACCGCGAACGCTAAACGCAATCTTGCGCGGTGAATTGGGTTTCACGGGTTACGTGCAATCCGACTTCGGCGCAACGCATTCGACTGCACCGTCGATGAATGCGGGTCTCGACCTCGAGATGCAATCGGGTATCTGGTTCACGACGCCTAACCTGAACCAGGCGTTGGCGACAGGCCAGTTGACGATGACGACGGTCAACCAGGCGCTGACGCGTCGCTACACGCAGATGTTCAAAGCGGGTATTTTCGATCGTCCGGTAGTGCGCACGCCGCTCGATTCCACGACGATCCAGACTGACGGCGCCGAGGCCCGTGCGATTGGAGAACAGTCAGCGGTGCTATTGAAGAACAGCGGCAATCTGCTGCCGCTGACGGGCGCGGTCAAATCGATCGCAATCGTTGGCCACAATACCTATGTGGATGATGCTATCGCTGGCGGAAGCGGTAGTTCGCAAGTATTGCCTACCTACACCGTCGGCCCGCAGCAAGGGATCACGAACGTACTTCGGCAGCTAGGCTCCAGTGCGACCGTGAAGGTGTTCGCCGCGCCGGACGACGGCAGCATGGACGCTGCGGTCGCCGCGGCTGCGGCGACGGCCGACGTCGCGATAGTGATGGCTGGCGTCCTGACGGG
>NZ_DASXHN010000155.1:0-3996 GCF_036488505.1 Paraburkholderia sp. | reverse complement strand
AAGCGAGCGTGCGTCGCGCACTCGACGCAATCGATCCGCTGCGCGCCGATCTCGGTCTGCCGCCGGGCCAGCCGCTCGCGCGCTATGCGCCGGATTTTCGCGCGCAACTGGAGACGCTGATCGAACTGCGCGTGCCGGTCGCGAGCTTTACGTTCGGACTGCTATCGGCTGCCGACATCGAGCGTTTGCACGCGCACGGCAGCTATGTAGTTGGGACTGCGACGCATGTTGCCGAAGGCATCGCGTGGCGCGACGTGGGTGCCGACGCGATCGTCGCACAAGGCGCCGAGGCGGGCGCGCATCGCGGCACCTTCATCGGCGCCTTCGAACACGCGTTGGTCGGCACGCTCGCGCTCGTGCCGCAACTCGTCGACGCGACCGGGCTACCGGTGCTCGCGGCCGGCGGCATCATGGACGGTCGCGGCATCGTCGCCTCGCTCGCCCTCGGCGCGCAGGCGGCGGTGATGGGCACCGCGTTCCTCACCTGCCGCGAGAGCGCGATTCCCGACGTATGGAAAACCCGCGTACGCGGGATGTCGGATACGGCGACCGAGGTGACGCGCGCGATCACCGGCCGCCATGCGCGCGGTATCCGCAATCCGTTGATGCAGCGCCTGAGCGAAACGGCGGACAACATCGCGCCGTATCCGGTGCAAAACGCGTTGACGCAGGAATTGCGGCAGAACGCGGGCCGCGCGCAGAACGGCGATTATCTGTCGCTATGGGCCGGGCAGGGCGCGCCGCTCGGACGCGTGCGCGGCGAAGGCGTGAGCGCCGCCGAACTGATGGCGCAACTCGAAGACGAATGGCGCGCGTGCAGCGCGCGTGTCGCCGCATTGAAGGGATGGTTATTGAGTCGACGGGAAAATGATGCGCGGCCGATGCATGACTGATCCGTGACCGATTCACGATTGACGCCCGGCTGATTTCAGATTTCGAGGCGCGCTCGCCAAACTGTGCGGCGCGCCTCGTTTTTAGTTGAAAAGCCGTTCGAATCACTCGCCGTTCATGCCGGCAAACGCGTCGAACAGCGTCTCGCATCGACCCACTCCAATAAGCGGAAACCCGCATCGGACGGGGCTTTGCGGCTGTCGCCTCGATGCCGCAAGCGGCTCTTGCGGGATAAGCGCCATTAGTGTTGTTCCCACTTTCTCAAAAAATTCGCTCAAATTAATTTGATGGCCTACACTTGCGCGCAAGTACGGTTTGCCATCTGCCACAAACGGTCCGGCAATCGTACTGGCCAAGTGCATGAACGATGCAACCGGCGTGGTCGTCCACGGGGCTGAGCGACACGAGTTGGGGAAGCGGAGCACACGGCGATTACGTTGTTTTGACCGAAACTGGAGACTTACATGATCATCAAAATTCAAAAGCTGTTGCCGATCAGCGCTGCGGCGATGCTGTTCGCGACGTTGGCAACATCGGCCGCTGCCGATACGGTCGTCAAGATCGGTCACGTTGCGCCGTTGACTGGCGGTATCGCTCACCTGGGTAAAGACAACGAAAACGGCGCACGCATGGCCGTGGAGGAAATCAACGCGAAGGGTCTCACGATCGGCGGCCAGAAGATCACGCTGCAACTCGACGCGCAGGACGACGCGGCTGACCCCCGCACCGCCACGCAGGTTGCGCAGAAGCTCGTCGACGACAAGGTCGTCGCCGTGGTCGGCCACCTGAACTCGGGCACCTCGATTCCGGCTTCGAAGATCTATAGCGATGCGGGCATCGTGCAGATCTCGCCGTCGGCAACGAACCCGGCCTACACGCAGCAAGGCTTCAAGACGACGTACCGCGTCGTCGCGACCGACGCACAGCAAGGCCCGGCACTCGCGAACTACGCGGCCAAGGGCTTGAAGATCAAGTCGGTCGCGATCGTCGACGACTCGACCGCTTACGGCCAGGGTCTCGCGAACGAATTCGAGAAGACCGCCAAGTCGCTCGGCCTGAACGTGATGTCGCATGACGCGACCAACGACAAGGCTGTCGACTTCCGCGCGATTCTGACGAAGATCAAGGGTGAGAACCCGGACGCGATCATGTACGGCGGCATGGATGCCACCGGCGGCCCGTTCGCGAAGCAGGCGAAGCAACTCGGCCTGCGCGCCAAGGTGCTCGCGGGCGACGGCGTCTGTACCGACAAGCTGTCCGACCTGGCCGGCGACGCGACCGACAATATCGTCTGCTCGGAAGCCGGTATGGCGCTCGAAAAGATGGCGGGCGGCAAGGCGTTCGAAACGAAGTACGAGAAGCGCTTCGGCCAGCCGATTCAGATCTACGCTCCGTTCACGTATGACGCGGTGTACATCATCGTCGACGCGATGAAGCGTGCTAACTCCACCGATCCGGCCAAGATCCTCGCCGCGATGCCGTCGACCGACTACAAGGGCGTTATCGGCGAAACGACGTTCGACTCGAAGGGCGACCTCCAGCACGGCGTGATCTCGCTGTACAACTACAAGCAGGGCAAGAAGACGCTGCTCGACGTGGTGAAGATGTAATTCGCGTGATCGGAGGCGGCGGTAGCCGTCTTCGATTCGCTGTTGATCAGGCACGTGGGCCGCGAGGCTCACGTGCCTTTTTTCTTGCCGATGGCGACGGCCTGGCGCTGCGGATGCGTCGCATCAGACGTTCAGACGCCGCAACACCTTCGGCCCGGCCAGCGCGATTGCCGCGGAGCACACGGCGACGACCGACAGGCCGATCGTCAGGTTGGTCATCTGCGTGACCGCGCCGATGATGACCGGCCCCAGCAGCAGCCCGAAATACGCGAGTCCCGCGACATGCGCGAGTCCTTCGGCCGCGTGGATGCCCTTCACGCTCGCGGCCGCCGCGAACAGCACTGGCATCATGTTCGCGAGGCCCAGGCCGATCAGCGCGAAGCCGGCGAGCGCGGCAATCGGGTTGGGCAAGAGCAGCGCGTCGACCATGCCCGCGCAGGCGAGCGTCGCGCTGATCATCACCAGTTGCGGCGCGCCGAAGCGCGCGCGCACCGCGTCGCCGGCAAAGCGGGCAGCGGCCATGCCTCCCGAAAACGCCGCGTAAGCCGCGCTCGCGAGCGCGGGGGTCGCGAGCACGACGTCGCGCATATAAACCGTGGCCCAGTCGTACATCGCGCCTTCGGCGATCAGCGCGACCAGCGCCATCGTGCCCAGCGCCCACAGCGCCGTCGAGCGCCAGCGGCTTGCGCGCGGCGTGGCGGCGTCGGGATGCTCGGCGTGCGGCACGTGCGGCAGCACCGACGGGCACGCGAGCAGCAGCACGAGCGCGCTTACCGCCGCAGCGAGCGCGAGATGCAGCGCCGGTGCCATGCCGCGCGACAGCAGCGCGCCGCCGACCGCCGCGCCGAACATCCCGCCGAGGCTGAACATGCCGTGCAGCGCCGACATGATCGGCTTGCCGAGCGCCTTTTCGACCGCGCTCGCCTCGGCGTTCATCGCGACGTCGAGCGTGGCCATGCCTGCGCCGAACACCGCCAGCACGATCAGCAACATCCAGTAGGCCGGCACCAGCAGGATCAGCGCCGCACACGCGGCCATCGCCAGACCGCCTGTCAGACATGCGCGGCGGGTGCCGACCCGCGCGATCCATGAGCCGTTGGTCACCATCGCGCCGATCGAGCCGCCGGCCACCGCGAGCAGCGCGAACGACAGCATCGCGGCGTTCAGATGGAAGCGGTCGCGCACGGTCGGCACGTGCACGCCCCACGATGCGTACATCATGCCGGCGATGAAAAACAGCGCCATCGTCGCGACGCGGGCCCGCTGCCGCGCAGTGACGGGCAGTTCGCGGTGGGCGGCGGGCAGGACGGCGAATTCGGAAGCTTGATGATCGGGCACGGAGGTCTCGGGCAGTCGCGCGTGAGAAAGCGCATTGAAAGCGGATTTTCGATTTTAACGAAGCACCGTCTCTTATGCTTGCAACCGCTTGCAAAGGACTTGGACGGGCCGGCGGCCGCCAGCTACGATTGACATGGTCCACTCGTCATCCACCGAG
>NZ_DASXHN010000013.1:0-7325 GCF_036488505.1 Paraburkholderia sp. | reverse complement strand
GGTGTCGGCGAAAGGCAACACCATTCACGTGGCGATCGCCGCCTGGCCGTGGGGCGCCTATCTCGGCGACGACGGCCTCGCCAAGGGCATCCGCGTGAAGACGTCGTCGTTCACCCGCCATCACGTGAATGTGTCGATGGTCCGTGCGAAGGCGTCGGGCTGGTACGTCAACTCGATTCTGGCCAACCAGGAAGCGATCGCCGACGGCTACGACGAAGCGCTGCTGCTCGATGTCGACGGCTACGTGTCAGAAGGCTCGGGCGAAAACTTCTTCCTCGTCAACAATGGCAAGCTGTACACGCCGGACCTGTCATCGTGCCTCGACGGCATCACGCGCGACACGGTCATCACGCTCGCGCGCGACATGGGCCTGCAGGTGATCGAAAAGCGCATTACGCGCGACGAGGTGTACACCTGCGACGAAGCGTTCTTCACCGGGACCGCCGCCGAAGTCACGCCGATTCGCGAGCTCGACAACCGCACGATCGGCGCCGGCGCACGCGGCCCGATCACGGAAAAGCTGCAATCGGCATTCTTCGACGTCGTGAACGGCAAGAGCGAGAAGTACGCGCACTGGCTCACGAAGATCTGAGTAAAGTTTTGAGATGCGCCGCGCGCCGCCCTTGAGTGGCGCGCGGCCCGCACCCGCATACAACGAGAGTCTCATGAGCGAAATCAAGGAAATGCCGCTGGTCGAACTGACGGCAAAAGATCTGCCGGCATACTGCCCGAACCCGGCCATGCCGCGCTGGAGCGCGCATCCGCGCGTGTTCATCGACGTCACGCATGGCGAAGCGCGCTGCCCGTACTGCAGCACGCGCTATAAGCTGCGCGACGGCGAAGTGCTCAAGGGCCATTGAGCCCGGCGCGCTGAGCAGGCGCGAGCGCGTCGGTTTTCGCCGACGCGCTCGCCACGACGCCCGCTCGATCGCCAGAACCGTGCAGCGGCGCGGCATGCGCGCGCCGTCAACGCGGTGCGTCCGGGCAACCGGTCACGCGCCGCGCGGTTTTTATCCCCTATCACCAATCCGAACGCCACTCGCATTGCGCGCGGCGCTTCTTTTCGACACCGGACACTGACCCTGATGCGTCGCGCGTTGGTTATCGCACCGAACTGGATCGGTGACGCATTGATGGCGCAGCCGCTGTTTGCGCGCCTCGTGAAATTGCATCCGCGCATCGTCATCGACGCGGTCGCGCCCTCCTGGGTCGCGCCCGTGCTCGAGCGCATGCCGGAAATCCGCGACGTCTACGCGACCGACCTCGCGCACGGCAAGCTGCAGATGCTGCGCCGCTGGCAGTTGTCGAGCGATCTGCGCGACGTCGGCTACGACGCGGCCTATGTGCTGCCGAACTCGTTCAAGTCGGCGCTGATTCCGTGGCTGGCCGGCATTCCGCTGCGCATCGGCTACACCGGCGAGAGCCGCTACGGCGTGCTCAACGTGCGCCATGCGAATCCGCGCAAGAACGAGCGCCCGCCGATGGTCGGCCACTACGCGGCGCTCGCCTACGCGCCCGGCGCGAAGCTGCCCGACGACCTGCCGATGCCGCGCCTCGACACCGACCTGAACGAGGCGTCGCGGGTCTCGGCGCGCTTCAATCTCGATACCCGCGTGCCGCTGCTGGTGTTCTGCCCCGGCGCCGAGTACGGTCCCGCGAAGCGCTGGCCGCCCGAGCATTTCGCGTCGCTCGCGCAGATGGTCGGCCAGTCGTTCCCGTACACGCAGATCGTCGCGCTCGGCTCGCCGAAAGACGCGCCGCTCGCGCAGGCGATCGCCGAGAAGGCGCCGAACGTGCGCAATCTATGCGGCCAGACCGCGCTCGGCGAGGCCTGCGCGCTGATCGCGCGGGCCGGCGCGGTCGTCACCAACGACTCCGGCCTGATGCACGTCGCGGCCGCGCTGCGCCGCCCGCTGGTGGCGGTCTACGGTTCGACCGATCCGCGCCACACCCCGCCCTTGTCCGAGCTCGCGAAGGTACAATGGCTTGATCTCGAATGCAGCCCCTGTTTTGAGCGCGAGTGTCCGCTCGGCCATCTGAACTGCCTGAAGCAGTTGAGCGCCGAGCAGGTTTTCGGCGATCTGCGCGGCATGCTGCTCGCGCAGCGCTGAGCCGACCGGTACTTGCACGCAACACCGCACGCCCCCGAGCGCGCCGCGTCATGTTCGCGCCTTGCGGCGCGGGCAAGCTGGCGCCCGGGAGCGAGGGTCCGGTGCGCCGGACCGTTCCGCTACCGCTGACCCGCAACCGCGCGCCGCGCGCAAGAGACCGACGAGCCATGCCACGTTTTGCCCATATCTTCGAAGCCGCCGCCGATACCCTGAACGCCTACTATCAGGCCGTCGCCGAGGTCAATATCGACAGCTTGATGGGCTTGTGGATCGACGAGGAATTCGCCAGCTGCATCTGCGCGGACGGCTCGCACCTGCATGGACTCGACAGCATCCGCACCGGCTTGCAGATCCAGCTCGAAGCGATGCCGGTGTCGATCGAGCCGCTCGACATTCGCGTCTACGACAGCCTCGGCACGGTCGTCTACGCGATTGCCGAAGCGCATCGTCCGGCCGACCCGAAGGCCACGCCGGCGATGGTGTTTGCGACCTACGTGATGGTCCACGAGCGCGGCGAATGGCGCATCGCGCATATTCACGCGAGCGCGATGCCGCAAGAGACGGCCAGCCAGTTCGCGACGAAAATGCGGCATGGTCAGGGCTCGCTGCACTAACGCCCGGCCGCGCCACGGGCACCGCGTCCGCTTCGCGCGTTATTTTTCCGTTTTGACGCAGGTATGAGTTCGACGTCCGACAAACCCGTTTCCTCCCCCACGGCCCGCGCCGCCGCCGCCGCGGTCGAGGCGACCGTCGAGCTGCTGTACCGCGCGCCGCTCTGGCTGCCGAACCGGCATGTGCAGACCATCGTCCCGTCGCTGTTTGCGCGCCGCCCTGCGGTGGCGTTTCGGCGCGAGCGCTGGGACACGCCCGACGGCGATTTCATCGATCTCGACTGGGTCATCCACGACACCCCGCCCGCCGATACGGCGCCGCTCTTCGTGCTGTTTCACGGGCTCGAAGGCAGTTCCGGCTCACATTACTCGGCGGCGCTGATGGCGGCCGCGCGCGAGTACGGCTGGCATGGCGTCGTGCCGCACTTTCGCAGTTGCAGCGGCGCGATCAATCGCCTGCCGCGCTTTTACCACCTCGCCGACAGCAACGAAGTCGACTGGATCGTGCGCCGCCTGCGCGCCGCGCATCGCGGGCCGCTGCTCACGGCGGGCGTGTCGCTCGGTGGCAACGTGCTGCTGCGCTGGCTTGGCGAGCGGCGCGAGGATGCGCTGCAGGTGGTCTCGGCGGCCGCCGCAATTTCCACGCCGATCGACGTTCATGCCGGCGGCCGCGCGCTGTCGCAGGGTTTCGGGCTCGTCTATACACGCAGTTTCCTGAAGACGCTCAAGCAGAAGGCCGAGCAGAAGCTCCTGCAGTTCCCCGGCCTGTACGATCGCGACGCGATGCTCGCGAGCCGCACCATGTACGAGTTCGACAATGTCGTCACTGCGCCGCTGCACGGCTTTCGCAATACCGACGACTACTGGAGCAGCGCGACCACGCGGCCCATCCTGCCGCACATTCAGGTGCCGACGCTGGTGCTCAACGCGCGCAACGACCCGTTTCTGCCGGCCGAGGCGCTGCCGTCGCGGCACGAGGTGTCGAAGGCGGTCGAGCTGGACCAGCCGGAGCACGGCGGTCACGCGGGCTTCATGACCGGGCCGTTCCCGGGGCGCATCGACTGGCTGTCGCGACGCGTGTTCGGTTATCTCAAAGGGCACGTCGATCATGGATGACATCGTCAGACAGGCACTCGCCAAATGGCCCAATGTGCCGAGTTGCACCGGCTGGCTGATGCTGGATCGGCGCGGCAACTGGCGCATGCGCGACGAAGCCGCGCAGGCGAGCGGCGCGCCGGGCGTGCCGATCCGGCACGATGGACTGCTTGGGTTCATCAACCGCAATTACGAGGCCGATGAGCACGGCCAGTGGTTTTTCCAGAACGGCCCGCAGCGCGTGTATGTGGAACTGGGTTACACGCCTTGGGTCGTCCGGTTGTCGGTGGATCCGCACGGGGCGCTGGCGTTGCACGACCAGGGCGGCCGCGCGTTCGAGCCGGCGGCGGTTTTCGTCGATGAAGACGGCGCGATTCTGTTCGCCGATCACTCGCGGCCAGCCCGGGTCGCCGTGCTGCACGATCACGATCTCGAACCGTTCTCCGATCATGCGACGCTCGCCGACGGAGGTTCCACGTTGAGCGGTGTATTCCACTGGAATGCGCAGGTCGCGCTGCCACTGCAAAGCGTGCGACGTGACGAGGTGCCCGCACGCTTCGGGTTCGTCGCTAGCCCGGCGGCACGGGTCTGAGACGGCGGTTCCCGCGCAGCGGCCAACTCGAGAGCCCCGCCCCCAACGTCACCCGGTCGAATCCTTCTCGTCGAGCCGCTCCTCCTTATAGCGGTTCTCCATCTCGTGCAAACGCGCGTCGACGGTCGCAAGGTCGTAGTAGCTGATCGCCTTCAGATCGCGCGCGTCTTTCAATTGCCGGATCGCCGACGGCCATGCCCCGTCGAGCGCGAATTTCTCCGCCATCGCGCGGTGCTGGGTCAATGCATCGCCGCTGCCCGCGGCCGCCTGCGCGAGATAGAGCCACCACGCCGGCTGGTCCGGGTGCGCGCGGGTCTCCTGGCGGGCGAGCGCCTCAGCCTCGGTGAAACGCCGCAACGTCAACAGCGTTCGGATATGCATGTCGATCGCGGCATTCGAGCTCGGCCAGCGCTTCTGCGCGAATTCGGCCAGACGCGCGGCTTCGTCGTCGTGTCCGCCGCGCCGCGCGATGTCGGCCGCGAGCACGTCGAGGCTCGGTGAACTGCGTTGCGGCTCGCCCTCGGCGCGCTCGCCAGCCGCGAACGTCGCGCGCGCGGTGGCAAGCGATGCAGCCGCGTCGTCGTAGCGCTCGAGCAGCATCTGACCGTACGCGATCCCATACCAATTGGCGGCGACGTTCAGCGCGGTGCGCTCGTCGATTTCGGAGTGCATGCGTGAAATTTCGTCCGCGTATTCGCTGCGTGAGCGGTCCTGCAGCAGACGCGCGCGCGCCCGCACGAAACCGTATTCGGGATCCTGATGCGGCTGCCGGTACGGCGCCCGACGCGCGCGGTCCTCCATGTCGGCGATCCGCTCGCCGGTCAGCGGATGCGTGCGCGCGTATGCGGGCATGCCGTTGTCGTTCATCGCCGCGCGATCGAGCCGTCCGAAGAAAGCCGGCATCGCATACGGGTCGTAGCCGGCGCCGGCGAGCAGCATAAAGCCGACGCGGTCCGCTTCCTGTTCGGCCGAGCGGGAAAAACGCAACTGGCTGTCGATCGCATACGCCTGACCGCCGATCGCGATCGCGCCGCCAAGATCGCCGCTGTGCGCAAGCACGCCCGCGAGCACCCCGAACAGCATGCTGGCGAGCGCCGCATAGCCGCTGCGCTCGCCGGTTGAGATCATCCGCGAGATATGTCTTTGCAGCACGTGCCCCATCTCGTGGCCGAGCACCGCCGCGAGTTCGGACTCGGTCTGCGTCGTGACGATCAGGCCGGTATTCACGCCGATAAAGCCGCCGGGCAGCGAAAATGCGTTGATCTGCGCATCGCGCACCGCGAACAGATCGAAGTCCGGACGATAGCCGCCGATGTATAGCGCATTGGCCGCCGCGGCAAGTTTGGCCGATACCGAATTCAGGTAGTCGCGCACCAGCCAGTCGTCGAGATAGTCAGGGTCGCGGCGCAACTCGCGCATCACGCGCTCGCCGAGTCTGCGTTCGGCCTGCGGCGTCAGCGAACCGGAGCCGCCGTTGCCGAGGTCGGGCAACTGCTGCGCGGCGATCGGCGCGCGCCAGCCGTCGCTGCCCGTGTTGCCGCGATTGCCGGCACCTTTCGAGAAGCGGCTTTGCGCGCCGCCGTATGTGCCGAAGACCCCTTGCGCGATTTCGGGTGGAAGGATCGGATCGGCATAGGCATCGGCCGGCCCGCTGACGAGCGGCGCCTCGGCGGCCAACGTGGTGGGCGTGCTGCTCGCCGCGCCGCGAGATTGCGCGAGCGCGCCCGGCGGCGCCGCGAGCGCTATGGACAACAACGCAACGAGAAACCGTTTTGAATGCATCGCGAGGCCGGTCTGACGAAGTCGACAGCGACGCCCGCCGCCCGGACTAACATAGCGGGCATCAGGCAGCGCGGAACAAACAGGCAGCAAAACACAGCGCAATTGTAATCAGTGGCGGCGGCGATCCGCCGGCCGCGTCGCGTCTATCGCACTGCTATGATAGGCGCCCCACGAAGGAGCCAACATGCCCGAACTCACTCATTTCGATGCTGCCGGCCAAGCGCATATGGTGGACGTCGGCGGCAAGCAGGAGACGAGGCGCATCGCCATTGCGCGCGGCTCCATCCGGATGCTGCCCGAGACGTTCGCGCTGATCCGCGACGGCAACGCCAAAAAAGGCGACGTGATCGGGGTCGCGCGGATCGCGGCGATCCAGGCGTCCAAGCGCACCGCCGATTTGATTCCGCTGTGCCATCCGCTCGCGCTGACGCGTGTGAAAGCCGACTTCGAACTCGACGACACGCTGCCCGGCTTGCATTGCACGGTGCAAGTCGAGACGCTTGGCAGAACCGGCGTGGAGATGGAGGCGCTCACCGCCGTGCAAGTGGGACTGCTGACGGTGTACGACATGTGCAAGGCGGTGGATCGCGGGATGACGATCACCGATGTGAAGGTGCTGGAAAAGCACGGCGGGAAGTCGGGGGACTGGGTGGCGCAGGGTTGAGCGCGCAGCTTCGTCAGCCCCGGTTCCATAGATCACAGGACCATCACCACATGCAGATGACGATCGACGAACTGCTCGAGCAGCTACTCGCGTTTCGCGACGCACGCGACTGGGCGCAATTTCACACTCTTCGCAACCTGATCGTCTCCACCAGCATCGAGGCTGGGGAACTGCTGGAAACGGTTCAGTGGAAGACCGATTCGGACATTGAAGCGCTGCTGCGCGATCCCCGGCAATTGACGAACCTGAAGCACGAATGTGCCGATGTGTTGATGTACCTGCTGCTGGTCGCCGATACCGCGGGGTTCGATCTCGTCGAGGCGGCGGCGGAAAAGCTCAAGCTCAACGAAGTGCGTTATCCGGTGGACGAAGCCAAAGGTACGGCTACGAAGTATTCCGAGCTTTGATGCGCGGCGGCTTGGGCAGCGCGCTGCAATGCATTGCTGGCGAAGCCGGCGTCAACCCCGCGC
>NZ_DASXHN010000143.1:0-4213 GCF_036488505.1 Paraburkholderia sp. | reverse complement strand
AATACCGGCCTGTCACGCCGGGGGTCGCGGGTTCGAGTCCCGTCCGCTCCGCCAGATTTTAAGAGGCCCACTTCGAAAGAAGTGGGCCTTTTTATTTACACGGCGTTATCTTGCCATCTGTCGCAGCTCAGTACTGACGGTTCGGGACAAACAGCGATTGCCACCATGCGCGGCCTGTTTTACCTTTGATCCGATTCATCCCTCGCGGTCTCGCCATGTTCGATCCCACAGAAGCTCCGTCACCGTTTCATCTGCGCACGGCCAGCATGGATGATTTCGAGTTTGCCGAGGCGCTGACGCGCAACAACATGGGTGGTTACTATCGGCGGCATCATCTGATCTGGCGCGGCGATCTGTTTCTTGGCAGCTGGCGGGAGTCGGAAAATTTCATTCTTGAACTCGATGGTGTGCCGATGGGCGTGCTGCGCATCACCGAAGAGGGCGATTCGCTGCATATCCGCGATGTGCAGATTGCCGAAGGTTATCGGCGGCTGGGCGCGGGAACGTTTCTGCTCGACATTTCGCATCAATGGGCACGCGAGCGTGGACTGCGCGAATTGCAATTACGTGTGTTCGTCGACAATCCCGCGGCGCGGTTGTATCAGCGCAAGGGATATAAGCTCGCCGGGCCGAGGCTCGCGCAATTAGGCGCAATCCGTCATCTCTCGCGCCGGGTTTGAGGCGGGACTTACACTGGTGACCGGTGTCCAGCATGCCGGATGCGCCGGCTGGCCCGTGCGGCGCGCCTACGATTCAGCGCCCGACAACCCCTGTCGCGTCTGCGCGATCCTGCACGGTTTCTTCATGCACCTGCGAATCGTTTGGTTCGCAATTGCCTGGGCGATGCTCGGCCCCTCGTTCGATAAAAGCACGCGGGCTCGCGCCGAACGCACGCCGGAACATCGCGGAAAAAGCGCTCTGGCTCTGATAGCCCAACTCCTGCGCCACATGCGACAGCGGCCGTCCCTGGCTTAGCAGCGGAATGGCGCGCGCGAGAATCGCCTGCTGTCGCCATTGCGAAAAGCTCACGCCCAATTCCTGACGGAATAGCCGCGCGATCGTGCGCGTGCTCGCGCCGACCGTCGACGCCCATTGCTCCAGCGATTCTCCATGCGTCGGGTCCGCGATGACGGCCTCGCAAAGCGCGCGCAGTCTCTTCTCGCGAGGCATCGGTACAGACAGCGGCAGCGGTTCGGAGCGCGTCAGTTCATCCAGCGCCAGCGCGCCAAGCAACTGCTCGCGCGCGGTGGACAGCCCCGGCGTGTCGAGCGCGGCGATCACTTCGCGCAGCAGGTTCGAGACTTCCACGACGCGCGGCGTGTCGAGCCCCGGGGGCACCGTGCTTTCGGTGATGTAGAGCGTACGCAGGAACGCGTCCTCGACGGCGACCACCTCGTGCGTGACGTGCGGCGGCACCCAGATCGCACGCGACGGCGGCACCATCCACGTGGTGCCCGTCGTCGCGACACGTAGCACGCCGCGTGACGCATACGCGACCTGAGCCCATGCATGCGCATGACGCTCGGTATGCCAGCCGGCGGGCATCGGCCGCGAACGAACGCGAATCGGGTGCGTGTCGGTCGGCGCGAACTCGGGCGGAATCTCGGCGAAGTGGGCGCGGCTCAACGGCTCCGAGTCGGTGGATGGTGTCATGGCCAGATGTTCGGATATCGGCGCGCGTGGCCGACGGAACGTCGGGCCGCCGCAAGTTAGCGCGGGTCTGCACCATTGTAGAGGCCGTGAGGGCGATGTGTTGTTCCTCGGCGCCCGTTGCCCGCGCGGTGCGACGCTGTCCGCGGCCGTTGCATAATGTGCCGGTTGCCCCAAGCATTCAGGAGACGCCATGAGCTTTGCTACTGCCGATTTGTGCGATGCGCACGAAGACCAGTTGGCGCTCGGTACGTTGCGCGTGCTGGAGCCGGTGTTCCGATTGTTAGGCCGCGCCGCCTGTTTCAGCGGTCCTGCGGTGACGCTCAAGGTGTTCGAGGACAATGTGCTCGTGCGAGCGACGCTGGAACAGCAGGGCGCGGGCCGCGTACTGGTCGTCGATGGCGGTGGCAGCACGCGCTGTGCAATTGTCGGCGGCAACTCGCGCAGATCGCGTAGCGAAACGGCCGGGCGGGCATCGTTCTCTACGGCTGCGTACGCGATACGCTCGAACTCAACAAGATCGACATCGGCATTGCGGCGCCCGCCACCTGTCCGCGACGCGGTCAAAAGCGCGGCACCGGCGAGCGGGATGTGCCAGTCTGCTTGCCGGGGGCGCTCGTGCGGCCGGGTGAATGGACCTTCGCGGATGTAGATGGCGCACTCGTCTGCAATGCGGCGCTGGCATGAAGCGGCTGGGGACTGCTTGCAGTCACGACACCTGACGACCCACTGCGCCCGATCCTCGAGCGGATATCCATCGGGCCACCGCCGAGCCGCCATTGAAACGGCCGGATCGCAACAGCCATCCCCACACATACTCACAGGAGACTCGACGACGATGCAGACCGTCTTTGTTTATGGCACGCTGCGTGCCGGCGAAGCGAACGACATCAGCGAAGCGGCCGCGCGCAACGATATTGCCGCGCCCACACTGCTCGGCAGCGCGACGGTGCGCGGCCATCTGTTCGACTTCGGCGACTATCCAGGGCTCGTGGCCGACGAAGCGGGCGTCGAGGTGCGCGGCGACGTCTATGAAATCGACGATGCGCTCGTCGCGGTGCTCGACGAAATCGAGGCGGTGTACCCAGGCGTCGAGGATCGCTTTCTGGCGCGCGACGTGATGGTCAAAGTGGATGGCAACGTCGTGAATTGCCGCTTTTATCCGGTTACGCCGAGCGCGGTGAAGGGCTTGCCCGAGATTCGATCGGGCGACTGGGTCGAACATCGGCGCACACGCTGAGCTGCTGAGCCGCTGCGTGCAAATGCAACGGCGCGCAAGGCATGCACCCGGCGCGCCGTCGTTCACGGCGATGCAATCATGCGGCTCGATCGATGATCATCCCGGCCCTGCGGACGTGACTCGTACGAGCCTGCGCATCGGCACCATCAGATTTCCTCATAAAGCGGCAGCGTCAGAAAATCGGTGAACTGCGCGGCGGTCGACATCTGCTCGAAAATCTGCGCTGCACGCTGATACGGCTGCGTATCGCCGCCGACCGTCTGCTTGACCTTGTCGAGTTCCTGTACTGCCAGTTCGCGCACGAGCTCGGCCGTCACCTTGCGGCCATCTTCGAGCTGGCCCTTCGGCGAACGGATCCACTGCCACACCTGCGAGCGCGAGATCTCCGCGGTCGCCGCGTCTTCCATCAGATTGTGAATCGGCACGCAGCCGTTACCCGCGAGCCACGAGCCGAGGTAGTGAATGCCGACATTGATGTTGTTGCGCAGGCCCGCTTCGGTGATCGGCGTTTCCGGGCGGAAATCGAGCAGATCGGTGGCCGTCACCAGCACGTCGTCGCGTTGCTTGCCGATCTGGTTCGGTTGGTCGCCGAGCACTTTCACGAACTCTTCCATCGCGACCGGCACGAGGCCCGGATGCGCGACCCAACCGCCGTCGTAGCCGTCGCCCGCGTCGCGCGCCTTGTCCGAGCGCACGCCGGCCATCGCTTTGTCGTTGGCGGCCGGATCGTTCTTGATCGGAATCAGCGCGCTCATGCCGCCGATCGCCGGCGCGTTGCGGCGATGACAGGTCTTCAGCAGCAGCAGCGCGTACGCGCGCATGAACGGCGAGGTCATCGTGATTTGCGAGCGGTCGGCAAGGCAGAAGTCGCGGTCCGCCTTGAACTTCTTGATCGCCGAGAAGATGTAGTCCCAGCGGCCCGCGTTCAAACCCGAGCTGTGTTCGCGCAGCTCATAGAGAATCTCGTCCATTTCGAACGCGGCGACGATCGTTTCGATCAGCACGGTCGCGCGAATCGTGCCGCGCGGCACGCCGAGCGCTTCCTGCGCGGCAACGAAGATGTCGTTCCACAGACGAGCTTCGAGATGGCTTTCCAGCTTGGGCAGATAGAAGTACGGGCCCGAGCCGCGCGACACCAGTTCCTGCGCGTTGTGCACCATGTACAACGCGAAATCGAAGATGCCGCCGGACACGCGCTTGCCGTCGACCTTCACATGCTTCTCGTCGAGATGCCAGCCGCGCGGACGCACGATCAACGTCGCAGTTTTGTCGTTCAGTGCGTACGACTTGCCGTTTTGCTCAAGAGAAATCGTGCGCCGCACT
>NZ_DASXHN010000498.1:0-34131 GCF_036488505.1 Paraburkholderia sp. | reverse complement strand
GTTATTGCATAAACGGGCCCCAGGACGGCTCGCGTACGCTGCCGCCCTGAACGGACAGGACCTGCCGAGTGCGACCGTCGGTCGATACTGCGGCCAACACGCCACGGCCGTTCACCTGAGTGGCGTAAAGAATGTACTGACCGTTCGCCGCGAAGCTCGGCGATTCGTCATGTGTCGTGTCCGTCAGGCCCGTGGCTGTTCCGCCTTGCAGGTCCTGGATATACAGCTTGAATGCACCGCCGACGCGCGAGATATAGGCAAGCTCCTTGCCATCGGGACTCACGCGCGGGCTGGTGTTGTAGCTGCCCGTAAAGGTGACGCGTTGCGCGGGGCCCGCGCTTTCGCCTTGCGCCGGCATTTTGTAGATTTGCGGTGAGCCGCCGCGGTCGCTCGTGAAATAGATCCACTGGCCATCAGGAGAGTAGGCCGGTTCGGTGTCGATCGACGTGCCTTGCGTGAGACGACGCAGGCCGCTGCCGTCCGCGTTGACCGCGAAGATCTGCGTATTGCCGGTGCGCGACAGCGCGACGGCGAGCGAGCGGCCGTCCGGCGACCAGGCCGGCGCGCTGTTGTTGCCCTTCTGGTCGGACACGACCGTGCGCCGGCCTGTGGGCAGATCGTGGATGTAGACGATCGGCTTCTTCTTCTCGAACGAAACGTATGCGACCTTGGTGCCGTCAGGCGACCAGGCCGGCGAGATGATCGGCTCGGGGCTCGACAGCGCGATATGCGCATTCTGGCCGTCCGAATCGGAAACCTGCAACTGGTAGCGCCCGCCGGTGCGGATCACGTACGACAGACGCGTCGCGAACACGCCACGCGTGCCCATCAGTTTCCCGTAGATGTAATCGGCGACCTTGTGCGCGCTCATGCGCAGGCCGCTTTCGGGGCTCACGAGTACGAGGCCGCCGAGGCTTTCGCCCTTGACCGTGTCGTACAGCTTGAAGCGCACTTCGTACTGGCCGTTCGGCAGGCGGTTCACGCTGCCGGCGACGAACGCGTTGGCGCCCTTCGCCTTCCATGCGCCGAGGTCGACCGAATCGGTCTCGGACACCGGCGTCGAGCCTGCATCGATATTGGTGAATTTGCCACTGCGCTGCAGGTCCTGGCGCACGATCGCGCTGACCTGCTGCGGGGAGTTCGCTTCATTGGCGAAAGTCGCCGTCGCGATCGGAAACTGGGTAGATCCGACGCCCGTCACGAGGACGTTGAGTTGTGCGTTGGCGGCGCCGCCGACAGCGATCAGGCACGTTGCCACGAGTGTCCGCAGGCCTAGCTTGGTCATCAAACTCATGCTGTATGGATTCCTCAAAACGGTTTTACTTAACACTTCACAACAGCAAACAGACCGGAAAACAGCTAATTCGTTCCCGCGTCGTTCCTGCGCGACGGCCTGTGGAGCGACGCGCGGCATCGCCGTTAGCCGGCTGTCAGTGTGCCGCCTCAACCTGCCGGACGCAGCGTGACATAAAAGCTTTCCGGCGTCTTGCCATTGACATCCCGCGGCATCGGATCGGACGCCTTCACTGCCCGCAACGCGGCGGCGTCCCACGCCTGGTTGCCGCTGCCGCGGGTAATGGTGGCGCTCAACTGATTGCCATCCGGTGAGCAACGTACGGCGATCACGGTTTCGAGACCTTCCGTTTCACCGCCCCAGGTCACATGCTGAAGCACCAGCCTGCGCACCTTGTCCGCGTAGCCCGGCGATGCCGCCGTGCCGCCGGAGCCGCTGCCGGTTCCGTTCTTGCCTAGTCCGTTGCTACTGGAACTGCTGCCGCCGACACCGCCGGCGAGCCCCTGCATCTGCGCGAGGCGCGCGCGCCGCTCCGCGTCGAGCTGCTTCTTCGCCGCCGCTTCGGCTTGCGCCTTGGTCTTCGCGGCTTTGTCCGCATCAGCCTTTTTCTGCGCTTCCGCCTGGGCCTGCTTCTGTTGCTGCTCCTGCTGTTCTTTCAATTGCTGCTGCTTTTGCTCGGCGAGTTGCTGCTGCTTTTGCTGCTCCGCCAGTTGTTGCTGCTTGAGCTTTTCCGCCTGCTGTTGCTGCTGTTGTTGCTGCTGTTGCTTCAGTTTCGCGGCCTTCTGCGCGGCGAGTTGGGCTGCCTGCTCGGCCGCCAACTGCTGCTGACGTTGCGCTTCCTGCTGCTCTTTGAGCTTTTGCTCACGGCGCTGCTCGGCCAGTTGCGCTTCGCGAGCGGCTTCCTGCTGCTGACGCTTTTTTTGCTGCAGCGCGATGTCGGCCTGTTCGTCCCGCACCGGCGGCGCAGGGGCGACCGGCACCGGTGGCGCAGGAGGGGTGACCGGATGCGGTATCGCCGAACTCGGCACCTCGGTCCAGAGCTCCGCCTGCTCGCCCTCAGGCGTGCTGTTCTGCCACTGGATGCCGTGGTACAGGAAGAACCCGAGCAGCACATGCATCACCAGCGCGAACAGAAACGCGCGTCCAGTGCCGCGTTCACGCGGTGGCTGCAGCGGGTAGTCGGAATTCTTGCGGATCATTGCGATTTGACGAGCAATCCAACGCGCTTGACGCCCTCGGCCTTGAGCTCGGACATCACATTCATCACGGCTTCATACTTCACGGTTTTGTCGGCGGCGATCACGACGGGCTGATCCGGGTGCGCTTGCGCGCGATCGGCGATGAAGCCCTTGAGGCCGGCCTTCGTCATGTCTTCCTGTTGCTGCGTGCCGGCGTCGTCCTTGTACTTGACGCTCATGTTGCCGTCCGCGCGGATGTTGACGATCACCGGCGGCGTCTGCTGCTGCGGAGCGGCACCGCCGACAGTCGGCAGATTGACGATCGACGGCGCCACGAGCGGCGCGGTGACCATGAAGATCACGAGCAGCACGAGCATCACGTCGATGTACGGCACGACGTTGATGTCGGCCATCGCGCGGCGTGAACGCGAGCCGCGCATGCTGGAGGAACGGGAGCCTGCCATCGTGGCCTCCTTACTGTGCCTGGCGCTGCAGGATGTTCGAGAATTCCTCGATGAAAGTCTCGAAGCGGATTGCCAGACGGTCGATGTCGTGCGCGTAGCGGTTGTACGCGACCACCGCCGGAATCGCGGCGAACAGGCCGATCGCAGTGGCGGTCAGCGCTTCGGCGATACCCGGTGCGACGTTCGCGAGCGTAGCCTGCTGCACGTTGGCGAGGCCGCGGAACGCATTCATGATCCCCCACACCGTACCGAACAGACCGATATACGGGCTGACTGAGCCGACCGACGCGAGGAATGCGAGGTTTGCCTCGAGCACGTCCATTTCGCGCTGGAAGGCCGCGCGCATCGCGCGCCGCGCGCCGTCGAGAATCGCGCCCGGATCGTTCAGGCGTTTTTCCTTGCCCTTCAGGAATTCGCGCATGCCGGACTCGAAAATGCGCTCGAGCGCGCCGATGGTGTGGCGGTTATTCGCGGCGCTCTGATACAACGCCTGCAGGTCGCCGCCCGACCAGAAATCACGCTCGAAGCGCTCAGTTTGCGCGCGCGCCCGGCGAATCGCAAACCACTTGCGGAAGATGAAAGTCCACGACAACAGCGACAGCAACAGCAGCAGGGCCATCACCGCCTGAGCTAGCAGGCTCGCATTAAGTACCAGTGAAACGATCGACAGATCTTGTGTAGTGTTCATATAGGTTCGTTTTAGCGTCCCGGGAAGGGGCGTCCGGCTGCAAGGCCGTTTCAAGCTTGCCGTGGGCAAAACGGAAGCTTCGGCGATATCGAAGCCGAACCATGCCTGCGTTGCCCGACCGGTATGAGTTCACTCGCCCCGTAACAACGGCGCGAAGGTATCGTCCGTTGACATGCCGCCGCTTTTCAACTCACGTCCTGGCTCATGCCGGATCCCCGCCGAAGGGCGGCGAGAACCGGAGCGGGAATCGCCGCGGGCCGCAATGCAACTCGATCGACGCAGCCTATCCGGATCGTGCCGATAGCAAGCAATGTGCCTTCGCGCCACGCTTCCTGCGCGAAGTCCACCGAAGCTCTGCCAAGCCGCTCGATCCGGCTGACAATTTTCACGACCTCGTCGAGCCGGGCCGGAGCCCGGTAGTCGACCGCGGTACGGCGGACGATGAAAATCGCGCCGGTTTCTTCCGCGAGCCGATGCTGGTCGACGCCGCATGCGCGCAGCCATTCAGTGCGCGCCCGTTCGAAAAATTTCAGGTAGTTGGCGTAAAACACGATGCCGCCGGCGTCGGTATCTTCGTAGTACACGCGGATGGGCCACGTGTACCCGCTTTCCGTGCCTGGCTGGCTGGTCGACATATTCATGCGGCGCATTCTACCGGAACGCATACGCGCGGGTCTGTTTCAAAGTGTGCGTGCCGTGCGGCGGACCTCAGCGGCGCTATCGGTCGTTTTGCGGTCCGCTCGCCGGCGGCGTCCCGGCGGCGTGAGCGGCGGCGGCCGCGCCTGGATCCGCGAGCTGCCGTCGCGACCGGCGGCCTTCGCGATCAGCCGCGATGAATACTTAGCCCGGCGAACGACTGGGCGACCGGCATCAGTTCGATCGTATTGATGTTCACGTGGGCGGGGCGCGTGGCAATCCAGTAGATCGAATCCGCGATGTCCTCGGCCGTCAGCGGTTGAACGTTTTCGTAGACCTTGGCGGCCTTGTCATCGTCGCCGCGATAACGAACGTTCGAGAATTCGGTGCCGCCGCAAAGGCCCGGCTCGATATCGGTCACGCGCAGGGCGGTGCCGGCCAGATCGGCGCGCAGGTTCAGGCTGAACTGGCGCACGAACGCCTTGGTCGCGCCATAAACGTTGCCGCCCGGGTACGGCCAGCTGCCGGCTACCGAACCCAGATTGAAGATATGGCCGCGATTGCGCTCGACCATGCCGGGCAGCAGCGCGCGCGTGACCTGCACCAGCCCCGTGCAGTTGGTGTCGATCATCGTGGTCCATTCGTCGAGGCTGGCTTTGTGCGCCGGCTCGACGCCGAGCGCGAGGCCGGCGTTATTGACGAGCACGTCGAGGGCCGCGAATTCCGCGGGCAGCGATGCCGGCACGGCCTCGACGGCGGCACGGTCGCGCACGTCGAGTTCATATGGCAGCAGCGCGTCGCCGAGTTCGTCGGCGAGTGCCTGCAGCCGGTCCTTGCGGCGAGCGGTGGCGACGACGCGGTGGCCGCCCTTGACGAATGCGCGGGCGATGGCAGCGCCGAAGCCTGCCGACGCTCCAGTGACGAACACGATCATTGCAGTAGTTCCCTGGTCGGTATGAGACAAAGGCCCCAAGCCTACTTGCAATGCGGCGCTGCGGCAAGGACGTACCAGCCGTATGCGCGGTCGCGGCAGCGGCACGCGGCGGCCCTTCGAGGCTGGCGAGATGTCCTCGCCAGACCTGTTCGCGGCAGGTGGAGCGGCGTGCCGGAAGCCCCAGCCAGCCGGCGCTCCCGCGCTGGCGAGCCGGTTGCCTATTCGATCCTCTTCCAATACACTAACGCGCTCGACCCTGCGTGACTGGCGATAGAACCGAGTCGTCCGACTCAGCCGATTCAACCGATCGGGTTCAAGGTGGAACAACCCACCGTGAAGCGCAGGGTGCCGTTTTGCCGTTCGCCTGGGCAGCCGTGATCCGCGCGCACTGATCTGCGTTGACGGTGGCTGGCCTGCCTCGCGTGTGCGGCGACTCTCCATCCGCCGCGTCAGGGCTAGCCTGGCCGCCAGCAGCGCTGCGTACCCTCTACGCAAGATTCGGCACACGATCCGGTCAACCGGAACACACTCAACGGAACCCGTATGTTTGACAGAGCCCAAAGCACCATCGCCAACGTCGATCCCGAACTCTGGAAGGCCATCGAGCAGGAAAACCGCCGTCAGGAAGACCACATCGAGCTGATCGCGTCGGAAAACTACACGAGCCCGGCCGTGATGGCCGCGCAGGGCTCGCAACTCACGAACAAGTATGCGGAAGGGTATCCGGGCAAGCGCTACTACGGCGGCTGCGAATACGTCGACGTCGCGGAACAGCTCGCGATCGACCGCGTGAAGCAGCTGTTCGGTGCCGAAGCCGCCAACGTACAGCCGAATTCCGGCTCGCAGGCGAACCAGGGCGTGTTCTTCGCGATGCTGAAGCCGGGCGACACGATCATGGGCATGAGCCTCGCGCACGGCGGTCACCTGACGCACGGCTCGCCGGTCAACATGTCGGGCAAGTGGTTCAACGTGGTGAGCTACGGCTTGAACGAAGCCGAAGACATCGACTACGACGCCGTCGAAAAGCTCGCGCAGGAGCACAAGCCGAAGCTGCTGGTGGCCGGCGCGTCGGCGTTTGCGCTGCGCATCGATTTCGAGCGTCTGTCGAAGATCGCGAAGTCGATCGGCGCGTACTTCATGGTCGATATGGCGCACTACGCGGGCCTCATCGCCGCCGGCGTCTATCCGAGCCCGGTGCCGCACGCCGACTTCGTCACCACCACCACTCACAAGAGCCTGCGCGGCCCGCGCGGCGGCGTGATCCTGATGAAGGCCGAGTTCGAAAAGCAGATCAACTCCGCGATTTTCCCGGGCATCCAGGGCGGTCCGCTGATGCACGTGATCGCCGCCAAGGCCGTTGCGTTCAAGGAAGCGCTGTCGCCGGAATTCAAGGCCTATCAGCAGCAGGTCGTCGACAACGCGCGCGTGCTTGCCGAGACGCTGGTCAAGCGTGGTCTGCGCATCGTTTCGGGCCGCACGGAAAGCCATGTGATGCTGGTCGATCTGCGCGCGAAGAAAATCACCGGCAAGGCTGCGGAAGCGGCGCTGGGCGCGGCGCACATCACGGTCAACAAGAACGCGATTCCGAACGATCCGGAAAAACCGTTCGTGACTTCGGGCGTGCGGCTCGGCTCGCCGGCCATGACCACGCGTGGCTTCGGCGTGAAGGAAGCCGAGCAGGTCGGCAACCTGATCGCCGACGTGCTGGACAACCCGGAAGATGCGGCGACGATCGAGCGCGTGCGCGCGCAGGTCGCCGAGCTGACCCAGCGCTTCCCGGTCTACGGCTAAGCCGTCATGCATTGCCCCTTCTGCCGCCACGCTGATACGCAGGTCGTCGACTCGCGCGTGTCCGAAGACGGCGCGACGATTCGGCGGCGCCGCCGCTGCGCGGCCTGCGACAAACGTTTTACGACGTATGAGCGGGTCGAGCTGGCGCTGCCGTCGGTCGTCAAGAAGGATGGCACTCGCACGGAATTCGATCGCCGCAAGATTCTCGCGAGCATGCAACTGGCGCTGCGCAAGCGCCCGGTCGCAGCGGACGCGATCGACGCGGCGGTTGCCCGCATCGAATATCAACTGCTTGGCAGTGGCGAGCGCGAGGTGCGCAGTGAGCGCCTCGGCGAACTGGTGATGAACGAGTTGCGCGCGCTCGACACGATCGCCTATGTCCGTTTCGCCTCCGTGTACCGGCGCTTCGAAGACGTCTCCGAATTCGAGGACGTGATCGAGGAATTCCGCCGCGCTTCTTCTCCTCCCAAGCCGTCCCGCAAGCGCTGAACGCCGGCAAGCCACGCTTTGTCCGTGCGCGTTCGCCTCGGTCGCGTCGCGCATTCCACGCGGTTTTTGCCGCATTCCCACCCCCGCTTAGCTGAAGTTCGTCACGTGTATTTTTGCGCGGGATAACGCCTGAATGCCACCTGGCCATTCGGCCGATTGTTGGGGCGTTTGCAAATCGCTAGATTGGCTGCATCCGTTCAATACCTTCAGAGATGCAGATGAAACACCATGCGATTCGCCGGCCACCGTGCGCCGGCTTCACGCTTGTCGAAACCCTGGCCGTGATCGCGCTGCTCGTGGTGATTGCGGTGATGGCGACGCCATCGTTCGTCGCATGGCATATGCGCGATCAGGTTGATGCGCGCGCAAGGGCGTTGCTGTCGACATTCGCTTACGCACGCAGCGAAGCGCTACGCCGAGGCGCACGCGTCACGGTGTGCCGCGTCGACGCGGCGCGCGTTTGTCTTGGCGCGGGCGAATCATGCGGCGATGGCATCGCGGATTGGGCCTGCGGCTGGGCTGTGCTGGTCGAGCACGGCGGCACGCTATCGCTGCTTCGCGCGCAGCCGTTGCTCGCGGCGGTGAGCATCAGTGCTGTGCAAACCGATATGACGTTCACCCCTCCCTCGGGGCAACTGGTCGGCGCATTCCGCAATTTCGACATCGCGCCGCGAAATCCGACCAAAGCGATGCAGGGCAACCCGTGGCGGCGCTGCATTCGCATTGCGTCAGGCGGCCGCGCTCGAATCTCGGAGGGCGCATGCACGGCGGCTTCGTGATGACGACTTCGTCGCGTGCTCTTTCGCGTGCACTTTCGCGTCAATGCGCGCGAGGTTGCGGCGGTAGCTCGCTGATCGAGGTGATGCTGGCGGTCGCGCTGGTCGCGGTGACGGCGCTGGGACTGATCGCTGGTCAAGTGTGGATCGCGCGCGAAGCCCGTGCGATGACGATGCGCGAAAGCGCCGCGTGGATAGCCGACTCGCTTGCCGAAACGATGAGTGTGCCGTCCCTGGCCGATGCCGCACTCAACCAATCGAGCACACAGGCGAGCGTTCTGTTGCCTCACGGCGAAGCATCGATTGTGGAGAGCAGCGCGGTGGCGACGGCGCGCGTCACCTGGGCGGCCGTACGCGACAGGCCGGGCTCCGGCTCCGGCGATGTGACCGATCAGCCGGCATCCTGCGGCGGCCTGGATGTTCCCGCCGGCTCCTCGTGTGTCGCTTTGGCGTTTGCAAAATGACGCGGCGGCACGGTGCACGCGGTCATACGCTGATCGAGTTCGTGATCGCGATGGCATTGGGACTGATCGTCACTGCAGGCGCGATATCGCTTTATACGACGCAGCGCAGTGCGTTCGAGCGCGCGAGCAATGCGATGCGGATTCGCGAAGCCGGTCTCACCGCGCTGATGCTGATCGGTCAGCAATTGCAGATGGCTGGCTTCGTTCCCGCCGGTGTGGTCGGCTACAACGCGCCGTCTGGTTTGTTCGGCTGTTCGCGCGGGCGCCCGACCGGCACGGACGATAGCCCCGGTTGCAGCACGTTGAGCAGCGGTTCGGACGGCGTTGCAATCCACTATGTCGGAGACAGCATATCGACGTGGCCATCGTCGAGCGGGCAGGTGACCGATTGCGTCGGTCAGGGAATCAGAACCAGTGACGCCGCGCTCGGCAGCGAGGGCGTGCCGGTGGTGAACCGCTACTTTGCCAGCGTCAGCGAATCGACCGGCGAGCCGGAGCTTTATTGCGACGGCAACGGAAACGCGGGCACCGCGCAGCCGCTGGTGGAGGGTGTCGAGCGGCTGCGGTTGCGATACTGGCTGGCCGGCGCTCCGGCCGCGGTCGACGCATCGGCGGTGCCAGCGGATCAGTGGACCAACATCGCCGCGGTCGATCTTTGCGTGATCGTGCGCGGCGCACCGCAAGCACAGCGCTCGCGCTATATGGATTGCGACGGCGTGAGCACGACCGGCGCCGACTTGCGGCCGAGGCAGGCTTTTTCGCGCCGCGTCGCGCTGCGTAATCGTACCGAGCGCATGGAGGTGTCGCCTTGACGAGTCGAACAGGAACGCCCCGGCGACGTTGCCCATGTATCCGATCGAGCGAGCGTCGCGCCGACAAGCCGCGTGGCTCCGGCAGACGCCGTTGCCGCGGCCGTGCTTCACGCGTTCGCGAGCGCGGCGCGGTTCTACCGATCGTGCTGTTGATCTCGGCGATGATGCTTACCACATCGGCGGTCTGGTTCGAAACATCGCTAGCCGCCGCGCGCGCGGCGACCAACGTGCGCGACTATTTGCAGGCCTTTCACGCGGCGGATTCCGCGCTGACCTTATGCGAGCGCAGCGTCCTTGCAGCGGGTGGCGACGTGTCACCACCGCCGCTCGCATCCGGCGAGCCTGTTCAATGGATGTTCGAAACCGCGTTCGAAGCCGGCGCTCTCACGCCTGTCGCGCAATGGCCCGGATCGGCGCGCGCGCCGCAATGCCTGATCGAGCGATGGCGGCTGCCCAGTCGCGAGAACGCGACCGCTTATCTGCTGAGCGCGCGGGGCTTTGGTCGGAGCGATGAGTCGCAGGCGTGGTTGCAGACGCAACTGGTGATCGACGGCGGAGCGATTGAACGTCATTGGCGGCGCGTCGCCGCGCGGCCATTCTGAAATTCATTCTGATGGGAGGGGCATGGCGACGCAACATACAACCACATCAACCTCGGCATTCACGCTGATCGAGTTGATGATCGCGCTGGCGATTGCGGCAACGCTGGCTGTTTTTGCGATTCCTTCGTATCGCGGCCACATTGCACGAACGCATCGTATCGATGCGGCATCCGCGCTGTATCGCGCCGCGCAGTTTGTCGAGGGGGCAGCCAGCGACGATACGCCGGCGTTGCCCGCGGGTCTCGACCAGGCGCCGCAATTCGGCACGCCGATTTACAGTCTGCGCGTGCTGCCGGCGGACGATAGCAACGGCGGCTACGCGATCGAAGCGACGCCGGCGCAAGCCGGTCCGATGCGCGACGATCCGTGCGGCACGTTCACGCTCGATGCGACTGGGTTGCGCGCTAACAGAAATGAGACCGGCGGTTCGGCGCCCGCAATCAGCGAATGCTGGAACACGGCGTAAGGCAGGGATTCCGGCGTAAGGCAGGGATTGGTCGCGGCCGAGTTGTCTGAGGGACTGCACCGCTGCGGCTGATTCGCTGCGGCTGATTCGCCGACTGCTTCGAGCCCGGCATCTATCAAGGGCATCGATCAACGCCGTCAGTAGCCCGTAGCGATGACTAGCAACCCCTAACCTACCCCGCCAACCACTTAACCTCTATTGCTGCTCGACGCAACCTGCCCAGCAACGGAGTCCCCAGCCATAGACGCGGACGCCGCGGCAGCCGCAGCCGCGTTGGAATCGCGCTTCATCTGCTGCCAGATTCGAAACGCTTCCCAGCCGGCGAGTGCAAGACCGCCCCACTTGAGCGCGGGCTTGGCGCCGGCCGCGACGGTGCTGCGTAGCGGCTTGGCGAGCAGCATCGAAACGATCGAGCTGGCGAACGGATACTGTTTGAGCAGCGCGCCGAGGGTCCCCGCGCTGATCATGCGAGCCTTGGAGCCTTTGCCCATGCGCACGCCACCGAAGCCCGGAATGATGAACTTAAGCCAACTGAAGTGCGTGACCGCCTGACGCAAATCCAGCGTGGCCTGGGTGAGTTCCACGCGCTCCACGTCCGCGCGCACGAGCAGCAGTTCCTTGCGCAACGCGCGTAAATGCGGCGCTCTCAAATCCTTCGACGGATCGCGCGGGTGACGGAATGCGGTATCAGGACGGGCGTGGCTCATGGCGTATCGGCGGCAGTGGAGAGGGGGAGATCGGAAACGATCAAACACGATCAAACGCGATCTGCGGCAAATCAGCGGGGCAGGCAACGATACAACAGCACGGTCATCTCCCCGCAAACGTCTACGAAATCAACCAGGCTTGCAACGCTCCAGGCGCGCGGGCCGCGTGGCATGTCAATCGCGGCTGTGAAATGCGTCGCGGTCTTTCTCGAACTCGGCGAGGGTCGCGTCGAACACCATCGGCGCATTCCGCAAATTGCTGCGCGCCTTCAGCGCACAAGCGAGGCCCGCAATCGCATAGACCGCTGTGATGCCAGCGAGCGCCTGCCAACGGTAGGTGTCCCAGAACGCAATGGCGATCAGCGCGGTCAGCGCGATCAGCGCCATCGCGGCGAGCGTCATTGCCGCGAGGCCGAGAAACAGCACGCCTAGCAGACGGTCTTTTTCTTCGGCGAGTTCGATGCCCACGAGTTCGAGCCGCGTCTGCAGAATGGCAAACACGGAACTGATAATGCGGCGCAACGGACCGTGTTCTGCGCGCTGCGATTGGGTTTCGGTTGTCATGGCTGTGGGCGTTGCGCGTGAGGGCGTAACCGGCGCGCTCGCGCGCCAGCAGAAGCGGACCGGCGAGATACGCGCCGGCCCCCCCGACTTGTCGATGCAAACGCCGGACCTGCCGTTCCGGCGTCCGAACCGGTCTTACTTGCGATTGATCAGCAGGCCGACCACGACGCCGATCCCCGCGGCGATACCGATGGATGCCCACGGATGCTCGTGGACGTAATCGTCGGTCGCGCGGGCAGCTTTCTTGCCCTTCTCGACGACTACGACCTGTACGTCGGCAGCCTTTTCCCTGGCTTGCTTCAGGCGCGTCAGCGCGGTTTCCCGCAGCTCCGATGCGCGCTCGCCGGTTGCGCTCGCGGCCTGTTTCAGCAGGTCTTCAGCGTCCGCGAGGACGGTTTTGATATCCGACATCAATCTCTCCTTATTGACTTCCGACATTGACAGCTCCCCTTTGTCTCGCGCTACGCGTAAATCGTAACCAAAGAAACGGTCGCTGGCGAGCGCAGTACCGGTTGCTTGCAGCCAACGCACGAACCATTCCCGGTATAACCCAGGCGTTAGCCAACCCGCTCGAGGCCGTCTGCTCCTCACCGGTAATAGATGGAGTTGATCTGTCCCGCAAAGTTTCCTTCACAGGGGAGAAAATTACAAAACCGCATAACGTACTGACGCGATGTTGGTTCGTCATCTACCGCCGCTCTCGTATGCTTTATCTTTGCGGGCTTCGCGCGTATGCGCCCGCACTGGACGTCCGGGGACTTTCGGACATTAAAAGGAGATACACATGAGTCTACGTCTTGGCGACGTTGCGCCGGATTTCGAGCAGGAGTCGAGTGTTGGCCGTATCAGGTTTCATGAGTGGCTGGGCGACAGCTGGGGCGTGCTGTTCTCACACCCCGCCGATTTCACGCCGGTCTCACGACCGAACTCGGGCTGACCGCCAAGCTGGCCGGCGAATTCGACAAGCGCAATGTGAAAACGATCGCGTTGTCGGTCGATAGCGCCGAGTCGCACAACGAGTGGATCAAGGACATCAACGAGACGCAGGCGGCTCGTGTCGGCTTTCCGATTCTCGCGGACGGCGACCGCAAGGTGTACGAGCTGTACGACATGATTCATCCGAACGCGAACGAAACCCTGACTGTTCGCTCGTTGTTCGTGATCGATCCGAAGAAGAAGGTGCGCCTGATCATCACGTATCCGGCCAGCACCGGCCGCAACTTCGACGAAGTGCTGCGTGTGATCGACTCGCTGCAGTTGACCGACAATCACTCCGTCGCGACGCCGGGCAACTGGAAGCAGGGCGATGATGTCGTGATCGTGCCGTCGCTGAAGGATGAGGAAGTCATCAAGCAGAAATTCCCGAACGGCTACAAGGCGCTGCGTCCGTATCTGCGCATGACGCCGCAGCCGAACAGGTAAGCGGCTCAACGCCTGCGACGCGCACCGCGCGAGTCTCAGTGAGAGTGTCGCGCCACGCGTGCGGTAACGAAAAAGCCGGTTCTTCACGACCGGCTTTTGGAATCTCGCGGCGGAAATCGTCGGCCGCTGTCAGCGCGATGCGCGCGCCTGGTGCACGAGCCATGCATCACGCCTCGAGCATCGACTACCAGCCATCAAAAGAACGCCTGGATCCCCGTCTGAGCGCGGCCGAGAATCAGCGCGTGCACGTCGTGCGTGCCTTCGTACGTATTCACGACTTCGAGATTCACCAGATGGCGCGCGATGCCGAACTCGTCCGAGATGCCGTTGCCGCCGAGCATGTCGCGCGCGAGGCGGGCGATGTCGAGCGCCTTGCCGCACGAATTGCGCTTCATGATCGACGTGATTTCGACGGCCGCGGTGCCTTCGTCCTTCATGCGGCCGAGGCGCAGCACGCCTTGCAGGCCGAGCGTGATTTTGGTCTGCATGTCGGCGAGCTTTTTCTGGATCAACTGGTTCGCGGCGAGCGGCCGGCCGAACTGCTTGCGATCGAGCACGTACTGACGCGCGGTGTGCCAGCACGCTTCGGCCGCGCCGAGCGCGCCCCACGCGATCCCGTAGCGCGCCGAATTCAGACAGGTGAACGGACCGCGCAGGCCGCTTACGCCCGGCATGATGTTTTCTTCCGGCACGAACACTTCGTCGAGCACGATTTCGCCGGTGATCGACGAACGCAGACCCACCTTGCCGTGGATCGCCGGCGCCGACAGCCCCTTCCAGCCCTTTTCGAGAATGAAGCCGCGAATCGCGTCGTTGCCGTCTTCCTCGAGCTTCGCCCATACGACGAACACGTCGGCGATCGGCGAATTGGTGATCCACATTTTCGAGCCCGACAGCGAATAGCCGCCGTCGACTTTCTTCGCGCGCGTGACCATGCTGCCCGGATCGGAGCCGTGATTCGGTTCGGTCAGCCCGAAGCAGCCAATCCACTCGCCGCGCGCTAGCTTCGGCAGATATTTTTCCTTCTGCGCGTCGGAGCCGAACTCGTGGATCGGCACCATCACGAGCGACGACTGCACCGACATCATCGAGCGATAGCCGGAATCGACGCGCTCGACTTCGCGCGCGATCAGACCGTACGCGACATAGTTCAGGCCGGGGCCGCCGTACTGCTCAGGGATCGTCGGGCCGAGCAGACCGAGTTCGCCCATCTCGCGAAAGATCTCGATGTCGGTCTTCTCGTGACGGAACGCTTCGAGCACGCGCGGCAGCAACTTATCTTGCGAGTAAGCCGCGGCGGCGTCGCGCACCATGCGTTCGTCTTCGGTGAGCTGCTGGTCCAGCAGCAACGGGTCTTCCCAGTGAAACTGCGCGGCTACGGCCATCACGTATCTCCTGATTTCTCGCTCGGAACCAGCTTGACTTAAGTTCCGCTACGCGAAACAATGTTTTGCAAACGACGACTGAGTGTACACCGTTATGACGCCGCCTTCCACTTTCTCCGCTGCGCTCGACGAACGCAAATTCGTCGCGGCGCTCGCACGCGGGCTCGACCTGCTGCGCGCGTTCAAGCCCGGCGAAACGCTGCTCGGCAACCGCGATTTCGTCGAGCGCACCGGCTTGCCGAAGGCGACCGTCAACCGCCTCGCCTACACGCTGTGCGTGCTCGGTTATCTGCGGCTCGACGAAACGCACGGCAAATATGCGCTCGACGCGGGCGTGCTGTCGCTCGGCTTCGCGCTGCTGTCGGGCACCGACACGCTCGAACTCGCGCGTCCTCACTTGCGCAGTTTCGCGCGCGAGGTCGGCGCGGCGGTCTCGCTCGGTTGTCGTGATGGGCTCGACATGGTCTATCTGGAAACGATCCGCAGTGAAACAGCGCTGACGTTGGGGCTCGCGTCGGGCTCCAAACTGTCGATGCTGACCAGCTCGATGGGTCGCGCCTATCTCGCGGTGCAGCCGCTCGATGCACGCACCGCGTTGATGGCCGAGCTCAGAAAGGCGGCCGGCAGAGCGGGCCCGATGCTCGTCGCCGAAGCCGAGAAGGAAATCGCCACTTTTGCGACCGAGCGCTGCTGCTATTCGTTTCGCGCGTGGCACGACGACGTCAATGCGGTCGCGGTGCCGTTTCGCGAGCCGCGCGAAGGGCGATGGCTCGTGCTGAGCTGCAGCGGACCGGCGTCGTCGATGGGAGAAGAAGTGTTTCGCGAGAATGTCGCGCCGCGCTTGAAGACGCTCGCCGGGCGGCTGGGCGCGACCGAGTGAATTCAGTTCGCGGCGTGTTCGCGAACCTCGTCAAGCCATGCAGGCAAGCGTATGAACATCAGCCGCTCGACAAGCCCGGCGAACATCCGGGGCCATTGCCGGACGCGCCGCGGGTCCGGTCGCATCACGCCGCGCTGTCGTGATAATGCGCGGTGAACAACGGCCCCTGCACGAACCTCACGTCGTATTGCTGTAGCGCGAGGAACTGTGCTTCATCCATCACACGATTGAAAATCAACGGCACGCGCAACCGGCTCGCGTAGCCGACCAGCGGCTTGACCGTCGCGTCGCGCAGGGCGATCGCAGCATCCATCTTGATGAAATCGAGCCGCGCCGTCTCCGACACCGACAGAATCTGTCCCGCGTTCGACAGATTGCCCGCCACCTTGAACCCGTAGTGCTGATAGCTCCTCGTCAGATACCCGAGGAACGTCTTGTGCGCGACCGCGGCCGGCGGCAGTTCGATCACGATCCGCGCCGGGCTCAAGCCGAACGACGTCAATACGCGCGAAAAATGCAGGCCGTGGTCGTACTTCACGCTTTTCAGCAGCCGCTCGTGCACGCGCAGAAACAACAGCCCGTGCCGATGCGAGCCGAAGAAATTGATCGCATGCAGCGCGCGCGACATGCGGTCTAGCGCAACGAGTTGCTGATCGTCGGCGATCCGGTCGAATGGATCGAATACCTCGAACGGCGGCGCGTCGAGGCGGTGCGTGACGGCCTGAAAGCCGAGCTCGTCGCCGAATCGGTCCACCCCCTCGGCACCGGATGACAGCGACTGTGCGAGCCCATGCACGCTGATGTCGAAGATCGGTTCGTAGGCGCTGGCGAGTTCGACGTCGTCAAAGCGCGCGAGCGCGACGCCGCGATGCGCGCCTTGTCCCATCAACAGATGCTCGCCGAGAAACGGGTGTTGAGCGGCGCGGGCGATCAGATCGGGGACGGTTGGCGGAATCATGAAGACAAATGAATGGCGACCAGGGGACGCGCAATGCGCGAGGCGGCGCGGCGGGATTGCCGCGTTGTCTTGATGGTAGCAGTCCGCGCCGCGCGGACATGAACAAAATGTTCATAACCATATTGGGCCGTTCGCCGTTCGCCGTTCGCGGCGCGCTGCGAGGCGTGCGCGAGCCGATCGGCGACCCGTGCCAGGGTATACGTCAATTTCACTAATCGAAATCGCTTTTACCATAAGTAAATCAACCGCAACGCGATTGGACGGGACTGCCTGCGCGCCGCCCGTGCGTCGCTTGCTGGCCGGCCGTGCCCGAAACACCGGGTGTGGGCAGCGAATCAATACCAACCTCGCGGAGAACCCTGAATGGATAACTCAACACGCAAGCCGGCTGATGCGCCGTTGCGGCCTGAAATCGAGCCCGGATATCAATCGGGCTTCGCGAACGAGTTCGCGACCGAGGCGTTGCCCGGCGCGCTGCCGACCGGGCGCAATTCGCCGCAGCGCGCGCCCTACGGTCTCTACGCCGAACAGATGTCGGGCACCGCATTCACCGCGCCGCGCGGCCACAACCGCCGCTCGTGGCTGTACCGGATCCGCCCGGCGGCCGTGCACAAGCCGTTCACGCTGCTGTCGTCGGAGCGGCTGGTCGCGAACTTCGCCGCGACGTCCGCCGATGTGCCGCCGACGCCACCGAACCAGTTGCGCTGGGATCCGCTGCCGGTGCCCGGCGCGCCCACCGATTTCGTCGACGGCTGGGTGACGATGGCGGGCAACGGCTCGGCCGAAGCGATGACGGGCTGCGCGATCCATCTGTATGCGGCGAACCGCTCGATGCAGGACCGCTACTTCTATAGCGCCGACGGCGAGCTGCTGATCGTCCCGCAGCAAGGGCGCCTGCATCTCGCGACCGAGATGGGCCGTCTCGACATCGAGCCATTCGAGATCGCGGTGATCCCGCGCGGCGTGCGCTGTGCGGTGAGCCTGCCGGACGGCGACGCGCGCGGCTATATCTGCGAGAACTTCGGCGCGTTGCTGCGTCTGCCGGAGCTTGGGCCGATCGGCTCCAATGGCCTCGCCAATCCGCGCGATTTCCTCACGCCGCATGCGGCGTACGAAGATCGCGAAGGCGCGTTCGAGCTCGTCGCCAAGATCAACGGCCGGCTATGGCGCGCGGACATCGGCCATTCGCCGCTCGACGTGGTTGCGTGGCACGGCAATTACGCGCCGTACAAATACGACCTGCGCCGCTTCAACACGATCGGCTCGATCAGCTACGACCATCCGGATCCGTCGATCTTTCTGGTGCTGCAATCGCAAAGCGACACGCCGGGCGTCGATACGCTCGACTTCGTGATCTTCCCCCCGCGCTGGCTCGCTGCGGAAGACACGTTCCGCCCGCCATGGTTTCACCGCAACGTCGCGAGCGAATTCATGGGACTCGTGCATGGCGTCTATGACGCGAAAGCCGAGGGCTTCGTGCCGGGCGGCGCGAGCCTGCACAACTGCATGTCGGGCCACGGCCCCGACGCCGATACGTTCGAGAAAGCGTCGCACGCCGATACATCGACGCCGAAGAAGGTCGGCGACACGATGGCCTTCATGTTCGAGACCCGCACCTTGATCAGGCCGACCCGCTTCGCGCTCGATACCGCGCAACTGCAGGCGCATTACTACGAGTGCTGGCAAGGTCTGAACAAGCATTTCAATCCGGAGCAACGATGAACGCAGTGAACGATCTTCAGGCGACGCTCGATCCGTCGCGCAAGAGCTGGGTCGAATCGGCCAACGATCCGGCGAGCGACTTCCCGATTCAGAACCTGCCGTTCGGGATATTCAGCGATCGTCGCAACGATGCGCGCCGGGTGGGCGTCGCGATCGGCGACCAGATCGTCGACCTCGCCGCGTTGCAGGCTGCGGGTTTGCTGAGCGCGCCGGCGCAGCATGTGTTCGCGCGCGACGCGCTCAACGATTTCATCGCGCTCGGCCGCGATGCCTGGCGCAGCGTGCGCATCCAGTTGAGCCTGTTGCTCGCGCGCGAGTCCGCGACCTTGCGCGATGACGCCGCATTGCGCGCGAAGGTGCTGGTGAGCCAGGCCGACGCGCGGCTGCATCTGCCGGTGAAAATTCCGGGATACACCGATTTCTATTCGTCGAAGGAACACGCGACCAACGTCGGCTCGATGTTCCGCGATCCGAAGAACGCGCTGCTGCCGAACTGGTCGGAGATGCCGATCGGCTATAACGGACGTGCGTCGTCGGTGGTGGTGAGCGGCACGCCGGTGCGTCGTCCGAACGGTCAGTTGAAGCTGCCGGACCAGGAGCGCCCCGTATTCGGCGCATGCCGCAAGCTCGATATCGAACTGGAGACCGGCTTTATCATCGGCGGCGGCAATGCGCTGGGCGAGCCGATCGCGTGTGCGGACGCGGAGGCGCATATCTTCGGCATGGTGCTGCTCAACGACTGGAGCGCGCGCGATATCCAGCAATGGGAATACGTGCCGCTCGGCCCGTTCAATGCGAAGACCTTCGCGACGACGATCTCGCCGTGGGTCGTCACGCTCGATGCGCTCGAACCGTTCCGCGTCGCGCAGCCGGTGCAGGAACCGCAGCCGCTCGCGTATCTGCGGCACGACGGCGAGCACACGTTCGATATCCACCTCGAAGTTGCGTTGCGTGCGCAACATGCGCGGCAAGCGAGCACGATCGCGCGCACGAACTTCAAGTACATGTACTGGACGATGGCGCAGCAGCTCGCGCATCACACTGTATCGGGCTGCAATACGCGGGTCGGCGATCTGATGGGCTCGGGCACGATCAGCGGCGCGACCGAAGATTCATATGGCAGCCTGCTCGAACTGACGTGGAACGGCAAGAAGCCGCTCGAACTGAAGGAGGGCGGCACGCGCGCGTTCATCGAGGATGGCGATGAATTGACGCTGACGGGGTGGTGCCAGGGGGATGGGTATCGCGTGGGTTTTGGCGCGTGCGTCGGTGAGATCGTGTCGGCGCGAGCCTGAGCGCGGCGCGCGAACGGCGAGCAAGGGCCGGCATTCGATGCCGGCCCTTGCCGTTTGTGTGAGCCGCTAGTGCGATCAACGTTCGAACGGCTTTCGAACTGCTAATACGCGAGTGCGGCGCGCTGCCTGACGCGCGCTTCGCGCGTCATCCCCGCCGCCATCCCCATCGTCATCCCTTCAACAACCCGAACACCGCCACGCCGTCCGTGGTCCCGACATACACCTTGCCGTTCGCGATCATCGGCGTGATGAACTTGTTTCCCGCGCCGAACTGATCCCGTGCGCCCATCTGGTTACTGTTGTACAGCTCGTTCAGACTGACCGGGTCGAAAGCATGCAGCGCGGCGACGTTACCGTTCTGCGCCGCCCACACGATACCGTTCGCGCTGCCGTTGGCCGAGATGCTCGGCGTCGTGCCGGGATACGGGAACGTCATGGCGGTTTGCGCGGTCGGCGTCGCAGAGAGTTTCGCGTTGCTTACCGTGAACGCCTTCAGATGATCGCCAACCGAGCCAAAATAGACGCGGCCGTTGAAATACGCGGGCATCCCGAATTCGCCGCCAACCAGCTGCGACGCAATTTCCTGATAGATGTTGTCGCGCGCACCATTGAACTTGCCCATCGCGTTGCGGTTGACCACGTAGATGACGTTGTCCTTGCCGGCCCCGAGCGCCAGTTGCTGCACGTTGCCGTTTGCGTCCGTGACATCCGGTAGCACGAGGGCGCCGCCGGAGCCCAGGTCGATGTCGTCACGGGCTTCCTCGACGACGTTCGACATCGCGAAGTAATCCGAGACCGACAGCCCGCCCGCGGTGCCCAGCTTCAAAAAGCCATTGCCGAAGTCGCGCAGGTTCGGAAAGCCGTTCGCGTCGAGCGTGGTGTCGAATGCGCCGTTGCCGTCGAGCAGATAGATCGACGCGCCGTCCGACGCCGGCCCGGCGCCGGCCATCCAGATCGCGCCGCCCGAGCCGTTCGGCGTGACGTTGAGTACGGTGGTCTGTTGCAGCGTGTCGGCGCCGTAGCCCATGATCCAGCCGGTATAGGTGCCGGCATCGCAGTGCGAGGTCCACGTCGTGTAGACCACGCCGCCGAGCAACAGCAGGCCCGCGCGCTCCGCGTACAGAGATGGCGCGAACAGGACCTGCCCATTCGCGGCGGGATAAGTCGCGGCAATCTCGGTGGGACCGTTCAGACGTTCGGCGCCGCTCGCGAGGTCGAGCGCGTGAAGGCGCTGATGGTAATTGCCGCTCGCGTCCTTCGACATCGCGACGACATAGATCGTGCCGTTCGCGCCGCGCGAACGGTCGATCACCGGTGTCGACGTGATGCCGATTTCCTGCGTGATCTGACCGCAGCCGCGATCGTCACTCGGCGTTTCACCGGTCTTCAGCGTGCGGGTCTGCCAGAGCGTCGCGCCGCTGTCCGCGTCGAGCGCGAACACGCTGTCATGCTCGGTTACCACATACAGCACGTTGTGGGTGCCCCCCGCGATCGCGACCGAACCGACGTACAACGGTTGCGCGTCGACCTTGCCGTCGACGGTGAAAAAGCCGACCTTGCCGAACGTCGACGCGGTGACGTTAGCGGGTGTCAGCGTGGTTTCGTTGAGATTCTGGCCGGTGCGGGCGATGTCAGTGTGGTAGGTGAGCACGTCGTGGGCGGCGGCCATCGCCGCGCCGCCCGACGAGGTGCCGCTGCCACTGCCTGTTGTGCCGCTGCCGCCGGTATTGCTGCCGCCCGTGGCACCCGGGTTGCCGGGGCCGGCACTCGAGCCGGTCGTGACGCTTGCGCCACCACCTCCGCCGCCGCCGCCGCAGTTCGCGGCCGTGATCGCGGCCACCACGACCGCCGCGCCCACCAGGCAGGCACGGCGCAATACGCGCACAGTTTCCATCACGGGCTCCCTGTCGCTTGCGACGGCGCCATCAGATATGGGCCGTTCCGGCGAAATGCCGCGCAACGTGGGCTTGAAGATGAAGATAGACGGGCGCTGGCGTGCCAACGACAGCAATTTGCGTGCGCGGCCGGCCAACCCCCGCGCTGTCAGCCGCGTTCTCTTGCACCGGACCGCCGCCGGAACACGAGCGCCGTGCGAAGCAGCGTGCCGGGCAGCGCATCGTTGCCGGCGGCCCTCGTCCGCGCGCCGGCGCGCCCCGGCGCGTTCACCGGCACGCAACGGCGGCGAGCGAGCACCGCCCGCGGATTACCCCGCCATCGCAACGCGTCGGTCGATCGACACCGACCACAGCGTAAGCAGCAGCGCACCGAGCGCGGTCGCGACGCCGACCCATGGCAACGTCGTCAGCGGCGCGCCCGCGCCGATTGCCGTGCCACCCAGCCACGCGCCGGTCGCGTTACCGAGATTGAACGCGCCCTGGTTCAGCGTCGACGCGAGATTCGGTGCATCCGTCGCGCGATCGACGATCAGCATCTGCAGCGGCGGTACGACCGCGAACGCAAGCACGCCCCACGCGAACACTGTCAGCATCGCCGGAATGCGCGCGTGCATCGTGCCCGCGAACACACACAGGATCAGGACGATCGCTGTCAGAAATGCAAGCAGCGACGGCATCAATCGCCAGTCCGCGAGCTTGCCGCCGAGCGTGCTGCCGACCGTCAGGCCGAGGCCGAACAGCAGCAACACCAGCGTGACCGCGTGCGGCGTGAAGCCGGTCACGTCCTCGAGAATCGGCGTGATGTACGTGAAGGTCGAGAAAAGGCTCGCCGATGCGAGCACGCTGATGCCGAGCACCATCAGCACCTGCGGGTTCTTCAGCACGCTGAATTCGCGCACGAGGCTCGCCTTGTGCATCTCGATCTTCGCGGGCAGGCAGACGGCGAGCGCCGCCGCCGCGATCACGCCGATGCCGGTGACCGCCCAGAACGTCGCGCGCCAGCCGACCGCCTGGCCGAGCGCGGTGCCGAGCGGCACGCCGAGCACGTTCGCCAGGGTGAGACCGGTGAACATCAGCGCGATCGCCTGCGCGCGCCGGTTCGGCGCGACGAGCCCCGCCGCGACCACCGAGCCGATCCCGAAGAACGCGCCGTGGCAGAAAGCGGTCGCGACGCGCGCGGCCATCAGCACCGCGTAGCCCGGCGCGAGCGCGCACAGCAGGTTGCCGACGATGAATACGCCGATCAGGCTCATCAGCGCCTTCTTGCGCGGCATGTTGGCGACGGCGATCGCGACGATCGGCGCGCCGATCGTGACGCCGAGCGCATACGCGGACACCAGCATGCCGGCGGCAGGAATCGATACGGACAGATCGCGCGCGACATCGGGCAGCAGCCCCATGATGACGAACTCGGACGTACCGATTCCGAACGCGGCAACGGCAAGGGCAAGCAGGGGCAAAGGCATGGTGATGACGGGGATGTGATGCGTGAAGCGGCGCGGGCAACGACGCGCCGGCCGGCGCGCGGGCGTCGTTGTAGCGGCAACGCCTGCATCGGATAACGGTGAACAGTAGGGGATTCTACCTAAGTCGAAACCGGTATGCTGGCAGCCGGAAAAGCTGTTGTTTTTCGCGGAAAGGGACGCCGAAACCGTCGCGAAGGCTGACGAGGGGCGGCGGCGCGGGAGCTACGCGCGGGGGGGCCTTGCATCGCCGGCCCGCCTCGCCGCGCCGATTCGCTACCAACCGTGAAGACGCGACACCCCGTGCGCTTATGCATCGCAAGCGATTCATCACGTTGTCATATTTCTTTCATAACGGACTCGTAGCGTAGCGCTTTATTTACGCGCTGGCGGCTTTCCGCCAGCTTGCCGAGCCTGCCTTTGTCCTTGCCTTTGCCTGATTCTTCGCCGGCCGCCGCGCCGGGTTGCGCCGAAACGGTGTGGGTCGTGCCGTTGCACGAGCATTCATGGTACGACCATGTACGGCTGAAACGCGTGTTCGTGACCGACGGTACGCGCCATCAGGTGGTACTCGTCGATCTTCGCAAGTTGCTGGTCTGCGCGGATCGCGACAACACCGACTATGTGCTGAGGCCGGTCGCCGACTGGCATGCCGGCAAAGTGCGCGGCATCCGCGAATTCCTCGACCCGGACAATCCACGCATTGCGCAAATGCCGTACGTGACGATCTCGACGCGTCGGGGGCCGGGTTTGCTCGGCTGGCTAGGTGTCGAGCGCGAGGGCGTGGTCGCGTTTCGCAACGGCCAGCACCGTGCGCGCTATCTGGCCGACGCGGGCGCGCGCTGGTGTCCGGTCGAAGTGCACGAGCGCGAGGCGACGTTGCTGCGTGAACTGTGTGGTGCGGCCGACGACGCCCGCACCGCGATCGGCATAACCCAAACGGGCGGCGACGGCGGCAGCGTCTAGTTTCCTGGTGTGCCCGCACCCGGATACCGCGCGGGACATCCGCGTCGCCGCAGGCACGATGCCGGTGCCCCGCGAACCGGCCGTCTTGCCGTGCGCATCGAACCCGGGCAGCCCATGCAGCGAAAAAATCGCGCTCACGGCTGCGCGTGACCGCGCGCGGGAAACGGCGGCTTTCAGCGCGCGGATCGAACCGGCCGCATGTTGGCCGACCGGTAACGCACTCGACAGGAGCCTCCTGAAGCAACTGTATAGGCGTGCGAGGCGGTACGGTAGCGCGCGCCAGCCGGCGCAGCAAATCTTGCGTAACCGCGCGCTTAGGTGAATGATCGGCCGACGGCCTCGCTGGCTTCACCGCGGCGGGGCCGTTCTTTCCGTTGCGCCCGAACCTTCACGTACCGATCATGCCGATATCCACTGTCACTCCCGTCGCTTCATCCGTGCCCTGTCCGGTCGTCGAATCGCTCGACGCCATCCTTCCCGAAGAACCGCTGCTAATGATGGGCGCCGGTCCCGTGCCGATTCCCGCGGCGGTCGCGAAGGCCAATGCGATCGTGGTCAACCATCTGGGCGCCACGATGGCGAAGGTGGTCGGCCAGGTGAAGACGATGGCGCGCTACGTGTTCCAGACGCAATCGAAATGGGTGCTCGGCGTCGCCGGACCGGGATCGGGCGCGATGGAGATGGCGATCTGCAATCTCGCGTGGGAAGGCACCCGCATGCTGTGCATCAAGAATGGCTTTTTTAGCGACCGCATGGGCGAAATGGGCCGGCGCGTCGGCGCGCGCGTGAGCATGCTCGAAGTCGCGGACCGAACCGTCGCGAGCCTCGATCAGGTGGCCGACGCGATTCGCCGCGAGCGGCCGGAGGTGGTCACCGTGGTGCAGGGCGAAACGTCGAACACCGTGTGGAACCACCATCTGAAGGATATCGCTGCGTTGGCGAAGCAAGCGGGCGCGCTCGTGATCGTCGACGCGGTCTGCACGCTGAGCACGATGCCGCTCGAAATGGACGCGTGGGGTATCGACGCGGTGATTACCGGCGGGCAGAAGGGGCTGTCGTCGATTCCGGGCGTGTCGCTGATCGCCTTTTCCGACGCCGCGTGGGCGCGCGTCAAAGGCCGCCCGGTGCCGAATACGCACTGGTGCCTCGATGCGTCGCTGGCGGAAAGCTTCTGGCACAACGCCGGCTATCACTACACGGCGCCGGTGTCGGGCGTGCTCGCGTTGCACGAGGCGCTGAGGCTGGTATGCGCAGAGACGCTGGAAAAGCGCTTCGCGCGCCATTTGAAATGCTCGCTCGCGCTACAGCAGGGCGTTAGCGCGATGGGCCTGCAACTATATGCGCCGGAGAGTTGCCGGCTGCACTCGGTGGTCGGCATCGAGGTACCGGATCGCCTGAGCCCGGCCGATGTCTGCGCACATATTTCGCGGCAGCATCAGGTGGAGATCTCCGGCTCGTTCGGTTTGCCGATCGTGCGCATCGGCCAGATGGGCGAGCAGTGCCGTGAGCACAACCTGTTTCGTACCGTGCACGCGCTCGGGCGGACGATGGTCGACCTCGGCGTCGACGTCGATCTGCCGGCGGGTGTCGCGGCGCTCGAACGCGGTTTATCGGAGGGGAAGTAGAGACGCCGGTCGCGGCGCGATGCACTCTACGCAGTGCACAGCGGCGAGCGATGGTGGCCCCTGCGGCGCTCCATGTGTTGTACGTGCATTGACCGGCTCGACGCCGGGCCTGTGGCCGGCAAGCCAGTCACAGCGGAAATCGAGCCGGCACGGTTCACGCGCTGTTGGTTCTTGCCCGCGCCGGTGCAGGCCTGATCAGCGGTCCCACCATCAGGACGCTGTCGAACACCCCGCGCTTTTACGACCTCGCGCGCCGGCATCCTTCAAATAGAGCACGGTGGACAGCACCACCGCCGCTGCCGCCGCCAGCGCGGCAAACAGAAACACCGAACCATAGCCGAATGCACCAGCGATATACCCGGCCAACGGCCCGGTAATGCCGAGCGACAGATCGAGAAACACCGAATACGCCGACAGCGCCGCGCCGCGGCTCGCGGGCGGCACCAGACCGACCGCCTCGACGCCCAGCGCCGGGAACACAAGCGCAAAGCCGAAGCCGGTCAACGCGGCACCCGCCAGCGCGATGTGCGGCGCCGGCGCGAGCCACAGCATCAACAGACCCGCGCATTCGAACGCGAACGACGCGATCGCGACACGAAACCCGCCATACGTCTTGATGGTGTTCGCGAACAGCAGGCGCGAGCCGATGAACAGCGTGCCGAACAGCGTCAGCGACAGCGCCGCGTTCGGCCAATGTTTTGCCGCATAGAACAGCGTGATGAAGGTCGCGATCGAGCCGAAGCCGGCCGAGCCGAGCGCGAGGCCCACGCCGTGCGGCAACACGCGCGTGAACACGCTGCGATACGACATCCGCTCGCCGTGGACGACAGGCACCGCCGCGATCAGCCGTGCGAGGTAATAGCCGAGCGCCGCGAGCGCGATCACCAGAATGCCGAGTGTGGTGAAGCCGATCGAGTGAGAGATCAACACGCCGAGCGGCGCGCCGATCGCGAGCGCGCCATAGGTCGCGATGCCGTTCCACGAAATCACACGTGCGTTATTGGCGGTGCCGATCCGGCCGATACCCCACAGGATCGCGCCGGTGCCGCACAGGCTTTCGCCGAAGCCGAGCACGAGGCGGCTGCAGACGAGCAGCGCGAGGCTCAGCACCGGCCAGTGTCCGGTGAGCGCGGCGAGCAGCAGGAACACGCCGCTCGTGCCGCAGCCGATCAGACCGATCGACACAGTGCGTTTCGGCCCGAGCGTATCGGCCGAGCGGCCCGCGAGGGGCCGTGACGCGAGCGTGGCGAGGTATTGCACGCTGATCGCGGCACCCGCGAGCACTGTGCTATAGCCGAGGTTGCCATGCACGTAGCCGGGCAGCACCGCGAGCGGAATACCGATCGTCAGGTAGCAAAGAAAGGTGAAAAAGACGACCGGAATGATCTGTAAGGTCGTCGCAAATTCGCTGCGAGCGGGCGCGTAGTCGGTGGACATGGGGAAAACGAGACTTGAAATCGGCGGAAGTACGTGATTGTCCCACGGAACCGCATCCCTTGCAGTAGTTGCTTAATAACGATTTGGCTCAACGCGGCGCGGCGGGTCTCAGAAGCGGTACAACACTTCCTGGCAGTGCCGGTGCGCGTATTCGACATAAGCGAAATGCTCGGTAAATCGCTATCGATATCGTTTTACGGATATGTCCTGCATGCAACTCCCGCTATGGGTTGTGTTTATTGACGGTGTTAGCTTTCAAACCATCGACGCGGCGCGTCCGCGCGGACACAGAACACACGAGAGCAATCACACATGACTGAGCCGATCCGCTTCTATCACCGCAACGCGATCCGCGAAATCAAGGACGCGCCCGTCACGCGCACGGTGCTGCAATACCTGCGCGAGGACGCGCGTTGCACCGGCACCAAGGAAGGCTGCGCCGAAGGCGACTGCGGTGCGTGCACCGTCGTGATCGGCGAGCCCAACGCGGCGGGCAGCGTCGATTTCAAGGCGGTCAACGCGTGCATCCAGTTTCTGCCGACGCTCGACGGCCGCGCGCTTTTCACCGTCGAAGATCTGCGCCAGCCGGACGGCTCGCTGCATCCGGTGCAGCAGGCGATAGTCGACTGCCACGGCTCGCAATGTGGCTTCTGCACGCCGGGCTTCATCATGTCGATGTGGGCGCTGTACGAAAAACACGGTCACGAGCACAGCTGCGCGAACCGCACGGTGCCGTCGCGCGACGCGATCAACAACGCGCTGACCGGCAACCTGTGCCGCTGCACCGGCTACCGCCCGATCGTCGAGGCGGCCGAGCGGATGTTCGACGCCCCCGCGCCACAAGCGCCGCTCGACGTGAACGCGCTGGCCGCATCGCTCGCGTCGCTGCGCCGCAACGGCACGTTCCGCTACGAGCACGCGGGCCAGCGCTTTGCCGCGCCGCGCACGGTCGCGGCGCTCGCGCAACTGAAGCAGGCCGAGCCGGCCGCGCGGATTCTGGCGGGCAGCACCGATATCGGTCTGTGGGTCACGAAGCAGATGCGCGAACTCGGCAACCTCGTCTATGTCGGCCAGATCGCCGAGTTGCAAAAGCTCGCGACCAACGACGACTGGATCGAGATCGGCGCGGCGGTGAGCGTCGAGAAAGCCTACGCGGAGATCGCGCAGCAGTATCCGGAACTCACCGAAATGTGGCAGCGCTTCGCGTCGCTGCCGATCCGCAATGCCGGCACGCTCGGCGGCAACATCGCGAACGGCTCGCCGATCGGCGATGCGATGCCAGGGCTGATCGCACTCGGCGCGCGCGTGATCGTGCGCGGCGGCGACGTCGAACGCGAAATGCCGCTCGAAGATTTGTATGTCGCGTATCAGAAAAAAGATATGGCCGGGCATGAGTTCGTGGTCGGCCTGAAGGTGCCGACGCGCACCGGCGCGCGCGCGAACTTGCGGTTTCGCACGTACAAGCTGTCGAAGCGTTTCGATTCGGATATCTCGGCCGTGTGCGCGGCGTTCTCTTTCATCGCCGATGGCGACGTGATCCGCGAGCCGCGCATCGCGTTCGGCGGGATGGCCGCGACGCCGAAGCGCGCGCTCGATGCCGAAGCCGTGCTGCGCGACGCCGAATGGCACGAAGCGAGCGCGCAGGCCGCGATGCTCGCGCTCGGCAACGACTACGCGCCGCTCAGCGATATGCGCGCGACCAGCGACTACCGGCTTGAGGCGGCGAAGAACACGCTGTACCGCTTCTGGCTCGAAACGCGCTCGCACAATCCACTGCCGAAAAATCTGCTCGACGTTCGCGCGGTCGAGCCGGCCGGCGCGTGCGTTTGAGCGCGGCGATTGCTACGGACACGGAGAACACATAATGAACCAGCAAGCCGAACCGTTCCTGAAAGAACTGCAGCATCTCGACGACTTCAGCCAGGTCCACGTGTCGCGGCCGCATGAATCCGCGCATCTGCACGTGAGCGGCCGCGCGACCTACACCGACGATATCCCCGAGCTGGCCGGCACGCTGCACGCGGCGCTCGGTTTGTCGTCGAAGGCGCACGCGAAGATCGTATCGATTTCGCTCGACAAGGTGCGGGCGACGCCCGGCGTGGTCGCGGTCTTTACCGCCGACGACATCCCCGGCGCGAACGACGTCGCCCCGATCGTCCACGGCGACGATCCGATCCTCGCCAGTGGCGTCGTGCAATACATCGGTCAGCCGATCTTCATCGTGGTCGCGACGTCGCACGATATCGCACGTCTCGGCGCGCGGCGGGCGGAGGTGGTCTACGACGAAATGCCGGCGGTGCTGAGCGCGCAGCAGGCGCGCGCCGCGAACCAGTTCGTGCTGCCGCCGATGAAGCTCGCGCGCGGCGATGCCGGCAAGCGGATCGCGCGCGCCGCGCATCGCGAGGCCGGGGAAATGCTGCTCGGCGGCCAGGAGCAGTTCTATCTGGAAGGGCAGATCTCCTACGCGGTGCCGAAGGACGACGACGGCATGCAGGTCTACTGCTCGACGCAGCATCCGACCGAAATGCAGCACCTCGTCGCGCATGCATTGGGCGTGGCCTCGCATAACGTGCTGATCGAATGCCGGCGCATGGGCGGTGGCTTCGGCGGCAAGGAATCGCAGTCGGCGCTGTTCGCGTGCTGCGCGGCGCTCGCCGCGTGGAAGCTGCTGTGTCCGGTCAAGCTGCGCCCGGACCGCGACGACGACATGATGGTGACTGGCAAGCGCCACGACTTTCACTACACGTTCGAAGTGGGCTACGACGAGCAAGGTGTGATCGACGGCGTCGCGGTCGACATGACGTCGCGCTGCGGCTTTTCGGCCGACCTGTCCGGCCCGGTGATGACGCGCGCACTGTGCCACTTCGACAATGCATACTGGCTGTCGGACGTGTCGATCGACGGTTTCTGCGGCAAGACCAACACGCAGTCGAATACCGCGTTTCGCGGCTTCGGCGGCCCGCAGGGCGCATTCGCGATCGAGTACATCATCGACAACGTTGCGCGTTCGCTCGGCATCGATTCGCTCGACGTGCGCCGCCGTAATCTGTACGGCAAGACCGAGCGCAACCAGACGCCGTATGGTCAGGTGATCGAAGACAATGTGATTCACGAGCTGATCGACGAGCTCGAAGCGACCAGCGACTATCGCGCGCGCCGCAAAGCAGTCGACGAATTCAACGCGAACAGCACGATTCTGAAGAAAGGCCTCGCGCTGACGCCGGTGAAGTTCGGCATCGCGTTCAACGTCACGCACTTCAATCAGGCTGGCGCGCTCGTGCATATCTACACCGACGGCTCGGTGCTCGTGAACCACGGCGGCACCGAGATGGGCCAAGGCTTGAATACCAAGGTCGCGCAGGTCGTCGCGCACGAGTTGGGTGTCGGCTTCGAGCGCATCCGCGTGAGCGCGACCGATACGAGCAAGGTCGCCAATACGTCCGCAACGGCCGCGTCGACCGGCTCCGATCTGAATGGCAAGGCCGCGCAGGATGCCGCGCGCCAGTTGCGCGAACGGCTCGCCGCGTTTGCCGCCGAACGTTTCGGCGATGGTCGCGTGGACGCGGCGCAGGTGCGCTTCATGCACGACCGGGTGGTGGTCGGCGACGTGATCGTGCCGTTCGGCGAAGTGGTCGCGAAAGCGTACCTCGCGCGCATCCAGCTGTGGTCCGACGGTTTCTACGCGACGCCGAAGCTGTACTGGGATCAGTCGAAGCTGCAGGGCCGGCCGTTCTATTACTACTCGTATGGCGCGGCCGTATCGGAAGTCGTGATCGATACGCTGACCGGCGAAATGCGCGTGCTGCGCGCGGATGCGCTGCACGACGTGGGCGCATCGCTGAATCCGGCGCTCGACGTCGGCCAGGTCGAGGGCGCGTTCATTCAGGGCATGGGCTGGTTGACGACCGAGGAACTGTGGTGGGACGCGGGCGGCAAGCTGATGACGCACGCGCCGTCGACCTACAAGATTCCGACCGTCAACGATGTGCCGCCGGTCTTCAACGTGAAGCTGTTCGAGAACCGCAACGCGGAGGACAGCATCCATCGTTCGAAGGCGACTGGCGAGCCGCCGCTGCTGCTGCCGTTCTCGGTGTTCTTTGCGGTGCGCGACGCGGTGTCGGCGGTGGGCGGGCACAAGGTCAATCCGCCGCTCAATGCGCCGGCGACCAGCGAGGAAATCCTGAAGGCGGTCGGCGCGGTGCGCGCCGCGACGAGCGCGGCACGTTAGGCGTGACGGCCGACACCCCGGAGCGAAGCATGGCAACACGCGTGAATCATTTTCTCGGCGAAATGGCCGCGATCAACGGTCGCTCAGCGGTTCCGGTCGGCCGGCGCGGCGGGTTCGAACCGTCGCGCCCGGCGCCGATGCATATCGTGCTGTTCGGCGCGGGGCACGTCGGGCACGCGCTCGTCAAGTTGCTCGGCAGTTTGCCGTGCGTGGTGCAGTGGGTCGACGAACGCGACGAACTGTTCCCCGACGAAACGCCGCCCAACGTGCAGGTCGAAGCGACCGACACGCCCGATGCGATCGTCGACGCGGCGCCGCCGGGCACATGGTTCCTCGTGATGACGCATAACCATGCGCTCGATTTTTCGCTCGCCGCGCGCATCATGCGGCGGCGCGATTTCAGCTACTTCGGCATGATCGGCTCGAAGACCAAGCGCGTGAAATTCGAGCGGCGTCTGCTCGAACGCGGCGTGGAGCGGGAGCGACTCGACGAGATGACCTGTCCGATCGGCGTCGAGGGGATCGTCGACAAGGCGCCCTCGGCCATTGCGATCGCGGTGTGCGCGCAGTTGCTGCGGTTGAGGACGCAGCAGGGTGCTGCTCGTGCCTGTTCGGGTGCTCTTGCACGGATTCACACACCGGACATCGATCGGCATACGGCACGGGCGAGCGCATAGGCGACGGCGCAAAGCGCTAGCTGGCATCAGCGTTCGACGGGGGCGCTGCTGATGCGCCGGACCCTTGGTTTTTCGCGCCCGACGCAGCGCGGCGCGGGGTATTGCGTTGCGCTGGCGGCGGCACCTAGCGCGGTTTCTGTTACGGCTTCGCCTGCGCGTTCACCTTCGCCTGCGCGTTAACCCGCGGCTTCTTCGGCGCGACCAGTTCATCCGACACGTCGGACATCAACGTGCGCAGCCAGCCGATATCGCTCGGCCGATCCGGCTGCGGATGCCACATCTGATAACACTTGATGCGCGGAAACGCGATCGGCACGTCGACGACCGCGAGCGGCAGCATGCTCGCGTAATGCATCGCGAAGCGGCGTGTCGTCGTGAAGATCAGGTCCGATTGCAGCAGCGTCTGCGGCACCAGCCCGAAGTAGGGCAGCGTCGCGACGATCCGCCGGTGCGCGTGCGCGCGCACGAAACCGGTGTCGATCGCGCCGCCGCGCGCACCGCTATACGGTGCCGGCGCGAGATGCGGCGCAGCCAGATACGCATCGCGCGTCAGCGGCGTGCGTGCGAGCGGATGATCGGCGCGCATCATGCACACGACCGTGTCCGCAAACAGGTCGCTGCGCTCGAAACCCGGATCGGGCTTCGGCCAGTTGCCGATCACGAGGTCGAGTTCGCCGGCGTCGAGCGCGGCCGAATGGTCGAACAGCGGGCCCAGCGATTCAATTTCGAGCCGCGCATGCGGCGCCGCCTCGCGAAAGCGCGCGATCACGGTCGGCATAAAGAAGTCGTTCAGATAATCGGGCGCCGCGATGCGAAATGTGCGCCGCGAGCGGCCGGCGTCGAAATCGCCGTGCGGCGTCGCGACGAAATCGACGTCGCGCAACACGCGCTGCGCGGCCGCCAGCAGCGACTCGCCATATTCGGTCGGCACCATGCCCGACTTGCCGCGCACCAGAATCGGGTCGCCGAGCGTTTCGCGCAGCTTGCGCAGCGCGGTGCTGATCGCGGGCTGGGTCTGGTTCAGACGCAGTGCGGTCTGCGTGACGCTGCGCTCGACCAGCAGCGTGCGCAGCACGCGCACGAGCCAGATATCGAGAGAGGCGGCGGTGTCGTCCATGATCGAAGCGCGGCGGCGCGAGCGGAACGCAGCGCTCGCCGCACGGCGCGGGTGCGGTGCGAAGGGTTATAACCTTAGGCCTGTTTGCGGGCGAGCGGCATAGCGCGCGCGGTATGGCGGGGATCAGCGCGGCGCGGCCCGCTCGTTCGCATCGCTGATGCATGCGCTGAAGCGCTCGTTTCAGGCCGGCTTGTCCGCCAGCCCCCACGGCAGCGAGCTGATCCGCTTCACTTCCCCCGATTCGAGCCAGTTCGGCGTGCGCGCGCAGTACAGCACCATCGGCAGTGCGTCCTCGCCCCAGAACAGCTGATCGTTCAGGCGGAACGTCGGCACGCCATATACGCCGAGACTGATCGCATCGGCGGTGTTGCGCTGCAGTTGCGCTTTAACTTCGTCACTTTTGATCAGCTCGGGGCCATCCGGTTTGCCAACCCGCTCGCAGAGTTCGGCAAACGCTTCATCGCTCGACGGGTCGCGCCCCTCGCGCCAGATAAAGCGGAAAATCTCGCGCACGAATTGCACGTCGCCGTTGGCGGCGGTCGCGAGCAGCAGCGGCCTGGTCGAATCGAACGGATGCGCGGGCGGCATCTTGTAGCGGATGCCCAGTTGCTCGGCGCGAAACAACGCGTGCCGGTACATGAAGGTGCGCTTGGCCGGCACGCTGTACGCGGAGCGCTGACCCCAGTGGCGGTACAGATCGTTGAGCACGACCGGCGTGAACGCGAAGTCGAAGCCAGGCCATTTGTCGTGTTGCTCGAGCAACAGGTAGGTGAACGGCGAGACGAAATCGTAAAACCACAGCGGCTGTTGGGCGTCGATGCCAACGGTCATAAATGTCTCCGATTGCCTGTGCTGCACTGCGCGGACGGCGTCCGCCATCGCGTCGAAATTGTCATGATCTTACGCGGTGCGGCCGCCGCTTGCACCGGTCGGTATTCCCTGGTAGCTCGGGTGCGCTGGTGCTTGATTGCGTGCTTCATGACTCGCTTCGCGACCTGCTTTCACTGCGTTCCACCGATGCTTCACACCTGCTTTGCGCCGGTGTCGGCGGCTTCGTCCGCGCCGGAAGCGGTGCTGCCGTCGGCGCCGGCCTCGCGGCCGCCGCCTGCGGTTTCAGCTGCGTGTAGCGTGCTTTGCCGCGCCGCTGCGTCGCTCGCGTCGCTTCGGTCGCTGGCTCGGTTCGCGCCGCCCGCTTG
>NZ_DASXHN010000418.1:0-16450 GCF_036488505.1 Paraburkholderia sp. | reverse complement strand
GGCGCGGTCGGCGCCGGCTTCGCGACGAATACGCATCATCTCGACAGCGCAACGCAGGCCGCGCGCCATGTCGATATCGGCGGACACTCGGTGTCGCAGCAGGCGCTCGTCAGGGGCGCCGGGACGGCCGTGAAGTCGGTGCCGAAAATCGGCAAGACGGCCGATTCGATTTTCGGCGTGAGCGCGCCACTCGGCCGCGAGCGGCGCTGGGCGGCGACCGGCACCGTGCGCCCCGGCATGGATAACGCCGATAGCACGGTCGTCAAATCCAAGGTCACGTGGACCTATCCGGTGAGCAAGGCCGGCTTCGAAGTCATCAAGGAAGATCCGGCCCTGTTCCTCAATCCGTGGGTGCTGCCGGCCACGCTGGCCGCGAGCGCGCTGATCACGGTCACCGAGACGCTGAACAATCTGCGCCGCGAAGTCGAAGCCGCGGTCACGTGGGCGTTCGAGAAGATCAAGAATGCATTGCTCGGCGCGTCGGCCAGCACCTTCAACGTCGCCGGCGGGGTGGTGCGTTCGCTGATCAAGATCGTCGTCACCCAGTGCCTCGCGAGCGCGGCGCCGTTCGTCGGCGCGGCCATCGATCTCGGCGCGGGCATCGTCAAGACGCTGCGCGCGGCGGTTGAAAAAGTCGGTGCGTGGCTGCAGCGGCGGCGCATCGAAATCACCCCTGGCCACCCGGAGCTGATCGCGTCCGCACTCGAAGGCGAAATGGAAACCGGCATTTTCCAGGGGCTGTGGACCGCGCTGAAAGGCGCGGTTTCGCTGGCGCTCAGCTCGTTTCTGCCAGGCGCGGGCAGCCTCGTGTCGGCGATCGTCACCGGTGTCGAATGGCTGGTGAAATTCACCTTCCGCCTGTGGGAGCAGAGCAAGATCCACGCGTTTCTGGCCAGGGCGCGCGAGTTCTATTGGGCCGAGCGCGAGCTGGCCACGCGCGATCCGGGCGCGAACGGCCTTCAGTTCCAGCCGAACATGGATGCGAGCAAAGGCGGGATCATCCACGATCTCGACAGGTTCAAGGCTTTCTTCCAGGAAGGTTGCGATGCGAGCCCGCTGATTCCGATGCTCACGCTCAATACCGGCATTTGTGGCAGCCTGATGACGCTCGTGAACCTGTTCAGGGAACCGAACGAAACGGGTCGAGAGGTCGTCGACCGCATAACCTATGACAGCGGCGCCGCTTATTTTGCGCGGCTCAAGAGTTACGGCGCGCAGTATATGCAGAGCTCGGGTTTCAAGTTCCTGCCGCGGCAAACGGACATGCGCGCGAATATTCAGGGCCTGCTCGATCACGCGGTGAATCACCACGGGCAGTCTACGGCGCTCGACAAGGCCGCCGCATTCGTCGCTTCGACGTGAGCACACGCAACCCGGCTCAATCCGGGAACAGGGATGGCGCGAGCGCGGCGGTTTTCGCGGTCGTGCTATCGAGGTCGCGCGATGTGCCGCCATGCAGGGTCGAACAGGGATCGTCGTAACTGGCCATGTTGCGATACACGTAACGCTTGACGAATATTATTCGCGTCTTTTTACGTATTCGCGCGTGTTGGAAATGTGTTGATCAATCCCTTGATCGTTTTTTTCGCAAGCGTTTGCGCGCCTTTGACGTCTCGTTCGAATTGCTGGGTCAGCGTGCCGCGCAGATCGCTTTGCGCGACTTCGCGCTCGCCACGGCGCGTCATCTTTTCGGCATCCCGAAGAGTCTTGATCCTGTTATGGCTTTCGGCAATTGCGCCGGCTGTGAATCCGCTCGGCGCGATTTGATGCTGAATGATTTCATAACAGTATTTATCGCCTTTCATTTGCATCCTCGGGTTTGTGCATTGCCAATCGGCATCGGAAGCATTGGCAAATGATTGGCGGCTGATTGGCGACTGATACGGATATCCGTGTAACGGCATTGATAACGAGCACTTGAGAAAAAGGTATTACGCGCCGCCATGCGAGCCTGTTCGCCGCGCGTCGCGCGCTATGTTTCGGACGCCGCGCAAAGGCGTCGGCATCGCTGGTCCGAAGCGGGGCGGAAAAATTAGTTGGCATCGCTATTGATAGGTACTAACCCGACATTGGAAGAAAAAGCCTAAAGATTCCACCGTCCATGCCGATACGTGTATGACGGTGTTTGTGCGCGCCAGGGCGAACCCGGCGCGTTCTACCCCGGAATGACCTGATTCGCTGGCCGCCTTTTCGGCGTGAGCGGGGCGGGACGGTTTTCTCAATGCTTGCGAGCTCTCGCGGGAGACACGTATGTCCAATAGTTTGCAGAAGTGGGTCGGGCGTAACCGCCCGCCGCGCGTCCAGATCACCTATGACGTGGAAATCGGCGATGCGCTCGAGAAGCGTGAGCTGCCGATGGTCGTCGGTCTTCTGGCCGATTTGTCGGGCCATCCGGCAGAGCCTCTGCCGAAGCTCAAAGAGCGCCGGCTCGTCGAGATCGATCGTGACAACTTCGACGGGATCATGAGCAAGATCGCGCCGCGTCTGGATCTGTCCGTGCCCGACACGATGAAAGGCGAAGGCAATCTGAAGGTCGAACTGAAGTTCGGCAAGTTCGGCGACTTCCATCCGGAAGCGATCGTGCAGCAAGTGCCGCGCCTCGCGAAGCTGCTCGAAGCACGTCAGCAACTGCGCGATCTGCTGGCCAAGCTCGACGGTAACGACGAGCTCGACCACATTCTCGAGCGCATCGTCCAGAACTCGGAGGAGCTGAAGAAAGTTCAAAGCCAGGCAAGCGCGGGTGACAAGCCGGCGGGCGCGGCGCCCGAAGCGCAACCCGCGGCCGAGCCGGCCACCGACGGCGCGCCCGCCGCCTGATGGCGGCCGCAGGCATTGCCTGCCCCCAAGGGCGGGCATAACGAACTTTTACAGGTGATCCAGATGGCAAGCAACAATGCAGCGGGCAGCGCGGCAAGCGATACCCAGACACTCGAAGCAGCGGCGCCGGGCGTCGAACTGAGCCTGCTTGAACAAATCGTTCATGAAGGCAACATGGCGGTCGAAGAATCGCAAAGCGTCTACGCGAAAAAGCTGATCGGTCAGCTCGCGTCGCAGATTCTCGACGAAGGCATGCGCACGAGCCCGGACAAGACCGTGGTCGCGATGATCAACGAGCGTGTCGCCGAAATCGACAAGCTGTTGACCGACCAGTTGAACGCAATCATGCACGACCCGGCGTTCCAGACGCTCGAAGCGTCGTGGACCGGTCTGCACGACATGGTGTACGGCACCGAGACGAGCTCGAAGCTGAAGCTGCGTCTGCTGAACGTGACCAAGAAGGAATTGCTGAAAGACCTCGAAACGGCCGTCGATCACGATATGAGCGTGCTGTTCAAGAAGGTCTACGAAGAGGAATACGGTACCTTCGGCGGTTACCCGTACTCGCTGCTGATCGGTGACTACAGCTTCGGCCGTCATCCGCAGGATCTCGCGCTGCTCGAACGCATTTCGAAGGTGGCCGCCGCCGCGCACGCGCCGTTCATCGCATCGGCCGCGCCGAGCCTGTTCGATATCAAGTCGTACACCGAACTCGGTGTCGCGCGCGATCTGTCGAAGACGTTCGAAAGCGCCGAGCTCGCCGCCTGGCGCAGCTTCCGCGATTCAGAAGATTCGCGCTACGTGTCGCTGGTGCTGCCGTCGTATGCGGCACGTCTGCCGTATGGCGCGAAGACCCGGCCGGTCGACACGTTCAACTTCGAGGAAGACGTCGACGGCACCGACCACGGCAAGTACCTGTGGGCGAACTCCGCGTATCAGCTCGGCCTGCGCATCACCGGCGCGTTCGCGAACTACGGCTGGTCGACCGCGATCCGCGGCGTCGAAGGCGGCGGTAAAGTCGACGGCATGGTCGCTCACACGTTCAAGACCGGCGAAGGCGATATCGCACTGAAGTGCCCGACCGAAGTGACGATCACCGATCGCCGCGAGAAGGAACTGAACGATCTCGGCTTTATCGCGATCGTCAACTCGAAGGGCTCGAACTACGCGACCTTCTTCGGCAGCCAGACGACCAATCGCCCGAAGGTCTACAACAAGGATGCGGCGAACGCGAACGCGCAACTGTCGTCGCGTCTGCCGTACGTGCTCGCGGCGTCGCGCTTCGCGCACTACCTGAAGGTCATCATCCGCGACAAGATCGGCAGCTTCCAGACCCGCGCCGACGTCGAGAACTATCTGAACAACTGGATCGCGGACTACGTGCTGATCAATCCGTCGGCATCGCAGGAATCGAAAGCGCGTTACCCGCTCGGCGAAGCGCGTGTCGACGTGACGGAAGTGCCGGGCAAGCCGGGCGCGTATCGCGCCACCTGCTTCCTGCGCCCGCACTTCCAGATGGAAGAACTGACCGCGTCGATTCGTCTCGTCGCGGAACTGCCGGCGGCGGCAGCCTGATGCATCGCGTGCGACCCGGCCGCACGCGCATCTGCTCAACTACTCAATTAAAACAGGACTGTCATGGATACGATTCTTCTCCTGATCAAGGACATCAAGGGTAACGCGATGATCGACGGCTACACCGATCAGATCGTGATCCACTCGTTCTCGCACGCGGTGTCGTTGCCGATGGGGCTCGACGCGACCAACACCGAGCGTACGCTCGGCCGGCCGAACTTCGCGGAGTTCTCGCTCTCGAAGAGCACCGACCAGTCGACGCCGGGGCTGTACGCCGCGTGCGCGGCCGGCACCAAGCTCGGCGACGCGACCTTGTCGATCGGCCGTAATGAAAACGGCACGTTCATGCTGCACATGAAATACGTGCTCACCAACGCGATGATCTCGTCGATTTCCACGGGCGGCGGCGGCGGCATGGGCGACAGTTTCTCGATCAACTTCACGCAGGTGACCGCCGAGTACACGCAGCAAAAGACCGACTCGACCAAGAAGGGCACCGCGTCGTTCGGCTGGGATCTGACCAAGAACGTCGCGGTTGCGCCGGCTGCCTGATCCCGTTCGTTCACGGTGGGCCGCGTCAGCCAGCATCGTCTTACCATCCGCGCACCAGGAGTACTCGCTTCATGCCGGCATTATCAAGGGGTTCCGCCGTGCCCTTGTTCGACCGTCTCGCCGCTGGCGGCGAGACCCAACTCGTCGGTGCGAACGCGCTGCGCGAGTCGGTGGCGCGCGATCTGGGCAGGTTGCTGAACACGCGTTCGCGGCTCACCGTCGCGGCGTTCTCCGCCAGCGACGGCACGGTGATCGACTACGGCGTGCCGGATTTCTCCGAGCGGTCACTGCGCTCGGGCGCCGATCGCGACGCGATCGCCGCGGCGGTGCGGCGCGCAATCGAGCTGTTCGAGCCGCGTCTGGCGAACGTCACCGTCACTTTTGCTTTTCCCGCCGATCGCAGCGATGCGTTGCTCGTGATCGACGGCCGGTTGCGCGAAGCAAGCGGCGTAGGCCACGTGGCATTCCAGCTGGCCGCCTCGGGCGACAGCTACACCAATCCGCGTTGGGTGGACCATGGCTGAACTCGCCCCCGACGATATTCTCCAGTACTACAAGCGCGAGCTGTCGTATCTGCGCACGCAAGGCGCCGATTTCGCGCAGCGCTACCCGAAAGTCGCCGCGCGGCTCGCGCTGCACGGCACCGAATCGCTGGATCCGCACACCGAGCGTTTGATCGAAGCGACCGCCTTTCTCGCCGCGCGCGTGCATCGCGATCTAGATCAGGAATTTCCGCAGGTCGCATCGGCGCTGCTCGATAACGTGTGTCCGACGCTGGTTCAGCCGACCCCGTCGGTGAGCGTCGCGCAGTTCGAACTCGATCCCGCCCAGGGCAAGGTGACGGCGGGCTTCAAGGTGCCGCGTCACACGGGTCTGCAAGCGCTCACCGAAGGCGGCGATGCGTGCCGGTTCCGCACCGCGTGGGACACGGTGCTGTGGCCGCTCACGATCACGAAAGCGGGTTTCGGCGACGACTCGACGCTGCGTCTCACGCTCGAATGCGAGCCCGGCGTCGATTTTTCGGAACTCGAACTGACGCAGTTGCGCATCCATCTGCATGGCGACTGGATGGTGACGATGCCGCTCTACGAGCTGCTGGTGTCCAGCGTGACCGATGTTTCGCTGCGCCCGGAAGGCGGCAGCGGTGTCGTGCTGCCCGCGTCGGCGTGGCGCGAGGTCGGCTACGCGCCGCAAGACAACGTGTTGCCGCAGCCATCGCATGCGCAGCCGGCCTATGGATTGATGCAGGAATATTTCGCGTTCCCGCGCAAGTTTCATTTCTTCGATCTGCATCATCTGGCGGGCCGCCTGGGCACCGGCCGCAAGTGCGAGATCGTGCTCCATCTCGAACGTTTGCCGCGCGGACTCGGCATGCTCGGCGCGCAGCATTTCAAGCTTGGCTGCACGCCGATCGTGAATCTGTTCTCGCAGACCAGCGAGCCGATCGCGATCGACCATCGTCATTACGAATATCGTCTGGTCGCGGATCAGCGCCGGGACGCGATGACGGAGATCCATTCGATCGTCTCGGTGGTCGCATCGGACCCGTCGACAGAACGCTCGGCGAGCGTGCCGGGTTTCTCCGCGATCGATCATGTCGACACCAACGGTGCGACGGTGTTCTGGTCCGCGCGGCGCGAGCATAGCCTGCGCGAGAACGTGCAGGGCACCGATGTGTTCGTCAGCTTCGTCGACGCGAGCAACGCGCTGAGTCAGCCGAGCGAGCCGGTCGTCTACGCGAACCTGCTGTGCACCAACCGGCATCTGGCCGAACAGGTGCCGCTCGGCGCGCGGCTGCTGGTCGAGAAGGTGTCGCAGAATGCGCGCGTGCGCTGCCTGTACGAACCGACCTTGCAGCGCAATCCGCCGCTCGGCAGCGACACGCTGTGGCGGCTGATTTCGTTGCTCACGCTGAACTATCAATCGCTGGTGAGCGGTGCGACCGGTCAGAAGCAATTGCAGGAAATGCTGCGGCTGTTCGCGTCGGAGAGCACCCGCGAGCAGGATCAGATTCGCGGCATCAAAAGCATTCAGGCGCGCAACGTGACCGCGCACGTCGGTGCCGACGCGTGGCGCGGCTACTGTCGCGGCACCGAAGTGAGCATCGAGTTCGACGCGCACGCGTTCGTCGGCGGCTCGCCGCTGCTGATGGGCGCGGTGCTCGCACGCTTTTTCGCGATGTACACGTCGGTCAATTCTTTTGTGCGGTTGGTGGTGCGCCGCGGAGACGAGATATGGAAGCAATGGGAGCCGATGACCGGTTGCCAGCAACTGCTCTGATCGCCCGGCTCATCGCGAACCCGCAAGGCTTCGACCTGTTCCAGGCGATCAGTCTGCTCGAACGTGCGGTGCCGCATGCGCGTGCGCTCGGCCGCGGCAATGGCGCGGGCGAGGCGGTGCGCCTGAGCGGGTTGGTGTCGCTCGCGTTCGAGCCGAGCGACGTACGCGGCGTGCGGCGCGGCGGGTTGCGCGATGACGTACGCAGCGAGGTACGCACTGAAGCGCGCGAAGATTCGCGCGATGACCCCGCGGTGTCGCCGGCCGACGCTGAACACGACGCGCCTCACGCACATCCAGCGCACGCGGGACGGCGCCCGGCGTACACGCTGTCGACCGCGGCGCTGACGCTCGCCGGTGCGAACGGCCCGCTGCCGATGCCGTTTACCGAGCTGGTGCTCGAAGCGTGCGCGAGGCGCGACTTCGCGACGGCCGACCTGCTCGACATCTTCAATCACCGCTTCCTGTCGTTTCTCTATCGCAGCCGCAAGAAGCACGCACCGGGTCTGAACTGGCGCTCGCCGCATGCGTCGGCGCTCGCCACCTGCCTCGACACATTGAGCCATCTCGGGCTGCGCGGCGCGCAGCGCGGACCGCACGACGAACGGCTATGGATCCGGCACGCGGGGCTGCTCAGCGCGGCGCCGCGCTCGATGACGGGCCTGCTCGCGCTGCTGTCCGACCGGCTGCGCATCACGGTGCGCGGCGCGCAGTTCGTCGGCGGCTGGCGTGAGATCGATGCAGGCGATTCGCTGCGGCTCGCGCGCGTCGGTTCGCGCGCGCCGCGGCTCGGCGGGCAGAGCGTGCTGGGTCGCCGCGCATGGGACCAGGCCGCGGGCATTCGGATCGAGTTCGCCGATCTATCGCGCGAGCGGTTTGCGGCACTGCTGCCAGGCGGCCGCGATCACGCGCTCGCGCACTGGCTGATTCGCTGTTATCTGCAACAGGATTTCGACGTCGAGTTCGTGCTGAAGCTCGCGCCCCAGCCTGTGAGCTGCGCGCTCGGCGGCTCGCGCGCGGCGCGGCTCGGCTGGACTTCGTGGCTGGCCGGCGGCGCGCACCGTGGCGGCGATGACGGCGAAGCCGGCGGCACGACCGGTGACACTCACGAAACGCCGTTGCCGGCCCACGCTCGCGGCATCGCCGCCGCAGCACGGCCGAGCGCACCGGCACCCGCCGCGGTGCGGCTCGCGCTACGCGCGGCCACCGGCGGCGGGATTGATCACGAAGGATTGCGCGCATGAACATCGATATCCGTACGCTGTTGGCCCAGCTCAATCCCGAGTGCAAGCACGCGATGGAGCAGGCCGCGCAATTGTGCGTGCGGCAGACCCACTACAACGTCGACGTCGAACATCTGTTGCTGACGCTGCTGGAATCCGATGCGCCCGATCTGCAGGCGATCCTCAAGCATTTCCAGATCAAGCCGGACACGCTGATCGCGCAGCTGCACAAAGCGATCGACCAGTTCAAGCGCGGCAATGGCCGCACGCCCGCGCTGTCGCCGAATTTCTCCGCGCTGTTTCAGGAAGCGTGGCTGCTCAGTTCGATGCTGCTCGGCGAGCAACAAGTGCGTTCGGGCACGCTGACGCTCGCGCTGCTCGAAATCGACAGCCTGCGCGGCTTGCTGCTCGAATCGGCGCCGGCATTGCTGAACATTCCGCGCGCCAGCTTGCGTGAGCAACTGGCGAAGGTGCTGGCGGGCTCCGCCGAAGATGCGGGCGGCGCCGCGTCGCCGGCCGGCAACGCGGCTGGCCGATCCACCGGCGGTGCCGCTGGCAACCCGGCCGATGCGGCGGGCAAAGCCGCGACGGACGCCGCCGCGCCGCAGCAACCGCAGCAACCGCAGATGCCGTCGATGTCGCGCGCACCCGGCGGCGCGCATAGCGCGCTCGACCAGTACACGGTCGACCTGACCGCGCTTGCCCGCGACGGCGCAATCGACCCGATTCGCGGCCGCGACGCCGAAATTCGTCAATTGATCGACGTGCTGCTGCGGCGCCGCCAGAACAATCCGATCCTGACCGGCGAGGCGGGCGTCGGCAAGACCGCGGTGGTCGAAGGCTTCGCGCAACGGATCGTGCAGCGCGACGTGCCGCCCGCGTTGCAAAACGTATCCGTGCGCTCGCTCGATCTCGCTTTGCTGCAAGCCGGCGCCGGCGTCAAAGGCGAATTTGAGAATCGGCTGAAGTCGGTGATCGCCGAGGTGAAGGCGTCGCCGGTGCCGGTGATCCTGTTCATCGACGAAGCGCATCAGCTGATCGGCGCGGGCGGCAGCGAAGGTCAGGGCGATGCGGCCAACCTGCTGAAGCCGGCGCTTGCGCGCGGCGAGTTGCGCACGATCGCGGCGACGACGTGGGCCGAGTACAAGAAATACGTCGAACGCGATCCGGCGCTCGCGCGGCGCTTCCAGGTCGTGAAGGTCGAGGAGCCGAGCGAGGCCGTCGCGATCGACATGCTGCGCGGGATGGTCGCCAAGCTCGCCGACCATCACGGCGTCGAAATTCTCGATGACGCGGTGCGCGACGCGGTGCGGCTGTCGCATCGCTATATCACCGGGCGCCAGTTGCCGGACAAGGCGATCAGCGTGCTCGACACCGCGTGCGCGCGCGTTGCGATCGGCCAGAATGGCGTGCCGGAGGAAATCGAGGCGCTCGGGCGCTCGATCGAAAGCAACGAGAACCAGTTGCGCATCCTGCGTCACGAAGCGGCGACCGGCAGCGACCGCGCCGATGCGATCGCCACGATCACGAAGCAGCTCGAAGACGAACGCGCGCGCCATGCGCGGCTGTCCGACAAGCTCGTCACCGAAAAGCACGCGGTCGGCGAGATCATCGCGTGGCGCAAGAAGATCGCCGAGCATCTGGCCGACGGGCGCAACACGGCCGATGGCGACGACGCGGACGACGCCGCGTCGCTGACCGCCAACCTCGGCCGCCTCGAAAAAGGCCTCGAAGCGGTGCAGAGCGATGAGCCGATGGTACCGGTCTGCGTCGATTCGTCGGTGGTCGCGAAAGTGATTTCCGGCTGGACCGGCATTCCGGTCGGCCGCATGCTCGCGGACGAACTGCACACGGTGTTGTATCTGCAGGACAAGCTGGCCGAACGCGTGGTCGGCCAGGACCAGGCGCTCGATGCGATCGCGCGCCGGGTGCGCACGTTCCGTGCGGACCTCGACGATCCGGGCAAGCCGGTCGGGGTATTCCTGCTGGTCGGCCCGAGCGGCGTCGGCAAGACCGAGACCGCGTGCGCGCTGGCCGATACGCTGTATGGCGGCGAGCGCAACATGATCACCGTGAACATGTCCGAGTTCCAGGAAGCGCACAGCGTGTCGGGGCTGAAGGGCGCGCCGCCGGGATACGTCGGCTATGGACGCGGCGGCGTGCTGACCGAAGCGGTGCGGCGCCGTCCGTACAGCGTCGTGCTGCTCGACGAAATGGAAAAAGCGCATCCGGACGTGCTCGAACTGTTTTTCCAGGTGTTCGACAAGGGCGTGATGGAAGACGGCGAGGGCGTGCCGATCGACTTCAAGAACACGCTGATCCTGCTGACCTCGAACGCGGCGCAGGACATCATCACCGATGCGTGCGCGGGCGCGCGCCGCCCCGAACCCGCAGCGCTGATCGAACGCCTGCGCCCCGCGCTGCTGCGCCAGTTCAGTCCCGCGTTTCTCGGCCGTCTGGTGCTGGTGCCGTATTACCCGCTCGGCGACGCGCAGATCCACTCGATCGTCAATCTGAAGCTCACGCGGCTCGCGCAGCGTTTCGAGAGCAATCATCATGCGCGCCTCACGTGGGACGAACCGCTCGCCGCGCTGATCACCGAGCGCTGCAAGGAAGTGGATAGCGGCGCGCGCAACGTCGATCACATCCTCACGCAATCGATCCTGCCCGAGCTCGCGCGCCAGGTGCTCGAACGCATCTCGATCTCCGAACCGTTCGGCGGTGTGCATCTGGTGGTGAACGCGAGCGGCGGCATCGAATACCGCTTCCTGACCGTCGAGGAGGCGTAGCAGCATGTCGAGCGTGCCCAGCCAGGACAACTGGTTCATCTCCGTGACGACGCCGTTCGGCACGGACGTGTTGCTGCTCGATGGCTTCGCGGGCCGCGAGGCGATTTCCGCGCCGTTTCACTTCGACCTGCGGATGCGCTCGACCAACAAGGCGCTCGATGCGCAGACCATCATCGGCAAGCCCGTGACGGTCACGGTCAAGGATCAGGCCGGCAGCGCGCGTTACTTCAGCGGCATCGTCAAGCGCTTCGCGCACGCCGGTGCGAATGCGCAGTACGCGTTCTACTCGGCCGAACTCGCGCCGCGCCTATGGCTGCTCACGCTCGGGCGCGACCGGATGATCTACCAGAACCAGAGCGCACTCGATATCGTGAAGACCGTGCTCGGCAACTTCCAGGTCACGTTCGAGCTGCGCATCAGTGGCAGCGACTATGCAGTGCGCGAATACTGCGTGCAGTACGACGAAAGCGCGTTCGATTTCATCTCGCGTCTGATGGAGGAAGAGGGCATCTTCTACTTCTTCACGTTCGCGAACGGCAGCCATACGATGGTGCTCGCCGACAGCGCGTCCGCGCACCAGACCGGCCAGGCCGCGACGCTGTATTTCGCACCCGACAGCAGCATCGCGCCGCGCGCCGAGCGCGTGGCCGAATTCACGATGACGCAGCACATCGTGGCGGGCGAACACGTGCTCGCCGACTACGACTATCTGACGGCGGCGGGCTCCACCGCTTCGTCGAGCGGGAGTGCATCGGTGCCGACCGGGCGCAGCTATGTGTTTCCCGGCAAGTACGCAACCAGCGCGGAAGGCGCCCGCAAGGCCGCGGTCCGGCTCGCCGCGCAAACGGTCCAGCAGCAGACCGGCCATGGCAACGGCTACTGCTACTCGCTGACCGCCGGTACGTCGTTCACGCTGAGTGGCCATGTGAACAGCGCGCTGAACGTTGCGTACGTGGTGCGCGCGGTCGCGCATACCGCGTCGAACGACACCTATAGCAACGACTTCGACGTGTTCCCGGAAGCGGTGCCGTTTCGCGCCCCGCTCGCGACGCCGCGGCCGGTGGTGGCCGGCACGCATACCGCCAAAGTGGTCGGCTCGTCGGGCGAAGAGATCTGGACCGATGCGAACGGCCGCGTCAAGCTGAAGTTCTACTGGGACGGCAGTGCGGGCGCCGACGAAAACAGCTCGTGCTGGGTGCGCGTGTCGCAGGCGTCGGCGGGCCAGGGCTGGGGGCATCTGGTGCTGCCGCGCATCGGCCAGGAGGTGGTGGTCAGCTATGTCGATGGCGACCCCGACCGGCCGCTCGTGACCGGCTGCGTATACAACGGCCAGAACACGCCTCCGGTCGCGCTGCCTTCGCTGCAGACGCAAAGCGTGATGCTGTCGCGTTCGTCGAAGAGCGGCACCGCCGGCAACGAAATCCGCATGGAAGACAAGCTCAATTCGGAAGAGCTGTATTTCCATGCGCAGAAAGACATGAACGTGTCGATCGAGAACGCGCTGAGCACCACGGTGATCGCCGGCGCCGAATCGCACGTGATCCAGAAGGGCGACCGCACCGTCGACGTGCAGACCGGCAAGGAGACGCACAACGTCAAGGGCACGCGCACGCTCGACATCACCGGCGACGAGACGCATACCAACCATGCGGCGTTCACGCAGAACGTCAGCGGCAATTACACGCTGAAGGTGAGCGGCAATTTGGTCATCGACGTGAGCGGGTCGGTCAGCATCAAGGCCGGCACGTCGCTCGCGAGCGAAGCCGGCACCACGCATTCGAGCAAGGCCGGCACGACGTTGAGCAGCGAAGGGATGACGCTGTCGCACAAGGCGTCGGCCACGCAGACCGTCGACGGTGGCGGGATGCTCGCGCTGAAAGGCGGGATCGTCAAATTGAACTGAGGCCAGCGATCGAAACCTTCCTGTCACCACCGGCCGATTCATCCGCGAGCGCGCATAGCGCGCCGGCGGAGGGTCTCGCGCGCATCGTCGAGGAGCGCGACGAGTCCGGCCATCTGGTCGGCCGCGCGTCGCTGGTGGCGGGCGTGCCGCATGGCGAGAGCACGCGCTATGCGCCGGACGGCACGCTGCTGCAACACGCGCACTTCGCGCACGGCGCGCTGAGCGGCCCGCTGCGCACGTTCGACGCGCAGGGCACGCCGCTCACGCACGCGCACTACCTCAACGGCAAGCTGCACGGAGTGACGACGTTATATCTGGAGGGCAATCCGGCCGCGCGCCAGCACTACGTGCACGGCGTATTGCACGGCGAGAGCGTGTCGTACGCGCCGTCCGGACTGGTCACGTCGCGGCTCCATTACGAGGCCGGCAAGCTCGAGCGCGAGGCGCTTTATATGAACGATGGCGTGGTCGTGCGGCGTATGAACTATCGCCACGGCCTGCTCGAAGGCGAAGCCCGCGACTACGCGCGCGACGGCACGCTGGTGCAGGCGTCGCCGTATCGCGCGAATCTGCTCGACGGCACGGTGCGCCGTTTCGCGCCCGACGGCAGCGTGATGGAACAGCGCATGTACGCGAAGGGCAAGCCGCAAGGCGAATGGCGCAGTGTCGCCGCGGCGCCGGCAGCCGGCGCGCCGGGCGCTCCACGCATCGTCAAACAGTTCGAGAAATGGGTGAGGGGCTAGACCTGGCGATGGGCATGCAGATTACCTCCGGCACCACCGTGCAATGCAGCTTCGGCGCCGCGCCCGGCACGCTCAACGTGTTGCCGCTGAACGCGGTGCTGTCCGGCGCGCCGGCCGCGACGATCATGGATCACCTGCCGATGGTCAACGTGATGCCGTTCGGCACCTGCAGCTGCATGGGCAATCCGATGGTCGCCGCCGCGACGGCCGCCGCGCTCGGCGCGCTGACGCCGATGCCGTGTCTGCCGGTCACCGCCGCGCCGTGGGTGCCGGGTTCGCCGACCGTGCTGATCGGCGGACAGCCGGCGCTGAACGACGCGTCGAAGCTGATGTGTTCGTGGGGCGGCGTGATCCAGGTGGTCGCCCCCGCGCAGTTCACCACCATGATTCCGTAAGGGCCGTGTCCGATGCAGCAATACGTTTTTTCGATGACCTCGCGAATGCTGACGATCGCCGCGACCTGCGCGCTGTTGCTCGGCGTGCTGTTGTTCCTGCTGGGGATCGAGATCGGTACGCGCTTTGCCGCGTCGCCGGACACGTCCCCAACTGCGGCCGCGCCCGCGACGGTGTCGACCGGCACGGTCGCACCGCAAAGCTCGCCAGACGCCGGTAGCGTTTCGCCCACCCCAGCGTCGCCCCCGGCGCCTGCTTCTTCGACTCTCTAGGACTGGTACTTGTTATGTCGTCTCTGTTTCTGAACGTTGCCCGCAGCTTTAGCCGGATTGGCGGGGCGCGCGGCGCCGCGTGGCTCGCGGCGGCTGCGCTCGCGCTGAACTCGTTGATCGTGCTGCCCGCCAGCGCGGCCGGCAACTCGCCCGCGCATCATGCGCCGGCCGCTGCCGCCGCCGATAGTGCCGCTTCGGCCCCGGCGCCGTCGCTGACCACCACGTCCACGGGGCTGATCCAGATGCCCGACGGCCGCCTGCTCGCACCAGAGTTCGCGCGCATCGTCGCGCGCGGCGAACTGGTGGTCGCGGTGCTCGGGGTCGACCAGCCGCCGTTCTTCGAAGAGCACGCCGGCCAGCTCAGCGGACTCGACATCACGCTCGCCGAGGACATCGCGAAGAAGCTCGGCGTGAAGGTGCGCTTCAACCGCGACGCGAAAAGCTTCGACGACGTCGTGAGCCTGCTCGCCAAAGGCCAGGCGGATATCGCGGTGAGCAAACTGTCGCGCACGCTCGCGCGCGCCCAGGTGATCAGCTTCAGCACGCCGTATCTGAGCCTCAAGCGCGCGCTGCTGCTCAATCGCGTGAAGTTCGCGCAGCTCGCGCATGGCCGGGCGGTGCCGGAGGTGATCCGCAACTATGACGGCTCGATCGGCGTGGTCGCCAATTCGTCGTATGCGACGTATGTGACGGGCAATTTCCCGCAGGCGCAGGTGCGCAGCTATCCGACCTGGGAGGCGGTGCTCGCCGCGCTGAACACGGGCGAAGTGACGGCCGCCTATCGCGACGAATTCGAGGTGAAGCGCGTGCTGAAAGTGGACCCGACCGCGTCGCTGCGACTGCGCGTGGTCACGCTGCAGGATCTGGAAGACACCCTGGCGATCGGCGTGAACGTGTCGTCGCCGACGCTGCTCGCCTTCGTCAATCAGTTCCTCGCGGAGCGCAATACCCGGTACGACGTAAATACGGTTCTTCAGGCGACCACTCACTGATGAGCCGCCGGCAAGCCACTAACAAGCGACAAAGCAGGCGCATGCACGCATACGCGCATCGGTACACGGTCTACACGCAAGAGAGCACATCATGAATTCCAGCAGGATCTATGCATTCGTTCTGAACCCGTGGGTGGTGATCGGCAGCCTCGCGATCGGCGGCACGATCGGTCTGTTGCTGCCCGGCGAAGCGCAGCGGCTTGGTTTCATCGGCGACATCTACGTCGATCTGCTGAAAATGACCACGCTGCCGTTCATGATCTCGGCGGTAATCTTCAGCTTGCAGCGGCTGTTTCGCGATGGCGGCACCTCGCGGCTGCTGATGCGCGTGATCACGGTGTTCGTCGGCGCGTCGGCGACCGTCGCGGTGGTCGGCGCGATCGTCGTGATGACGCTGCATCCGGGCAAGAACCTGTCCACCGCGACGATGCAGACGTTCGGCCTGATGGTCGGCAGCGACTCGTCGTCGAGCGACACGGTGATGAACCTGTACGGCGCCGATCTGCCGCAACCGTCGCTGAGCCTGTCCGACGTGCTGACGAGCCTCGTGCCGACCAACATCTTCGCCGCGCTCGCCAACGGCGACGCGCTCAAGGCGCTGGTATTCGCGCTGCTGTTCGGCCTCGCGGTCGGCCGCGTGCCGGAGCGCATTTCAGTCGGCTTGAGCCAGGCGCTCGAAACGGTCTACCACGCGTGCCAGAAGCTGATGCACTGGTTGAGCTATCCGCTGCCGCTGATCCTCTTTTGCATGAGCGCCGCGCAACTCGGCAAATCGGGTGTCGGGCCGCTGCACGCCATGCTGCAGTTCGTCATTGCGTTCTTCGTGGTGTCGGTCATGCTGGTTGCGCTGGCCGCAGTGGTGATCTGGAAACGCTCCAGCCACTCGCTCGGCAAGACGCTCGGCGCGCTGCGCG
>NZ_DASXHN010000369.1:0-1548 GCF_036488505.1 Paraburkholderia sp. | reverse complement strand
GCTCGTCGAGGAAAGCTTCGCCGGGCTCGTCGAGCTCGTCACCGGCGTACGGCGCGCGATTCCGGTCTCGCTGCGGCGCTGGCGCAAACGCATCCTGTCGGTCGACAACTGGCGTGAAATCGGCGCGTTCCGCCGCGCGCTCGCCGCCGAGCACTACGATCTCGTGATCGACTGCCAGGGGCTCATCAAGACCGCGTGGGTCGCGAGCCTCGCGCGCGGGCCGCTGGTGGGCCTCGGCAACCGCACCGACGGCGCCGGCTACGAATGGCCGGTGCGCTTCTTCTATCAACGGCGCGTGCCGATCGAGCCGCGCACGCACGTGGTCGAACGCACGCGCCAATTGGTGGCCGCGGCGCTGAACGACCCGCCGCCGCAGCCGACCGATGACATCGACTTCGGCATCGATACGGGGCGCGCGGCGCTCGCGCTATCGCAGGCGAATCTGAACCTGCCGGTGCCTTACGTCGTGTTCGTGCACGCAACCTCACGCGCCGACAAGCAATGGCCGGAGACCGCCTGGATCGAACTCGGCCAGTCGCTGGTGCGGCGCGGGGCGTCGATCGTGCTGCCGTGGGGCAGCGACGCCGAGCGCGCGACCAGCGAGCGGCTCGCGAACGAGTTCGGCGCGGCCGCCATCGTGCCGCCGAAGCTGTCGCTCGCGGCGGTGGTCGGCCTGATCGACAGCGCCGCCGCGACGGTCGGGGTCGACACAGGCCTAATCCACATCGCGGCGGCGCTGAAGCGGCCGACGGTCGAGTTGTACAATTTCTCGACTGCATGGCGCACGGGCGGCTATTGGTCGCCGAACGTCGTCAATCTCGGCGCGGCCGGGCAGCCGCCGACGCTGCAACAGGTGAAGTCGGCGCTGGCCTCTTTTGGCTTGCTGTAGCCCGCGTCTGCTGCAGGCCGGCTCAAGCCGGTCCGCTGATCCGCGGCAATTCGCCGGCGCGCTTCGCGTTGCGCACCTTCCGTTCCCAAGGCGACCATGAACGAAACCCAGATCATCGAAGTAGCGACCGCCGACTGGCACGGCCGCCATCTCGCCGTGCCCCGCGAGACGCTGCTCGCCGGCGTCGAGCGCGGCAAAGTGCTGTACTTCCCGAACCTGCGCTTCGCGATCGAAGGCGGCGAGCAGGCGCTGCTCGACCCCGCGATCGCCGACCCCAATCGCAAGAACATCAGCCTCGAGCCGAACGGCAGCGCGCTGCACGGCGTGGCCGGCGACGCGGTCACGCAATCGGCGGTGCGCGCATTGATCGCGCGTTATCAGGCGAATGCGCGCACGCTCGTCGATGGGCTCTTTCCCGAGTACAACGGCAAGCTGCGCGTCGCGCCGACCAGCCTGCGGCTGCATCAGGTCGAAACGCGCCAAACCTCGTGGCGCAAGGACGACAGCCGTCTGCACGTCGATGCGTTTCCGTCGCGGCCGAATTACGGCGAGCGCATTCTGCGCGTGTTCACCAACGTCAATCCGCATGGCACGCCGCGTGTCTGGCGCGTCGGCGAGCCGTTCGAAGACATGGCGCAGCGTTTCCTGCCGCGCATCAA
>NZ_DASXHN010000114.1:0-6385 GCF_036488505.1 Paraburkholderia sp. | reverse complement strand
AGGGAATTACGCTGACTACCGGGCCGAAGATCTCTTCCTGCGAGATGCGCATCTCGTGCTCGACATTGGCAAACACCGTGGGCTCCACAAAATAGCCACGCTCGCCCCATCGCCTGCCACCCGACACGACCGACGCCCCTTCGTTCTTCCCGATGTCCACGTAGTCGAGCACCGACTGCATCTGCTTCGCGGAAATGAGCGGTCCCATGGACGTCTCTTTCTGCGATGGATCACCCAGCGTGATCGACTTCGCACGCTGCGCCAGACGTTCGACGATCTCGTCATACACCGATCGCTGGACCAGCACCCGCGAGCCCGCCGAACACACCTGCCCCGCGTTGAAAAAGATCCCCGACGCAGCCGCGCGCGCAGCCTGATCGAGGTTGGCATCGGCGAAAATGACGTTGGCGGACTTGCCGCCCAGCTCAAGCGTGACGCGCTTGAAGTTGACCGCCGCGCCCTGCAGGATTCCCCGACCGACCGATGGCGAACCAGTGAACGTGACCTTGTCCACACCGGGGTGCGCGACCAGCGCGTCGCCCACTACCGAACCCTTGCCGGTAACAATATTAAGTACGCCCGGCGGTACGCCGGCTTCCAGTGCAAGGCGTCCGAGCATCAACGCCGATAACGGTGTCAGCTCCGCGGGCTTGACGACCAGCGTGCAGCCGCAGGCAAGCGCGGGTGCGATCTTCCACATGCCGATCATCAACGGGAAATTCCACGGCACGATAGCCGCGACTACGCCCACCGGTTCGCGCACGGTGTAAGTCAGCGCGTCCGGGCGCGTGGGCACCACTTGTCCATTGATCTTGTCGCACCAGCCCGCGTAATACGCGAGGGTGTCGATAGCTGCCGGTACATCCTGGCGCCGGACGCCGGAGATCGGCTTGCCGGCATCGAGACTTTCCACCGCGGCAATTTCGTCCTGATACGTACGCATCAATTCCGCAAAGCGCATCAGGATCCGGCCGCGTTCAGATGCCCTGATTGCATTCCATGGCTTCAACGCGGCGCGCGCCGCCTGCACGGCACGGTCGACATCGGCCGCCGTGCCCTGCGCAACGCTCGCAATCTGCGTCTCGGTCGATGGATCGATGATGCTGGAATACGCGCCTCCACCAGGCGCCACTGCTTCGCCACCAATCAGCAGCTCGTAACGTTTCACGTCCGCTTGGGCGCTCATGGCTGTCTCCTTTTACCGCAACGCAGTCTCGTGCGCATTCCGGCGCATTCCGCGCATATTCCAATCATGCGCCGGATTTTGCTTCGAGTTCAGCCAGCCGCTTGCGCAGGTTTCGCTCTTCGGCAAAGCGGCTGGTGTCATCGCGGATAACGGCAACAATGCCTGTCACACTACGTTCCGGTCCCGCTGAATGAAGCAGCGCCACCGTAAATGCAATCGATAAGGACCGGCCGTCCTTGTGCACCGCCGGCACGCGCAGCACGTCGTGTCCGTAGCGCGTTTCGCCGGTCGCCATGGTTTTTTCGTAACCGCTCCAGTGACGCCCCCGCAAGCGCTCGGGAATGATGAGGTCCAGCGAATTGCCCAGCGCTTCTGCCTGCGTGAACCCGAACATGCGCTCGGCAGCGGGGTTCCACAGCGTGATCGCGCCACTGGCGTTGGAGATGACAACCGCGTCGCCGATCACGCCGACCAGTTGTTCGAAATCGATGGGGGATGAGGTTTGCACGGCGGGCGTTGGCAGGGCGCTATTCATGGTTGAAACGGCCTTCTTCGATCCAGGCAGCGCCGTGGTCCGCCAAAGCGATCCACAGCGCTGCCGTCGCGTTTAAACGGCTTGAGCGTCGCGCAGTTGAGCAATTTGCGCGCTGCTATAACCGAGGCTCTCGAGCACTTCGTCGGTATGCTCGCCCAGCAACGGCGACGCCGTGATCTCCGGCTTCATGTCCGAGAACTTGATCGGGCTGCCCACCGTGAGGTACGAGCCGCGCTCCTTGTGCGCAACTTCGGCAATGGTGCCGCTTTCGCGCAACGAGACATCGTTGGCAAGCTCTTTCATCGTCAGCACCGGTGCACACGGAATATCGAACTTGCGCAGGATATCCACGGCCTCGAACTTGGTTTTATCGGCGAGCCATTCTTCGATGGTCTTGAAGATGTCGAAGATGTGCGGCTGGCGCGCCGTCGCCGTGTTGTAGTTCGCATCTTCAATCCACTCCGGTTTGCCGATCGCGCGGCAAATCGGCGCCCAGGCGTGACCCTGGATCGTGAAGTAGATGTAGGAGTTCGGATCGGTTTCCCAGCCCTTGCATTTCAGCACCCAGCCCGGCTGGCCGCCGCCGCCGGCATTGCCCCCGCGCGGAACCACATCGCTGAATTCGCCGTGCGGGTATTGCGGGTATTCCTCCAGGTAACCAAGCCGGTCCAGGCGCTGCTGATCGCGCAACTTCACCCGGCACAGGTTGAGCACGCTGTCCTGCATCGATACCGCCACTTTCTGCCCCTTGCCCGTCTTGTCACGCCCGATCAGCGCTGTCAGGATGCCGATGGCCAGGTGCATGCCGGTATTGCTGTCGCCGAGCGCCGCTGCGCTGATGGTCGGCGGGCCGTCCCAGAACCCCGTGGTCGAGGCCGCGCCGCCCGCGCATTGCGCAACGTTTTCGTAGACCTTCAGGTCGTCGTAATGATGGCCGTCGCTGAAGCCTTTCACCGACGCCAGGATCATCTTCGGATTCAGCTCGCGGATGTAATCCCACGAGAAACCCATGCGATCAAGCGCGCCCGGGCCGAAGTTCTCCACCATCACATCGGATTCCCGGATCAGCTTTTCCAGCACTTGCTTGCCTTCCGGCTTCTTCGTATCCAGCGTGAGCGACTTCTTGTTGCTGTTGAGCATCGTGAAATACAGCGCATCGACGTCCGGAATGTCGCGCAACTGGCTGCGCGTGACGTCGCCCGAGCCCGGACGCTCCACCTTGATCACGTCGGCGCCGAACCACGCGAGTAACTGCGTGCAAGCCGGACCCGCCTGCACGTGCGTAAAGTCGATGATCTTGATTCCGTCGAGTGGTTTGCTCATGATTTTCCTGTCTCCTGACTCACTGGCTAAAGGGTTGCTTGCTCATGGTGTGCTTGCTCATGTTCTTGCGGCGATACCCGCTGCACCCGCTTGCGCGTTGCGCCGGTACCGTCGAGCCCGGTTACTTTTTCATCGCCGCGCTTTGCGGATTCAGATTGGTCAGGCGGCCGCTCTCCGTGCCCGCGGCTTCGTCGATGACCGCATTGATCAGCGTCGGCTTGCCGGACGCGATCGACTCCTGCAGCGCCTTCGTCAACTCTTCCGGCGTCGTGGCGTTGTAGCCGATGCCGCCGAATGCCTCGATCATCTTGTCGTAGCGCGCGCCCTTGACGAACACCGTCGGGGCAACGTCCTTGCCGCCGGTCGGGTTCACGTCGGTGCCGCGATACACGCCGTTGTTGTTGAAGACGATGGTGCAAACCGGCAGCTCATAGCGGCAGATGGTTTCCAGCTCCATGCCGCTGAAGCCAAACGCGCTGTCGCCTTCAATCGCGACGACCGGCTTGCCGCTCGTCACCGCCGCGCCGATGGCGAAGCCCATCCCGATACCCATGATTCCCCACGTGCCCGAGTCGAAGCGCTTCCTCGGCTCGTACATGTCGATGATGCTGCGGGCGTAGTCGAGGGTGTTGGCGCCTTCGTTGACCACGTTGATGTCCGGGCGCGTCTTCAGCACGTCGCGGATCGCGCGCAGGGCGCTATGGAAATTCATTGGCGACGGATTCTTGGCGAGCGTCGCGGCCATCTTCTCCAGGTTCTTGCTCTTGCGCTCGGAGATCGCGCCCGTCCACTCGCTCGCGGGCTTCGGGAAGCTTGCGTCGATGCCGCCCAGCAAAGCCGATACGCACGAGCCGATATCGCCGATCACCGGAGCCGCGATCGCGACGTTGCTGTCGATTTCCGTCGGCGCGATGTCGACCTGGATGAATTGCTTCGGCGCCGCGCCCCACGTCTTGCCCTTGCCGTGCGACAGCAGCCAGTTCAGGCGCGCGCCAATCAGCAGCACGACGTCGGCTTCCTGCAGCACGAACGAGCGAGCCGCCGATGCCGATTGCTCGTGGGTATCAGGCAACAAGCCCTTGGCCATCGACATCGGCAGGTACGGAATGCCGCTCTTTTCCACAAGCTCGCGAATCTGCGCGTCGGCCTGGGCGTACGCAGCGCCCTTGCCAAGGAGGATCAGAGGACGCTTCGCGCTCTTCAGCACGTCAAGCGCCCGCTTGACCGATTCAGGGGCGGGAATCTGGCGCGGCGCGGCGTCCACCACGCGCACCAGCGACTGCTTGCCCTTCACCGCGTCGATGGTCTGCGACAGCAGCTTCGCCGGCAGGTCCAGGTAGACACCGCCGGGACGGCCCGACACGGCCGCGCGAATCGCGCGCGCAATGCCAATGCCGATGTCTTCAGCGTGCAGCACGCGATAGGCGGCCTTGGCGTAGGGCCTGGCCGCATTGAGCTGATCCATTTCCTCGTAGTCGCCTTGCTGCAAGTCGACAATCTCACGCTCGCTGGACCCGCTGATCAGGATCATCGGGAAGCAATTGGTGGTCGCGTTGGCGAGCGCCGTCAGGCCGTTCAGGAAGCCCGGCGCCGAAACGGTCATGCAGATCCCGGGCTTTTGGGTCATGTAGCCGGCGATGGCCGCCGCATTGCCCGCATGCTGTTCGTGACGAAAGCCGATGAAGCGCATGCCTTCGGCTTGCGCCAGGCGCGCCAGGTCGGTGATGGGAATACCAACTAGCCCGAAGATCGTGTGGAGGTCGTTGAGCTTCAGGGCATCGATGACCAGATGGAAGCCGTCCGTGGTCTCGGCTGCTTCGCTTTTTGCTGTTCCTGCTGCAGTGGCACTCTGCGGGGTAATCAGTACTTCGGCCATAACGTCTGTCTCCTTGGCGGGCGTTGTTTGTGATATACAATATTTCATGTACCGTATTTCCACAAGTGTATTTTGGGAAAGACTGCATTTGCACCCTTGTGGGGTCTGCGTGGGCGTGACTTCGCCGCCAGGAAATGCCCCGAGTTTGTTTCTTCAAGCGAAAAGCCACGGACCAGGTTTGACGAGCTTTGGGTATGAGCGGCGAATTTCGACTTAACTCGAATTCACGAAACGCCCACGGCTTGACGTCTCAAGCTGGGCGGTTCGATCCGCTTTGTGTCTGCGTGCGCCGTCCCCTGGTTGACGCCCTCGCGCAGCTTGATCAGCGCCAGGACGGCGTCGATCATCGGGGTGTCGATAGCAAGTTTCCGACCGATTTCCTGCACGACGGTCACGATCGGATCGATCTCCATGGGCCGGCCCGCTTCGCAGTCCATCAGCATCGAGGTCTTGTGAGCGCCGACCGCGCCCGCGCCGTTGATGCGCTTTTCCACATCGACTCGAAAATGAACGCCCAGTTGCTCCGCGATCCCCCGCGCCTCCTCCATCATCCGGCGCGACAGTGCGCGCACGGCGGGATCGCTGGTGAGGACATCGAGCGTGGCGCCTGTCAGCGCGCTGATCGGGTTGAAGCAGAGGTTGCCCCACAGCTTCAGCCAGATTTCATCGCGGATGTTGTCGCGCATCGGCGCTTCCATGTCGGCCGCGCTCATGATGTCGTGGAACGCCTGCAGGCGCGGCGTAACCAGCCCGCTCGGCTCGCCAATGGGAAATTTCTTGCCGTACACATGGCGGATCACGCCGGGTTCCGCAATTTCGGCCGCGGGGATCAGCACGCAGCCAATCGCGCGCTCCGGCCCGAGCACCTGCCACTGGCGCCCGCCTGGATCGACGCTTTCCAGCGTCGTTCCCGACAATGCACCGCCGTGCTTGTGGAAATACCAATACGGCAAGCCGTTCACTGCGGTGACCACCGCGGTATCCGGTCCCAGCAGCGGCGGCATCAGCCCGACGATACCCGGCACCGAATGCGCCTTGAGCGCAATCACCACGTAATCCTGCGCTCCAAGCTCCGCAGGATTGTTGGTGCAGCGGACCTTGACGGTGTGCTCCTCACCATCGATCTGCAAGCGCACACCGTTCGCCTGCATAGCCGCCAGATGCGGCCCGCGGGCGACGAAACTAACGTCCGCCCCGGCTCTCGCCAGTTGCGCACCCATGTAACCGCCGATCGCACCGGCGCCGTAAATGCAAATTTTCATTGTCGTCTCCGTTAATCATCAAATTTTTCTCATGCGCAATATCCTGGACTTGGCGTCACTTTCGCAAGATGAAGGTGCCAGGGGAAAAAAGCGCCATTCCGATATGAAACTGCGCTTCCATAGCGTCGTAGCGTTCAAACAAGCTCCACTGCTTGCAATCGTGTGACGCGCAGGGCGCAATAGGTCAGGAGGCGAGTAGCGCT
>NZ_DASXHN010000350.1:0-8066 GCF_036488505.1 Paraburkholderia sp. | reverse complement strand
GGTCGCCTTTCGCGGGAGTGCCTGTTTAACGCGTTAGCAAAGAAGACAGGCATTTCTCCGCGCGTGAACAAGCCGCCGCGGCAGCCCGTCGAAGCATACGGGCAGACACGGCGGCCGGCGAGCAGCCCTGTATCGACAGCTGATGCCCGCTCGCCGTATATGTTGCGCAAGCGTCGCGTATGATTCTTTGCTGTTTCTAATGATTTTCTGCACCCCATGCCCAAGTTCGATATTGAAACAGGTCAGACCGCGCTGCGGGTATTCGATTCGGTCAGAGCGCTCGCGTTCATCGGCGACTTGAGCATGGGACAACCGACCGACCATTCGTTGCGCACGGGATGGCTGGCAGCCCGCCTCGCGCAAGCCGCAGGACTGGATTCGCGGGCTTGCGATACGGTCCGCGAAGTGGCGCTACTGCGCTGGTCCGGATGCACTGCGAACGCAGCGGGCTTCGCGCAAGTGTTCGGCGACGACATCGCGATCCGGGTGGCGATGCTGGAAGGGCGACCGGGGTGGGCCGAGCCGCTGGAAGCGTTCGGTGGCGCCGGCGCCGTGATGCCTGCGCTGGCACAGACCCACTGCGAGGTGGCCGGCGAGATCGCGCGCATGCTGGCTCTGTCCAGCGATACCGAAGCCGCGCTGCGTAACATTTTCGAAGCATGGGACGGCGCTGGCTTGCCGGCGAACGTCGCGCGCGACATGGTGCCGATGCCTGTGTTCGTCGTCGCGCTGGCGGGCGACCTGGAGATTTTCACCCGCGCGTATGGCCTCGAACGGGCGCTTGGGCTGATCGGGCAGCGCGCCGGCACGCGGTATCCGGGGCGCCTGGTCGAGACGGCGGCGCGCAATGCAGTCGGCTGGGTAGCGGAACTGGAGCGCGCGTCGCTTGCAGATTTCGACGCCGCACTGACGACATCCGACATGCAGCGGCTTACTTCGGCTGAACTGATCGCCGATGTGATCGACCTGAAATTGCCGTGGATGACGGGTTTTTCGCGCGCGGTGGCGGCGACGGCGGCCGTGTGTTGCGCCCGCCTTGCGCTGGACGAAGCGGCACAGGCGCGCGTTTACCACGCTGGATTGATTCACGGCATCGGACGAGCCGCCGTGCCCAACGACGTGTGGAACCAACACGGACCTTTGGCAGCGAGTGCGTGGGAAAAGGTGCGGCTGGTCCCGTATTGGACCGCGCGCGCGGGCAAACAGACAGGCGCTCTGGGCGAAGCCGCTGAACTCGCTTCTTACGCGTACGAACGGCAAGACGGCTCGGGATACTTCCGTGGCGCTGGCGACAGCGCATTGCCTCTGGAGGCACGCGTCCTTGCGGCGTCGGTAGCATGGGTCGCGTTGCGCGCGACGCGGCCGTGGCGTGCTGCGCTGTCCACTGATGCTGCCGCCCAAACGTTGCGCAACGAGGTTGCGGGCGGCAGGCTATGCGACGAGGTGGTCAGTGCTCTCGTGGCGGGCGACGCGCCGGTGGTCAGGCGGCCGACAAAAAACGCGTCGCAGGGTTCGCTGCTGTCAGTGCGCGAGCTTGACGTGCTACGCGTGATCTCGCGCGGTGCGAGCAACAAGGAAGCCGCACGGGAGTTGACGATGAGTCCGAGCACGGTTCGTACCCATGTTGAGAGCGTGTTTCGCAAGCTCGAATGTTCTACGCGCGCAGCGGCGACGCTCAAGGCCTCGGCGATGGGTTGGCTCTAGGGGCTGTGAGTCTCTAGTGTTCCGACCGTCCCTTCAAGCTGCTCTATTGGCAGCACATTCGTCGGATGCGGGGTGAAGGAGCCGGAGTAACCCGCCAGCGCTCAATCCGCTATGTATCGCGTCCGTCGCCGATATATCCGGGCAGCCCGAGCGCCGCATCGCTCTTCGCGAGCGTCACCGCCTGCTCGACCAGTTCGGCGAACTGCGCGTCGCTTTGCGGCCGCGGCAGCGTAGAGCGGAAAAGGTCCGCCCAGCGAAACTCTGCCAGCGGGACCTGAGTTTTTTCGTATCCGCCGGCATCGCGCACCGCCGCCGCGAGGCTTCGATACTCGTCGTCGATCAGTTCCCACACGTGTTCCGGCAACTCGGAGAACGGCCGTCGCTGGCCTTGGGCGTCGTACGGGGACGTCCATCGCTGGTTTTCCATGCTCAGCCAGAATTCGGCAACGGAACAGGAAGACAGGTCCCGCACCAGCACGACCGGAACCGAGCGGATGTTGGTGTGCCAGAGCGCGGCGGCCACGTGGTGATGATCGATTGCAAAGGGCGTCTGGTTGGGACCGTACACAACGGGTATCGGCTTTTCGGCAATCGCCATGTCCAGATCGTGGCCGCTCAGCGCCGCGTATTGCGCGGCTTTCGAGCGCACTTCCCGCGCCCCATGCGTCAGTTGCGTGGGCCGGATCCGTTCGATTTCCAAGGTAAGCATGCTGCTGTCCTGTTCACCTACGTCGTAATTGCATCGCACCGCGCGCGGCGTCGCCGCGCCGTCACGAAAACGTGGCGGGGTAGAGGCTTTCGCTGCCGTCGAGGTTGCCCGTCTGCGCGTAAAGCATCGGCTGGCCGTTCGGACGGGCGATCGCGCCATCGATCACGCGTGCCAGAACCAGTCTGTGATCTCCCGCCTCGATGTCGTTGACCACCCGGCATTCGAAGTGGGCAAGCGCATCGCGCAGCAGCGGTGCGCCTGTCACGCCCGGCCGCCACGGCGTTGACGCGAGTTTGTCGACCGTGCGCCCGGACTGCGTTCCGAAGTGTTTGGCCAGCTCCTGCTGCTGCGCGCTCAACACGCTGATCGCGAATCCGTCTGCTTCGTGCAGAAGGGTATAAGACTCATGCGCCGCGCTGATACCGAGTGCAACGAGCAGCGGGGAAAACGAAACCTGCATCACCGCGCTGGCAGTAAACGCGTCCCGGCGCTCACCGTTCGCTACGCCGATCACGTACACGCCCGCCGTCAAATGCCTGAACAGCTCCGGGATGCTACTCATTGCCCCTCCCGTCTGCCGCGATGGCGTGACACCGGAACGAACGACGCACATCAGGTGCGAAAGCCGCGTAATACCGCATCGAGTTCCCTGAATGTAAAAGGTTTGCGCAAAGCCGCCCAGCGGAATGCCAACGGCGGCAGCTCGGGCATGTCATTTCCCGATGAAAACACCACGCATAGCGAAGGTCGCATCGCTGTGGCCTGCCGCGCCAGTTCGATGCCGTCCATGTCCGGCATCGTGAGATCCGTAATCAGCACGTCGAATGGCTGCTGCACCAGCCGTTTGAGCGCTTCCGACGGCGAGGTGGTCGATTCCGGCAGGTGCTCGAGCAGGTTCAGCTGTTCCGTGACCGCGTCGGACAGGTTCGGATCGTCGTCGACGAACAGGACGCGCAGCCCGTGTCTGCGTTGACGCGGGGCGATCGGCTCGAGTGCTTGCGCGGCGGGCTTGTTGCGGCCGCCCAGCATCTGTCTGATCCTCTGCGCGAGCTGTTCCCGGCTGTACGGTTTGCCCAGCAGCTCGACGCCGGGGTCGAGTCTGCCGCCGTGGATGATCGCATCGCGCGTATAGCCCGAGGTGAACAGTACTTTCAGTTTCGGCAGCAACTGCAAAGCTTCGATAACCATCTCGGTGCTGCGCACTGGCCCGGGCATCACGACGTCGGAAAAAAGCAGGTCGACGTGAACACCACTTTGCAGCACGGCCAGCGCCTGCTGCGCGGTGTCCGCTTTCAGCACCCGATAGCCGAGCCCGGAAAGCGTATCGATCACGGTGGATTGCACCTTCGGGTCGTCTTCGACGACCAGAATGGTTTCCGTGCCGCCGGTCACGACTACCCGCTCGCGCCGCGGAAGTTCCGTCGCCGGCTGCATCGAACGCGGCAGGTAAATCTTCACGGTGGTCCCGCGGCCGGGCTCGCTATGGATCTCGATATGGCCACCGCTTTGCTTCACGAAGCCGTAGGCCATGCTGAGCCCGAGCCCGGTGCCTTTGCCTTCCGGTTTGGTCGTAAAAAATGGGTCGAACGCGCGCTCGAGGACTTCCTTCGACATGCCCGTTCCGGTGTCCGTGACGGCCAGCAGCACATACTGACCGGCCGCGACATCGGCGAGCGGAGCGACGTCGTCGTCGTCGAGCACCGCGTTGGATAGTTCGATCGTCAGCTCGCCGCCCTGAGGCATCGCATCGCGAGCATTGATCGCGAGATTGAGGATGACGTTTTCGAGCAGTTGAAAATCGATCAGCGTGTTCCACAGACCGGCGGCAAAAACCGTTTTCACGCGTATCGTTTCGTCGAGCGCTCGACGCAACAGGTCGTCGACGCCCTGCAAGGTCGCGGCCAGGTTGATGACCACCGGTTGCAACGGCTGCTGACGGCCAAAGGCGAGCAGTTGCGAGGCCAGCGTCGAGCCGCGGTCGACCGCGTCGAGCGCCTTGTTGAGCCGTTCGCGCGTCCACGCGTCGCGATGGTGCCGGTTATCGAGCAGTTCGAGATTGCCCCGCAAAATCTGCAGCACGTTGTTGAAATCGTGCGCCACGCCGCCCGTCAACTTGCCGACCGCTTCCATCTTCTGCGAGTGGACCAGGGCTTTGCGGGTTTCCTCCAGCAGCCGGTTCGCCTCCATACGCTCGGTGATGTCGCGCGTGATCTTCGCAAAGCCGGCGAGTTCGCCATTGTCCGCGCGGATCGCATCGATCACGACATGGGCCCAGAAACGCTTGCCGTCCTTGCGCACGCGCCATCCTTCGGCCTCGAACCTGCCTTCCTTCGCGGCAATCGCGAGGCCGCGCTGCGGCAGGCCCGCTTGCGCATCTTCAGCGGTGTAAAAACGCGAGAAATGCGAGCCGATGATTTCGTCGGCGGTATACCCCTTGATGCGGCGAGCCCCGGCGTTCCAGTTCGTGATAATCCCTTCGGGCGACAACATGAAAATCGCGTAATCGGTCACGCCGTTGACGAGCATGCGGAAGCGCCGCTCGCTCTCGACGACCGCTTCGTGCGCGCGCCGCTTGTCGGTCATATCGCGCACGATCTTGCCGAAACCGAGCACCTGTCCTTCCTCGTCGCGCAACACGGTCATCACGACATTGGCCCAGAACAGCGACCCGTCCTTGCGCAGCCGCCATCCCTCGGTTTCGGCGTGGCCCGTGCGGCGCGCTCGTTCAAGCGACGCCGCGGCCGTACCGTTGTCGCGATCTTCGCGCGTATGGAAAATTTCGAACGGGCGGCCGATCACCTCTTCGCATGTAAAGCCGTGGATATATTCACCGCCGGCGTTCCAGGTTCTTATCGTGCCATCCGGCGCGAGACCGATGACCGCATAGTCACGTACTGTGTTGACCCAACGCCGGCACCAATCGTCAGAAATCGTCGCGTCGCGTTGGCTAACTGTCACCATCGTCCACTCCCGTTGTCGTTCCGCCGTGTCTCATGGCGGTCCAGAATGGAGGTGGGCGAGCAATTAGCGTGCCCGAGCCGGCGCGCGATTCGTTGGACTGCGCGCCCCCCGGCGCGATGCCGCCGCAACCGGCAGACCGGTCGATCAGTGCGACATCAACGCGAGTGCCGGGAGCGTGTCGACGCCTCCGTCGGCAAATACTGGAGCAGACTTGCGACGCTATCGACGAGACGCTCATACAACCGCTCGGACTCTTCGGTGTCCACCCCGCTTCTGCGCAACCGCCCGATCCGCGCGGCTTGCGCATGCATGAGCTCGATGCCCCGGCATATGCGCACCGCACACTCGGTTCCGAGGGGCGGCGCAAGCGACGCCGCCGCCAGCGCTGAGTCCCATCGTTCCTCGTTGGCGTTGTTGACGATCGGAGGCCGCTGCGGCGAGCGCGTGCGCCGGGAGGTCGCCGTCCGCGCGATGCGTTCGAGCAGATCGACGAGCCGCTCGACGATGACCGGCTTGCGCAGTGTGGCCTCGGCAAGACTTGTCGCCGGCAGATCGGTGCCGGACATGAATATGACCGGCACGTCGCGAAATCGCGGCAACGCCTTCAGGATCCGCACCGCGTCGGGGCCCTCCAAGTACGGCATGTTCACATCGGACACGATTACTTCCGGCTTTCTGTCGATGGCCGCGCGCAGCGCCGCCAGTCCGTCCTGCGCGCTCGCTACATCGTGTCCACGCGAGGCGAGGGCGGCCTCCAGCGCCTCCCGCAAGCCCGCGTCGTCGTCTACCAGCAAGACCTTGCACATGTCACGTTCCACCACTTCGTTCTCGCGCCGCTGCTGCGACTGGCAGTGCCTTCAGCTGGCACATACTGGCTACGCAGCAGCGCGCATTCCTACTGCCTGATAAATTTGTCGAATGCTGTTCGTTGCACTGCGCAACGGCGATGCCTGCCTGCGAGCGCCGCACGACAACGGGCGCGAGCGCTCGACGCGCGCGCGTGGTCGCGCAGAAGTGGCGAAATTTACCCGATGTTGCCATCGGGCGGTGCGGCCCGGCTGGCGCCGGTCTGCGTTTCAAGTTGGTCTGCACCCACCAGGTCCGCTATCGCAGGTTGCCTTGCGAGGCGCAGCGCATGCTGCCGGTGTGGAACGCGCGTTGCGGCGGCGCCAGTGTACAGCGGCGCGACGAGGCTACGCCCACGGCGCGTTTTTCGAAACAAGGAGGCACGACATGAAGTTCCTCACGCAGATGCCGTCTGTTCTCGCCGCCACCGTGTTCGCGCTGGCCGGCTGCGCGGCGGGCGGCATGCAAGGCCCGCAAACCCATCTGAGTGCCGCCCAATGCCGCGACCTGACGGATATCAGGAACAAGGCGCCGGCCACGCGCGAGCGCAACATCAGCGAACTGGCCGCGCTCGAGGCAGCCGGCTACCATCCTGAACGGCGCTTCGATCCTTACTATCCGGACGATCTGATGGCGGCGCAGCGCCAGGTGGATCTCTGGTATCGGACTGAATGCCCGCGGGCGAACACGGGCTGAACCGGCAGCAAGCTGAGTGTTTCCGCGAGTCGCTTCGGACGCACAGCCGCGGCGCTCATCGCCAGCAGATACAACGGACTCTGCACGAGCGTGACGAAACCATCCACCAACCGCGTCACGCCACAACGTCACGCAAAAACGCCACTGTCATAAAAACGCCATGGAATCCGAATAAAGAGGCCTCGCCATCGGTTTCCTGGCTTTTTCCCAACGCTATTGCACACGAACGTCCGAAAACCCGCAGCGCATTGTTTCCCTGCTAACATCGCGCACAAAGTTCAATACATAACCAGGCGGTAGTCGGGTACGGGGAGGCGCAGATGGGCGCAAAAGGACCGTTGGACGTCGTCAACGCACAGGAATGGATCCGCCGCACGGCGCTCACGCTCAAGTCGCGCAGCACCAGCACGCGCCGGGTCGATGCCGCTTACGCCGCCTGGTGCACCGCACGTTTCGATCAACTGAAGGCCGCCAGCTTGCGCGACGCACTCGACGATTACGTCGCGGAGAAGGGCGGCAGTTGGGCGCGCGTCACACGCAATGTGGAAAGCGGCGGCCTGATGGAATTCATCTACCGCGAGGTGAGCGCCGTTGCACCGGCACGGCCGTCCGCCGCGGCCGCGCGCCGTCAGATCCAGAACTTCGATATCCCGCACTCGCGCTACGGCGTGCTGTATCTGCTGGGCAATATCGATATCGACATGAACTACTTCACGATCGCGATGGAAGGCGTGGCCAGCGTCGGCGGCGCGGTCGGCGCCGGCTTCGCGACGAATACGCATCATCTCGACAGCGCAACGCAGGCCGCGCGCCATGTCGATATCGGCGGACACTCGGTGTCGCAGCAGGCGCTCGTCAGGGGCGCCGGGACGGTCGTGAAGTCGGTGCCGAAAATCGGCAAGACGGCCGATTCGATTTTCGGCGTCAGCGCGCCACTCGGCCGCGAGCGCCGCTGGGCGGCGACCGGCACCGTGTGCCCCGCCATGGATAACGCCGACAGCACCGTCGTCAAATCCAAGGTCACGTGGACCTATCCGGTGAGCAAGGCCGGCTTCGAAGTCGTCAAGGAAGATCCGGCGCTGCTCCTCAATCCGTGGGTGCTGCCGGCCACGCTGGCCGCGAGCGCGCTGATCACGGTCACCGAGACGCT
>NZ_DASXHN010000112.1:0-15546 GCF_036488505.1 Paraburkholderia sp. | reverse complement strand
CGATCTGATCAACAACGTGCCCGCCGCGCGTCTGTTCGACGAGATGCTCAAGCTGATGCTGTCCGGTCACGCGCTCGCCTGCCTCAAGCGCTTGCGCCACGAGGGCCTGCATCATGGCCTGCTGCCGCTGCTCGACGTCGTGCTGGAGCAGCCCACCGGCGAAAAATTCATCACCTTGGCGCTGACCAACACGGATGCCCGGGTGCGCGCCGGCAAACCGGTGTCGCCGGGCTTCCTGTTCGCCACCCTGTTGTGGCACGACGTGCAGCAGCGCTGGCAGAAATTCGAAGCCGACGGTGAATATCCGGTCCCCGCACTGCATCGCGCGATGGACGAAGTCCTCGACACGCAAACCGAGAAACTCGCGATCCACAAGCGCTTCTCGTCGGACATGCGCGAGATCTGGGGCCTGCAGTTGCGCCTCGAAAAACGTTCGGGAAGAAGCGCGCTGAAGCTGCTGGAACACCAAAGATTTAGAGCGGGGTATGATTTCCTCCTGTTGCGCTGCGAATCGGGCGAACTCGACGAGTCGGTCGGTGCGTGGTGGACGGAGTTCATCGAAGGAGACATCGCCGCGCGCGAGGCATTGCTCACGCAGGGCGGGACGGACCGAAGCCCCAGAAAACGCCGGCGGCGCAGCAGTGGCGCCAGAAAACGCAAAGCGGGCGACGGAATGGAGGGCGGCACGCCAGCCGAACGCACAGACAACGACGCGGGCCGCGACGGCGCGCACGACGACTGACGCGGCGTTCGCTGAAGCCGTCGAACGATAGTTGCAGGAAGTGATGCCATGACCGTTGCTTATCTTGGCCTCGGCGCGAATCTCGGGGACGCGCGCCAGACCCTGAAAGACGCAGTGGTGTGCCTCGCACAACAGCACACCATTACCGTGCTCGCCAAGTCGAGCCTGTATCGCACGGCCCCGATCGACGCGGGCGGTGACGACTATTTCAACTGCGTCGTCAAGATCGACACAACGCTCCCCGTGCGGCATCTGCTCGCGCTGTGCCACAAGATCGAGCATCAGTTCGGCCGGGAGCGGCCCTTTCGCAATGCACCGCGAACGCTCGATCTCGACATCCTGCTCTACGGCGATCAGTCGATCGATGAAGCCGATCTGATCGTCCCGCATCCGCGCCTCGTCGAGCGCGCATTCGCATTGGTGCCGCTCGTTGAAATCGACGCGGAGCTGATCATTCCGCTGCATGGACGTGCCGCCGCGCTGCTCGACCGTGTCAGCGCGCAGCGCATCGAAAAAGTAAAGTCGCCGTGTCAGTGCCCGATGCTCGATGCGCTGACCGGCCGATCCGCCGGCAAGGGCCGCTGCGAATGAATTCGCCGCCGCTCACGGTCACCGCGCCGCAACTGCGCCCGCCATTCGGCTATATCGCGATCGAAGGCCCGATTGGCGTCGGCAAGACCTCGCTCGCGCGGCGTCTCGCGCAACGCTGGTCGATGCAGGAGCTGTTCGAGCGCCCGCAGGAGAATCCGTTTCTCGAACGCTTTTATCGCGACACCGCGCGCTATGCGCTGCCGGTGCAGTTGCACTTCGCGCTGCAACGCGCGCAGCAGGCGCAGGAAGTCGCCGCAGCGCAGGCGAACGGCACGCCGCTGATCGCCGATTTCATGACGCAGCGAAACGACATCTTCGCGCGTCTGACCTTGCAGGAAGACGAGTGGCAGCTGTATCGCGCACTCGCCGCGCGCCTTACCGTTAGCGCGCCGGCGCCCGACTTCGTCGTCTATCTGCAGGCTAGCCCCGAGGTGCTATTCTCGCGCATCCAGAAGCGCGCGGTGCCGATGGAGCTGCAGATTTCCGATGCGTATCTGCGTGCGCTTAGCGACGCGTACAACGAATTCTTCTACCACTACGACCGCACGCCCGTGCTGACGGTCAACGCCGAACATCTGAATCCGCTCGACTCCGACGCGGACCTCGCGCTGCTCGCCGAACGCATCGAAACCATGCGCGGGCGCAAGGAGTTCTTTGTCAAAGGCACGTCGCTGTAAGCGGCGCCGCCCATGTCTTTCGCACTGGATTAACCATGACCTATTTGCAGGAAGCGAGCCGGAGCGCGATCACCGTGCCGAAACTGCAGGCGATGCGCGACGCCGGCGAAAAGATCGCGATGCTGACCTGTTACGACGCGAGCTTCGCGGCGCTGCTGGATCGCGCGGGCGTCGACGCGCTGCTGATCGGCGACTCGCTCGGCAACGTACTGCAAGGCCAGGCGACCACGCTGCCCGTATCGCTCGCCGACATCGCGTACCACACGGCGAGCGTCGCGCGGGCGCGGCCGTCGGCACTGATTCTCGCGGATCTGCCATTCGGCACTTACGGCACGCCGGAAGACGCGTTCCGCAACTCGGTCGAACTGATGCGCGCGGGCGCGCAGATGGTGAAGCTCGAAGGCGGCGAATGGCTGGCGGATACAGTGCGCTTTCTGATCGAACGCTCGATTCCGGTGTGCGCGCACGTCGGCCTGACGCCGCAGTCGGTGCATGCGTTCGGTGGCTTCAAGGTGCAAGGCAAAACGGAGGCAGCCGCGAGCCAGCTGCTGCGCGATTCGCTCGCGCTGCAGACGGCCGGCGCGCAACTGATCGTGATGGAGGCAATTCCGACGCGGCTTGCGAGCGAAGTCACGAAGCAGCTGCGTATTCCGACGATCGGGATCGGCGCGGGGCTCGACTGCTCGGGTCAGGTGCTCGTGCTGCATGACATGCTCGGGATTTTCCCGGGCAAGCGGCCGCGTTTCGTCAAGGATTTCATGCAGGGACAGCCGAACATTCAGGCGGCTGTCGAGGCTTATGTGCGGGCGGTGAAAGATGGCACGTTTCCGGGGGCTGAGCACACGTTCTGAGCGTCAGTGAAGCGCGGTGCCAACTGGGTGGTTTGCGCTCGGGGCGCCTTTGTGGGGTGCTTTTAGCGAGAGCGTTGCGTTGCGCGCTTCTGTATTACGCGCTTTTGGCATTCAGGCACTTCGTAGGCTAGCGAACAATCCGCGCCGGCAGCGCGCCACGCAACGCGTTGCAGATCAGCAGCGCCTCGGCATTCAGCACGTTGGTGTCCGTCAAAACTTTTTCCGCCGCGTTGAGCCCCATCGCGTCTTCTTCCAGCAACACGCCGCGCATCACGCCTGGCAGCACGCCTGACCTCAGCGGCGGCGTCCACCATTGTCCCGCCAGCTTCACGAACACGTTCGACCGGCCGCCTTCGGTCAGCTCACCCCGTTCGTTGAAGAACAGCATGTCGAAAGCGCCCTTCGCTTCGGCTTCGCGCCAGCCACGATCATAGTCGGCGCGGCGTGTGGTCTTGTGCTGTAGCAGCGGATCAGCCGCCTGCGTCGACGCGAAGCCTTGCTGTGAGCCGAGCAGCACGCCAACAGACGCTTGCGCCAACGGCGTCAGCACCGCGGCGGTGATCTGCGCATTGCCGTTCTTACCGAGCGCGAGCCGCACTCGATACGGCGTTTCGGCCGCCATCGATGCGCACTGCGCGGCGAGTTGCTCGCTGATGCGCGGCTCGTCGAAATCGAACCCGAACGTCGCTGCGCTCGACGACAAACGCCGCAGATGACGCGCCAGATGCCGCACGCCGGTTTCCCGCGTCGCGTACATCGTTTCGAACAGATCGAAGCCCGGCTCGGCGCCGGTCAGGAAACGGGCTTTCAATCGACACTCCGCGTATTCGTCGGCGGCCACGCTATCGAGCACGATGCCCGCGCCCACGCCCATGGTGCCGCGCAGACTCGCGGTGCCGCCTGGTTGGGCGGCGAGGGTCAAGGTACGGATCGCGACCGACAGACAGAAGTCGCCGCAACGCGAAACCTTAGCCGGGGCGATGGCGGTGCGACGATCGTCGGCCTGCGCCGGCATCGCTTCAACGCTCGGCCGAGCCGCCACCGCGCTCTCACCCTCTGCCGCATCGAGCCACCCAATCGCACCGGTATAAAGCCTGCGCGGCGTACTTTCGAGTTCATCGATCAGTTGCATCGTGCGATGCTTCGGCGCGCCGGTAATCGAGCCGCACGGGAACAATGCACGCAAGACCCCGGCGAAGGACGTGCCGCCCACCAACGTTGCCTCCACCGTCGACGTCATCTGCCAGACCGACGTGTATGGCTCGACAGAAAACAGCGCCGGCACCTTCACCGAGCCAATCCGCGCGACGCGCGACAAGTCGTTGCGCAACAGATCGACGATCATCACGTTCTCCGCCCGATTCTTCGGATCGTTGGCGAGGAATTCCGCGCTCTGCTGATCCGCGGCGCGATCGTCGGAGCGTGGGGCCGTGCCTTTCATCGGCCGCGCGCGCAGTGTATCGCCCTGCTTCTCGATGAACAGCTCCGGCGAACACGACAGCACCCAGCCGTCACCCGGCAACGCGATGAGCGCGCCGAACGGCACCGGCTGACGCGCACGCAGCCGCCGATAGAACGCCACCGGCGGGCCAAACACGTCGAAGCCGAGCCGGTACGTGTAGTTGACCTGGTAGGAATCGCCCGCGCGCAGGGCCGCGTGAACCGCATCGATCGCCGCGTCGAACTGCGCGCGATCGACGCTCGCGCGCACGTTAGCCGTGCCCGCGACTGAAGGCTCGAGCGCGCCGTTATCGCGCGCCATCAGCCATGCGTCGACCTCGTCGCGCGCGAGCTTCGCGCAGCGTTCGAACAATAAAAAACGCAGCGTGGCATGACCACGCTGCGTTCCGGAAGACGTGCGCGCATCGAGACCAACGAGCGCGCGGCCAAATTCATAGTCGGCCAGCACCACGGCGTGCCGGCCGTTGCGGGTATCGGCCGCGACGCTGTCGCACACGGCTTCGAGCTGCGTCGCGTCCGCACAGACCCGCTCGTGCACGAACTCCGTGTACAAGCGGCTTGACCGGCGCGCCGCCGTTGCACCGCAATCGTCGAGCAGCGCGAATACCGCGCCGCGTCTGTCCACCGTCATGCGGACCGCCAAATCAGATCAATCGAAGAAGCTCTTCACACGATCGAACCAGCTCTTGCTTTGCGGGCTATGCCGCGCACCGCCTTCCACGAGCGCCTTTTCGAACTGCTTGAGCAGATCGCGCTGCGTCTCGGTGAGCTTGACCGGCGTCTCCACCTGCACATGCACGTACAGATCGCCCGCGATGCTCGAACGCAGCCCCTTGATGCCCTTGCCGCGCAGACGGAACGTCTTGCCCGATTGCGTGCCCTCGGGCACCGTAAAGCTCGCGCGGCCGGCGAGCGTCGGTACTTCGATTTCGCCGCCGAGCGCCGCGGTGGTGAACGGAATCGGCATCTGGCAATGCAGATCGTCGCCGTCGCGCTCGAACACCGCGTGTTGCTTGATGTGAATCTCGACGTACAGATCACCCGACGGACCGCCGTTGATGCCCGGCTCGCCGTTGCCGGCGGAGCGGATGCGCATGCCGTCGTCGATACCGGCCGGGATCTTCACTTCGAGGGTCTTGGTTTCCTTTACCTTGCCTGCGCCATGGCAGTGGCTGCACGGCTCCGGGATATAGGTGCCGGTGCCGTGGCACTTCGGGCAAGTCTGCTGAATGCTGAAGAAGCCCTGCGACATGCGCACCGAACCCGAACCGCTACAGGTTGGGCAGGTCTCCGGCTTGGTGCCGGGCTTCGCGCCCGAACCATGACAGACTTCGCACGAGACCCAGCTCGGCACGCGAATCTGCGTATCGTAACCATGCGCGGCCTGCTCGAGCGTGATTTCCATGCTGTAGCGCAGATCGGCGCCACGATAGACCTGCGGACCAGCCCGGCCGCCGCCGCCGCGCGCACCGCCCGCCGCCTGGCCGAAGATGTCGCCGAAGATGTCACCGAATGCATCGGCGAAGCCACCGAAGCCCTGCGCGCCGGCTCCGCCCATGTTCGGATCGACGCCCGCATGACCGTACTGATCGTACGCGGCACGCTTTTGCGAGTCCGACAGCATTTCATAGGCTTCCTTCACCTCCTTGAAATGCTCTTCCGCATCCTTGTTGCCCGGATTGCGGTCGGGGTGGTGCTTCATCGCGAGCTTGCGATAAGCCTTCTTGATTTCGTCGTCGCTTGCGTTCTTTGCGACGCCCAGAACCTCGTAGTAATCCCGTTTCGCCATATCGGTTCAACGCCACCGCGCGATACAACGCAGTAGCTCCTTGTGAATGCTGTGGAGTCTCACGACTCGTCCGGCCGCCGTTTGCGCCGCGCTTGCGCACGGTTTCAAACAACGCCCTCCATAAAACAAATGTGCCCGGAGAGCCCAAAAGGCTCGCCAGGCGCGAAAACCGCTGTTGCACTCAAGGCGCCCCGCAGGGGACGCCGTTCTTGTGCCGCCGGGCCGCGCACATTGCTGTACGCGGCTTTACGGTCGGATGACGACCTGGCTTTAGTCTTTCTTCACTTCCTTGAAGTCAGCGTCGACCACGTCGTCGGCCTGCTGGCTCGCGCCCGCCGATGCACCCGCGCCTGCCGTACCCGCAGCACCTGCTGCCGCTGCTTCGGCACCTTGCGCAGCCTGCATGTCGGCGTACATCTTCTCGCCCATCTTCTGCGAGGCAGTAGCCACCGCTTCGATCTTGGCTTCGATCGCAGCCTTGTCGCTCGACGTGCTCTTCAGCGCATCTTCAAGGTCCTTCAACGCAGCTTCGATCTTTTCCTTCTCGCCAGCTTCGAGCTTGTCGCCGTACTCGGTCAGCGCCTTCTTCGTGCTGTGGACGAGCGCGTCACCCTGATTGCGGGCATCGGCCAGCTCACGCAGCTTGTGATCTTCTTCCGCGTTCGCTTCGGCGTCCTTCACCATCTTCTCGATTTCGGCTTCGGACAGACCCGAGTTCGCCTTGATCGTGATGCGGTTTTCCTTGCCAGTCGCCTTGTCCTTCGCGCCGACGTGCAGAATGCCGTTCGCGTCGATGTCGAAACTCACTTCGATCTGCGGCACGCCGCGCGGTGCCGGCGGAATGCCTTCGAGGTTGAATTCGCCGAGCAGCTTGTTGCCCGCTGCCATTTCGCGTTCACCCTGGAACACCTTGATCGTCACGGCGTTCTGATTGTCGTCAGCCGTCGAGTAGACCTGCGCATGCTTGGTCGGGATCGTGGTGTTCTTCTTGATCATCTTCGTCATCACGCCGCCGAGCGTTTCGATGCCGAGCGACAGCGGGGTGACGTCGAGCAGCAGCACGTCCTTGCGGTCGCCGGACAGAACCTGGCCCTGAATCGCGGCACCGACGGCCACGGCTTCGTCCGGGTTCACGTCGCGGCGCGGATCCTTGCCGAAGAACTCCTTGACCTTTTCCTGCACCTTCGGCATACGAGTCATGCCGCCGACCAGGATCACGTCGTCGATTTCGCCGACCTTCACGCCCGCGTCCTTGATTGCGACGCGGCACGGCTCGATCGTGCGCTCGATCAGCTCTTCAACCAGCGCTTCCAGCTTGGCGCGCGTGATTTTCAGGTTCAGGTGCTTCGGACCCGACGCGTCCGCCGTGATGTACGGCAGGTTGATTTCGGTTTGCTGGCTCGACGACAGCTCGATCTTCGCCTTTTCAGCCGATTCCTTCAGGCGCTGCAGCGCGAGCACGTCTTTCGACAGATCGACGCCCTGCTCCTTCTTGAACTCGCCGATGATGTAGTCGATGATGCGCTGGTCGAAGTCTTCACCGCCGAGGAACGTGTCGCCGTTGGTGGACAGCACTTCGAACTGCATTTCACCGTCGACGTCGGCGATTTCGATGATCGACACGTCGAACGTACCGCCGCCCAGGTCGTACACCGCGATCTTGCGGTCGCCCTTTTCAGCCTTGTCGAGACCGAACGCGAGAGCCGCGGCAGTCGGCTCGTTGATGATGCGCTTGACTTCCAGGCCGGCGATGCGGCCGGCGTCCTTGGTGGCCTGACGCTGGCTGTCGTTGAAGTACGCGGGAACCGTGATCACAGCTTCCGTGACCGGCTCGCCGAGGTAATCTTCAGCGGTCTTCTTCATCTTGCGCAGCACTTCCGCGGAAATCTGCGGCGGCGCCAGCTTTTGTTCCCGCACTTCGACCCATGCATCGCCGTTGTCGGCTTTCATGATCTTGTACGGCATCAAGCCGATGTCCTTCTGCACTTCCTTTTCTTCGAAGCGGCGGCCGATCAGGCGCTTGACCGCATACAGCGTGTTCTTCGGGTTGGTGACCGACTGACGCTTGGCAGGTGCGCCAACGAGAATCTCGTTGTCTTCCATGTAAGCGATGATCGACGGCGTGGTGCGCGCGCCTTCCGAGTTCTCGATTACCTTGACCGAGTTGCCTTCCATGACCGCCACGCACGAGTTGGTCGTGCCGAGGTCGATGCCGATGATTTTGCCCATTTACTAATCTCCTGACTTTGATCGCTGCGGAAAACGCCCGGTTGACCCATCTGGCGGCGGGACGATCCGCTCTGAATTCATACCTGCACTCAAAATAAGTGCGGCCACATCGTTTTCAAGACCTTTATTGCGATGCGGTCTTTAATTTTTTTGAATCGGGTGGCGGCCGTTCCCGGCCCGCTCCGTCAGCCTCTGCGGCAGCCGCCGCATGACGCGCGGCAAGTGCCTGAATCCACTCGACCTTTGCTGCCACCAGCCGGCCGGCGCTTCCAGCTGCGTGAAGGCCGCAAGAGACAGACAGAACAGTTGCCCGACGTGCGTGAACTTACTTGGGCGCCGCAACGGTCACCAGCGCGGGACGCAGCACCCGATCGGCGATCACAAAGCCTTTTTGCAGCACCGCGACGACGGTGTTCGGCTCCTGGTCGGCCGGCACCATCGAGATCGCCTGATGGCGATGCGGATCGAACTTTTCGCCTACTGGGTTGAGCGCGACGACGCGGCCCTTTTCGAGCGCGCCGTTCAACTGACGCAGCGTGAGTTCGACGCCTTCGCGGACCTTCTGCAGGTCGTCGGACGAGTGGGCGACGGCTGCCTCGAGACTGTCGACCACCGGCAACAGATGCTCGGCGAAGTTCTCGATCGCAAACTTATGCGCCTTCGCGACGTCTTCCTGAGCGCGCCGGCGCACGTTTTCGGTCTCGGCCTTCGCGCGCAGGAAGCTTTCCTGCAACTCGGCGATCTTCGTCTGAGCGTCGGCCAGCGCCTGCTCGGCTAACGCCTGCGTCGGTTCCGCGGCGCCTGCTGCCGGATCCTGCTGGGCGGCCTCCGCGGCCTGGCGCGCGGCTTCGTCGGCGGGCGTGGGGTTCTGGCTCGTCGGGTTCTCTTGCGTGTTTTCCATGTCGCTGAAAGTCGTTAAAAGGTGAAAGCCAACGGTAGTGCAGTCATATGACGCGTACCGCGATTCGTGCGTTGCCCAATCGCGACAAGCGCCGTTGCGCGCCACCGGATATCGTTCCCGTAGATGGGGCCGGAAAGAACTGTTTCAAGCGGCTTTTCGGTTCTTTCGCACCAACGGCGTGCAAGCGAAACGCGCCGTAACAACGATTCGCATCGCGCGATCAGATAGAGATTGAGTGCGCTCAACAAGTGGCCTATCCTCCATTCATACCTCGGAAAAGCCGCGTTAACCCTGATCTGACGTAAGCCTTACTGGCACCTGACAGTTGTGCCGACTTAGCCCTTTTCAATCCATGCTCCGAAGGGGAGAACCGTGAAACTGACCATTGCAATCGGGGTGCTCGCATTGGTAGTGATCGCGGGCACCACGACCATCTGCATGTCCGGGGCGGTCAACGACCGCACCACCGAATATGGCGGCGCACGCGCCACCATGGAACAGTTTCTCAATCCCCACCTGAAAATCTGTCGATAGTGCGCCGGTCCCGCTTGGTCGGTCGCCCGTGCAGCGTGGCGGCCGGCTCGCGGTAGACCCGGCGCCGCTCCTGCTCGACCTGCCGCTTCGACCTGCTCTCCGCGGTTTCCGCGTAAAGCGTCTGCGCGACGCTGGCCGGCCCGCGCACGTCGCACACGCCAAGCACTTGCACCTGCCACACGATACTTTCAATCTGGATCTCGACGAGGTCGCCGACGCGCACGTCCTTGGCCGGCTTGACAGCCGCGCCGCCGATGCGCACGCGTCCCTTGTCGAGCGCGTCCGCGGCGAGCGAACGCGTCTTGAAAAAACGCGCGGCCCACAGCCATTTGTCGATGCGCAGCTTCGCGCCCGGTTCGGTTGAAACGTGGTAGTTCATGGGTGTTTCAAGCTCCCGCCGTATGCGGTACCGGCACTGCCTGCACCGGCCAGCCCTGCAGATGCTGCGCGACGATTTCTCCCAGCGCGGCAATCCATGGGTGCGACACGTTCAGGCAAGGGATACGGTGAAACTCCTTGCCGCCCGCGTGCAAGAACTCGTCGCGCACTTCCATGCCGATTTCCTCGATCGTCTCAAGACAATCGGCGGTAAAGCCCGGGCAAAACACATCTGCGCGCCGCACCCCGGCGGCGCCGAGTTCCTTCAGCGTGGGCGCCGTGTACGGTTGCAGCCATTCGGCCTTGCCGAAGCGCGACTGGAAGGTGATGCGGCATTCCACGGGCGTCAGTTCGAGCGCCTGCATCAGCAGCGTGCCGGTCTGCTGGCATTGCTCGTGGTACGGATCGCCGAGGTCGAGCATGCGCTTGGGCACGCCGTGAAAACTGAGCACCAGTTTGTCGCCCGCCGCGAAGTCGGGACGGCCGTGCTGATGCCAATATTGATGAACTTGCGCGGCGAGCGCCGCGAGATAGGCGGGATGATCGGCGTACTGGCGCACCGTGCGGATTTCCGGCTGGTTGCGCATGCGCTTCAGTGCGGAAAAGGCAGCATCGAAAGCGGTCGCGGTGGTCGATGACGAATACTGCGGGTACATCGGCATCAGCAGCACGCGCTCGACGCCCGCGAGCTTCAACTGATTCAGCATGGCGGGGATACCGGGCGTTCCGTAACGCATCGCGTAGTCGACGAGCACCGTGTAGTCGTTCAGTTGCAGCAAATGGCGCAAGCCCTCGACCTGCTTTTCCGTATTCACGCGCAGCGGCGAGCCCTCGGGCATCCAGACCGCCGCGTATTTCTTCGCGGAACTGCGGCCGCGAAACGGCAAAATCAGCAGACGCAAAATAATCTGCCAAAGCAGCGCCGGAATTTCGACCACCCGTGGATCGGACAGAAATTGCCCGAGATAACGGCGCACCGCGCGCGGCGTCGGCGCGTCGGGCGTGCCGAGATTGATCAGCAGCACGGCGACGCGATGCGACGTAGCGTTCTGTGAGGGCCGCTCGAGATCGAAGCGCATAGGCAACAGACGTAACCGCTTCACGCGGCGAGTCGATTCAATGGAGATTCATTATAGCGGCGCGGATTGCGCGCGGCCCTGCGCGTGGGCCTGGCCATTCGGACGATTGGCAGACCCCCGGCGTTCGCGCATCATTGCCGGCACGGCCTGTCGTCACGGCAACGCCGAGTGAAGCCAAGGGTGACTTATTGTTGACTGAGCGTGATGGAAAGCAGCCGCGCGGTGATATCGACGATCGGGATCACGCGGTTGTAGGCCATGCGCGTCGGCCCGATCACGCCGAGCGTGCCGACGAATTTGCCGTTCACCTCGTAGGGCGCGGTCACGACGCTCATTTCTTCGATCGGCACGAGATTCGATTCGCCACCGATGAAGATTTGCACGCCAGCCGCGTGGCTCGACACGTCGAGCAACTGGAGCAAGCTGGTTTTCTCGTCGAACACGTCGAACAGCTTGCGCAGGCGCGCCATGTCCGACGAAAGATCGGCGACTTCGAGCAGATTGCGCTCACCGGAAATCAGCACGGTCTCGCCGGTGTCGGATTCGTCGGTGCTCGCGGTGACAGCCGCATGCATCAGCGAAGTCATGTCGCCGCGCAACTCGTCGATTTCCTCACGCAGGCGGCGGCGCACTTCGTCGAACGAAAGACCGGCGAAGTGCGCGTTGATGTAATTGGAGGCTTCAACGAGTTGCGACGGCGAGAAATCGCGTTGCGTCGCGAGGATACGGTTCTGCACGTCGCCCTCGGGCGTCACGATGATCAGCAGGATGCGCTTGTCGGACAGGCGCATGAACTCGATCTGCTTGAACACGTGGCTGCGGCGCGGCGTGAGCACCACGCCGGCGAACTGCGACAGGTTGGACAGCACGCTCGCCGCGGCCGCGACGATTTTCTGCGGCTCGCCCGCCTGCAGCGTGGTTTTGACGACGCGCATCACCGCTTCCTCGTCCGCGGCCGATTCGACGGTCAGCATGGTGTCGACGAAGAGCCGGTAGCCGCGCGGCGTCGGAATGCGCCCCGCCGACGTATGCGGACTGATCACGAGCCCGAGGTCCTCGAGGTCGGACATCACGTTGCGGATCGTCGCCGGGCTCAGTTCGAGGCCCGAATACCGCGACAGCGTGCGCGAGCCGACCGGCTGACCTTCGGCGATGTAGCGCTCGATCAGCGTTTTGAGGAGGGTTTGTGCGCGAGGATCTAGCATGGCGAAAAATTTTAGCTCAATGGCATGGCTACCGCGAGCGCCTGCGGCGCCCATCCCGAACGCATGCGCCGCGGCCTGGCCGCCACGCGGTGCGGGTCCGCCCGGATGCGGCATCGAGCACGCGCTCCGCTGCAGCCTCACACTCTAACCCGCACATATGTCATCAGGTCTTCACCATTCTAACGATAATCGCGACACGCGCCGAAGGTCCGCGCGCACCGGCCCGCGACAGGGTTGCCCGGCGGTTCTTTTCAGGCCCTACCTATGGTGTAATGCCGGCATGCAAGTGACCAGCCAGTTCAAGACCGTCGCGCTCGTCGGGCGCAGCAACACGCCAGGCATCGGTGAGCCGCTGACCGCGCTCGCCGCGTGCATCGCGAAGCTCGGGCTCGAAGTCGTGTTCGAGGCGGAGACCGCCGCTGAAATCGGCGTAACCCTGTACCCGGCGCTGCGGCCGGCCGAGATCGGCGCACGCGCCGACGTCGCCGTGGTGCTCGGCGGCGACGGCACGATGCTCGGCATCGGCCGCCAGCTCGCGCCGTACCGCACGCCGTTGATCGGCATCAACCACGGCCGGCTCGGTTTCATCACGGATATTCCGATCTCGGATATGCGCGAGATCGTGCCGCAGATGCTGTCCGGAAAATTCGAGCGCGAAGAGCGCGTGCTGCTCGAAGCGCGCATCGTGCGCGACGGCACGCCGATCTACCATGCGCTCGCCTTCAACGACGTGGTGGTCAACCGCAGCGGCTTCTCCGGCATGGCGGAGCTGCGCGTGTCGGTGGACGGGCGCTTCATGTACAACCAGCGCTCGGACGGTCTGATCGTCGCCACGCCGACCGGCTCGACGGCCTACGCGCTGTCGTCGCAAGGGCCGATTCTGCATCCGCAGTTGCAAGGCTTCGTGCTCGTGCCGATCGCGCCGCATGCGCTGTCGAACCGGCCGATCGTGCTGCCGGACGATTCGAAGGTCGGCATTCAGATCGTCTCCGGGCGCGAAGTGAACGTCAATTTCGACATGCAGTCGTTCACGTCGCTGGAACGGGGCGACACGATCGAGGTGCGTCGCTCGCGCCACACGGTGCCGATGCTGCATCCGGTCGGCTATAGCTATTACGCGACGCTGCGCAAGAAACTGCACTGGAATGAATACCCGTCGCATGAAGAAGACACGAGGCCAGACGCCCGGCCGTAACCGGCGCAGCCCGCTCGAACCCGCGCGCCGCCGCGCCCGCCACCCGAATCTCACGCTCACCCGACGACTTCCATGCTTCGCCACCTCTCGATACGCGACTTCGTCATCGTCGCCGCGCTCGACCTCGAATTCGACAGCGGCTTCACCGTTTTCTCGGGCGAAACCGGCGCCGGCAAGTCGATCCTGATCGACGCGCTGGCGCTCGCGCTTGGCTCACGCGCCGATGCAAGCGTCGTGCGCACCGGCGAGAGCCGCGCCGACATCACCGCCGAATTCGACACGCACGAGCAGGTCGATGCATGGCTCGACGCGCAGGCGCTCGGCGCGGCCGACGACGGCCAGCACGGCGGAACCGTGATGCTGCGGCGGGTGATCGACGCGAACGGCCGCTCGCGCGCGTTCATCAACGGCACTGCGGCGACGCTCGCGCAGTTGCGCGAGGTCGGTGAAATGCTCGTCGATATCCACGGCCAGCACGCGCACCAGTTGCTGATGCGCCCGGACGCGCAGCGCGAATTGTTCGACACCCATGCGGGCCTGTCGGAGAGCGCCGCGTCGGTCAGCCGTGCATGGCGCGCGTGGCGCGACAAGGCCCAGGCGGTCGAGCTTGCGCAGACGCGCGATCGCGAACTGCAACTCGAGCGCGAACGGCTCGCCTGGCAGCTCGCCGAGCTCGATAAACTTGCGCCGCAGCCGGGCGAATGGGAAGAGGTCAACGCGGAGCACAAGCGGCTGTCGCACTCGGCCAATCTGATCGACGGCGTGCAAGGCGCGCTTGGCGCACTGTCGGAATCGGACGAGGCGATGATCACGCATCTCGCTTCGATCGTCTCGAAGATGCGCGACCTCGCGGAAATCGACCCAGCGCTAAACGACGTACTGGCCGCGCTCGAACCGGCCGAAATCCAGTTGCAGGAAGCCGCGTATTCGCTCAGCCACTACGCGCAGAAACTCGAACTCGACCCGGACCGTCTCGCGCAGGTCGAAAAGCGTCTCGAGGCGCTGCACTCGGCCGCCCGCAAATTCCGCCTGCAGCCTGAGACATTGCCGGAAGAACACGAAGTGCGGCGTGCGCAGCTGGCCGCGCTCGATGCGGCCGCCGACCTCGACAGCCTGCGCGCGGCCGAGGCAAAAGCGAAGGAAGCGTTTGTCGCCGAGGCGAAAAAACTGTCGAAAGCACGCGCCAAAGCGGGCAACGCGCTCGGCCACGCAGTCACGACCGGCATGCAGGAACTGTCGATGAAAGGCGGCAGCTTCGAAGTGGCGCTGGTGCCGCTGCCCGAAGGCGGCGCGCACGGGCTCGAGCAGATCGAATTTCGCGTCGCCGGTCACGCCGGCGTGCCGTTGCGGCCGCTCGCGAAGGTCGCCTCAGGCGGGGAACTGGCGCGGATCAGTCTCGCATTGGCGGTCATTGCAAGCGCCGCGAGTCCCATCCCAACCCTCATCTTCGACGAAGTGGACACGGGGATCGGCGGCGGCGTCGCCGAAGTGGTCGGGCGGCTCTTGCATCAGCTCGGCGAAGCGCGCCAGGTGCTCTGCGTGACGCACTTGCCGCAGGTCGCCGCGCGTGGCGACCACCACTTCCAGGTGGCCAAAGCGGGCAACGGCAAGGGCGGCACGGTGAGCAGCGTCGTTTCTCTCGACAAGGCGAGCCGCGTGGAAGAAGTAGCGCGCATGCTCGGCGGTCTGGAGATCACGTCGACCACCCGCAAGCACGCGAAGGAAATGCTGGCAGCCTAGCTGTTGTGCGCTGGCCGGGTTGTTGGCCGACAGCGGAGGGTGCAAGCGCACGCCGTCGGCAACGGCGCAGCACGAGACAGCCGGGCAGCGCACCGCGCACGGCGAAACGGCGCAAACGCCGCAAACGCGTGCGCAGCGCAATATCCGCAGCCCGCACGCCACCACAGCGCGTCC
>NZ_DASXHN010000286.1:0-12147 GCF_036488505.1 Paraburkholderia sp. | reverse complement strand
CGCTTTGAGCGATGGTTGGACCGTCAGGGCAATGAAGCGATCGCACGCAAGCGTGCGGAAGCTGATCTGCTGTTCCGGCGCGTCGGCATCACCTTCGCGGTGAACGGCGACCTGTCCGGCACCGAGCGGCTGATTCCCTTCGATCTGATTCCGCGCATCATTCCACGCGGCGAATGGTCCACGCTGGAAGCTGGTTTACGCCAGCGCGTGCAGGCGCTCAATCTGTTTATCCACGACGTTTATCACGACCGCAACATCGTGCGCGCGGGCATCATGCCGGCCGAGCAGGTCTACACCAATGCGCAGTATCGTCCTGAGATGCAGGGCGTCGACGTACCGCTCGGTGTTTACGCGCATATTGCCGGCGTCGACGTGGTGCGCGCGGGCGATGCCGGTGAGTTTTACGTGCTCGAAGACAACCTGCGGGTGCCGTCGGGCGTGTCGTACATGCTTGAAAACCGCAAGATGATGATGCGGCTTTTCCCCGAGCTGTTCGTGCAGAACCGTATCGCGCCGGTCGCGCATTACCCCGATCTGTTGCTCGATACGCTGCGCTCGATCGCGCCCGAAGGCGTCGACGATCCGCTCGTCGTCGTGCTCACGCCCGGCATGTACAACTCCGCGTATTTCGAGCATACGTTTCTCGCGCAGCAGATGGGCGTCGAACTCGTCGAAGGCAAAGATCTGTTCGTCGACGACAACCATGTGTTCATGCGCACCACCCAGGGGCCGAGGCGCGTCGACGTGATCTACCGGCGCGTCGATGACGATTTTCTCGATCCGCTTGCGTTTCGCGCGGACTCGGCGCTCGGCGTGCCGGGACTGTTGACCGCCTATCGCGCCGGCCGCGTTTCGCTCGCGAACGCGATGGGCACGGGTATCGCCGACGACAAATCGATCTACCCGTACGTGCCGAAAATGATCGAGTTCTACCTTGGCGAAAAGCCGATTCTGAACAACGTGCCCACTTACCAGTGCCGCAAGCCGGACGATCTCATGTACACGCTCGCGCATTTGCCGGAACTGGTCGTCAAGGAAGTGCACGGCGCGGGCGGCTACGGGATGCTGGTCGGCCCGGCCTCGACGAGGGCCGAAATCGATGCGTTCCGGGAGCGTCTGATTGCGCGTCCGGCCGGCTATATCGCGCAGCCCACGCTCGCGCTGTCCGCGTGTCCGACTTTCGTCGAAGCCGGCATCGCGCCGCGCCATATCGATCTGCGGCCGTTCGTGCTGTCCGGCAAGACCACCACGATGGTGGCGGGCGGCCTCACGCGGGTCGCGCTGCAACAGGGCTCGCTGGTCGTCAATTCTTCGCAGGGAGGCGGTACCAAGGATACGTGGATGGTCGACTGACACGCTTGCCGCCGCGGCAAGGCGCCGCGCTCGCAACCCAAGCGCGTCGAGCGGCACTCCTACCGCCAGCGTTCACGGACAACCAGCGCTGGCCTTCCGTTCTCACGAAGGCCACGCGTAATCAGCTCTCAACAGGGAACGCCTTCATGCTTAGCCGAACCGCCGATCACCTCTTCTGGATGGCCCGCTACATGGAGCGCGCGGAAAATACCGCGCGCATGCTCGACATCAATCTGAAGGCGCAACTGCTGCCGCAGACCCCTGAACAGGAGGCGCGCGCGCAGCGTTCGGTGCTGCGCATCTCCGAACTCGAAGACGCGTTCGACCAGCGCTACGACGAGCCGACGCACGATCACCTGCTCGATTTCATGGTCGCCGACGCAAGCAATCCGTCGAGCATTCATTCGTGCTTGCACGCCGCGCGCGAAAACGCCCGCGCGGTGCGCGGCACGCTGACGACCGAGTGGTGGGAAACCATCAACGACACCTGGCTCGAATTCAACGAGCGGTTGTCGAGCGGGCAGGCCGCGGGCAATCCGGGTGCGCTGTTCGAGTGGGTCAAGTTCCGCTCGCATCTGTCGCGCGGCGTGACGATCGGCACCGCGCTGCAGGACGACGCGTTCTTTTTCACGCAACTCGGCACGTATCTGGAGCGGGCCGATAACACCGCGCGCATTCTCGATGTGCGTTTTGCAAAGGTCGAGCCGAATTCGCGCGACGCCGCTCGCCAGCTCGAAGACTTCTATTACTGGACGTCAATTCTGAGCTCGGTGTCGGCGCTGGAAATCTATCGCAAGGTGTATCGTGACACGGTGACGCCCGCGCGCGTGGTCGAGCTGATGATCCTGAACCAGCAGATGCCGCGGTCGCTACTCGCGTCGCTCGACGGTGTCTGCACCAATCTCGCGATGCTGCGCACGTCGGGCTCGAACCAGTGCGAGCGGTTCGCCGGCAAGCTGCGCGCCGAGCTGCTGTATGCCGACATCCGGCAGATTTTCGAAACCGGCTTGCACGCGTATCTGACCCAGTTCCTTGCGAGTGTGTTTAACTTGGGCAACCTGGTTGCGCGGACCTATCTGATGCTGCCAGTGGCCTGACGGAGTATTGCCATGTATCTGACGATCCGCCACGACACGTCTTATCGCTATGCAGCGACGGTTCACTATTCGATCCAGCAGTTGCGCCTGACGCCCGCGAGCGGCGCCGCGCAGACGGTGCGGCGCTGGAGCATCGACGCGCCCGACAAGCTCGACGCGACCCACGACGCGTACGGCAACGTGCTGCACACGCTCGTCATCAACAAGCCGCATAACCAGATCCAGCTGCTCGTGACGGGCGAGGTGGACACGCTGCCGCTCGTCAACGGCGTGCTGCGCGATCCCGCCGGCCCGATTCCGCTCGAGCATTTCACCTGCCCGACGCGCCTGACCGAGGCCGACGCGGGGATCCGCGAACTGGCCGCGACGGTGCCCGATCTCGCGAGCCAGGCGAGCCTGCTCGCGCTGTGCGAGCAGATTCTGCAGCGCGTGCAGTACCGGCCCGGCGTCACGGCGGTTACCAGCACGGCCGCCGAGGCGCTCGCGCTAGGCAACGGCGTGTGCCAGGACCATGCGCACCTGATGCTCGCGTGCTGCCGCGCGCGCGGCGTGCCGGCGCGTTACGTGAGCGGCTATATCGAGCCGGGCGACGTGCCGCATGCAGCGAGCCATGCATGGGTCGACGTATGGCTCGAAGGCACCGGATGGATTTCCGTCGACGTCACGCATGCGGCGTTTGCCAGCGAGATCTACTGCCGGCTTGCGGTTGCGCGCGATTATGAAGCCGCGGCGCCGGTGCGCGGCCGGCGCATCGGCGGGCTCAAGGAGGAACTCGACGTGGCGGTGACGGTTGGCACGAAGATGCCGCAATAACGGCAGCTTCGTTTATCGCGCCGGTTCACTGGCCACCGGCCATGGCCCGGCGTGAGTCGCGTGCCGTCCGCACGATCGTCCTGCCCGTGCGCCGGGCTTCCTATTCGTGTCAACGGTTCAGGATCAGCCGGCCAACGCACCGTAAATACGGACAAAAGACGCATCTGCGCCGGATTACAATAGCGCCGTTCACTTGTTTTCCGCGGATTCCCCATGACCTACTGCGTGGCGATGGCTGTCAACGACGGTCTCGTCTTCCTGTCCGACACGCGTACCAACGCGGGCGTCGATCACATCAGCACCGCGCGCAAGATGGCGGTGTTCGAGCAACCCGGCGAACGTCTGCTCGTGCTGCTGGCCGCCGGCAATCTGTCGCTGACGCAGGCGGTGTTGCACGAGCTCTCCGAGCCCGCCGATGCCGCGCAGCAGACGCTGTGGAACGCGCCGACGGTGGCGGATGCGGCGCGCGCGGTCGGCAACGCGGTGCGTCGCGTGCACCGGCGCGAAGTGGAGGCGTTGCAGAACTTCGGCGTCGATTTCAATTGCAGCTTTGTTCTCGGCGGGCAGATTGCGGGCAGCCGGATGCGCCTGTTCATGATTTATGCGGCCGGCAATTTCGTCGAGGCGTCGGCGGTGAATCCGTATTTCCAGATCGGCGAGGCGAAGTACGGCAAGCCGATCATCGATCGGGTGCTGACACCGTCCACCGCGCTCGACGAAGCCGCGAAGTGCGCGCTGATCTCGATGGACTCGACGCTGCGTTCGAATCTGTCGGTGGGCCTGCCGCTCGATCTGCTCGTCTATGAGAAGGATGTGCTGCGGGTCACGCGCTTCGTGTCGATCGACCGCGACAGTGCTTACTTCGACATGATTCACCGCACGTGGGGTGAGCGTCTGCGCCAGGTGTTCGCGGAGATTCCCGATCCGGACTGGCGCGATTCGGCGGCCACCCAGCCGTTGCTGCCGGAGCAGGCGCCGGTGCGGTATCACGCGCCGGTCGGCGCCGATGGTATCGAGCACGAGAGCGACGTGAAGCCCGCACAGACGCTCGCGCAGGCCGACAAGAGCAAAGCGCAGCGGCGCTAGCGGCTTCGGGCGCCTGAGCCTGCTGTTCCCGTGGGACGAAAAAAAACCAGCCATCGGCATCGCCTCTGGCTGGTTTTCGTCTACGCGGCTCGCGAGCCGCGTATCAAGCCCACTTAGAACTTGTGGCGGATACCGACGCTGACCATGACCTGGTTCGACGTGCTCGACTGGTTGCCGTACGAACCGATCGAAGCCGTTGCCCCTACGAGGCCGCCGGTGGTCGGATCGCGTTGATCGCCGCTCGCGTGCTGCCATGCGCCGACTGCGTACAGGTCCGTGCGCTTGGACAGCGAGTAGTCCGCGCCCAGCGAAACCTGGTTGTACGTAGCCGTTGCGTCGCCCGTGCCGCGCGTGTACGCGTAGCCCACACCCAACAGCGCTGCCGGCGTAAGCTGGTAGCCGAGGTAAGCGCGGCCGACGTTGAACTTCTGCGTCGTCAGGAAGCCCGAATTCGCGTCCGGCTTGTATTGCGCGTTGCTGTAGCTCAGGTTCGCGGTGAACGGACCCGTCACGTACTGAACGGCAGCCGAAGCGATGCCGATTGCCTTCGAGAATGCGTAAGCGCTGTTGATGCCAGCGTTAGCCGGGAACGACGAATCGAACGTGCCGCCTGCCGTGCCAGCCCAGCCGCCTGCTGCCGTACGCGCAGCCAGCGTGTTGGCGTTGCTTGCATGCAGGTAGCCAGCAGCGACGCTGAACGGGCCCGTTGCATACGTTGCCGCGCCCGACCACGTCTGGCCCGAACCGGTGGCGCCCGCGACGCCGCCCAGTGCGTACATACCTTCGACCTGGAAGCCCGCCCACACCGGCGACACATACTTGACTGCGCTGTTCACGCGGAAGCTGTTGTCGTTGTTGTCGACGTCACCCGGCGTGGCGAACGTGCTGCCGAAGTAGTTGTCGCCCGTCAGCGGCTGGATCATGTCGACCAGCGGGTCGTACTGACGGCCCAAGGTCAGCGTGCCCCACGCGTTGCCGGCCAGACCGACGTAAGCCTGACGACCGAACATCAGGCCGCCTTGGCCGAGCTTGCCGTTGTTCACGTCAAAGCCGTTTTCCAACTGGAAGATCGCCTTCAGGCCACCGCCGAGGTCTTCCGTGCCCTTCAAGCCGAAACGGCTGCCTTGCAGGTTGCCTGAGTACAACTGCACGAGGCTGCCGCCGTGCGGCGTAGCGTTGTTGACATACTGGACCGATTCATCGATCAAGCCATAGAGGGTCACGCTGCTTTGCGCGTGAGCCATGCCGGTGACGCCGAGCAGCGCGAGCGAAAGGGTAGACAGTGCGATTCGTTTCATCTATTTCTCCACGCAGATGATGTTTTCATTGTTGCGGAAGGCAGAATAGCTCACTGTCCGAATTGACAAGAACAGGAAAAAAAAGACTGTCGCCAAAAACTGACAAACGGCGAAAGCCTTGCGCATCAGGCCCACCCGAGATTGTTGCCATTTCTGCAATGTTTATTGGCCCGCGACGCATTATTGTTGTTTGGTCGATAGTGGCCCAATGGCTAACTGCAGTTTTTGCATCATTTCCAATAGGCGACTTAATCCAGTCGTCTAATCAAACGCTGGATTTTGCTGAAACGCGGAAGATTTCCAGTAGCGACACTGGACAGAACCGGCGCGTTGTGCGCGGGCGCAACCCGCGGGCGCCTGCCGGTGTCACTGAACGGTAGCCACGAAGGGTTCGCGTCGATCGCGAAGCGGCTGCGTGGGATGCGGGGCCAGCGCCGTACGCGTCGCGTGCTTTGCGTTGCCGGCCTTAGCGTTTCTGCGCGCCGTGGCGCGCCACCGCCGCTGCGGCTAGTCCGGCGGCCGCGGCGAGCAGTACCGACGTCCACGGATTGCGCCGAACGTAGCGGTCGGCGGCCACCGCGCGGCGGCGCGCTTCGACGAGCGTGGTGGCCGCCATCCGCGTGGCCTGCGCTTCCGCTTTGATGATTTTGCGGCCGATCTCGACAGCGCTCGCGTGCGTTGCAGGTCCGCTGCGCGCGCGCGCCTGCAATGCCGTGGAACGTGTCGCGCCTACCGCGGTGGAAGCAGCGTGCGCGAGCTGCACGGTTTCGCGCGCCGCTTCCGTGCCGACCGTCGATGCGGCCAGCACCGATGCGAGCATCGCGCGGCTGCCCGGCGGCGCGTCGCTCTGTACGCCCCAACTGCCGCGCGGATCGTGCAGCCGGCCACGCGCGGCAGCGAACTCCGCGCCGAGCAGCAGCACCGCCGCCGAGAAGTACAGCCACATCAGCAACACCGCAAGCGAGCCGGCCGCGCCGAACGAGCTGGCCATCCCCGCATGCGCGAGATAGAGCGCGAACAGCTTCTTGCCAGCGGTAAACAGCACGGCCGCGGCGATGCCGCCCACCAGCGCGTCGCGCCACCGCACTCTCGCGTCGGGCAGAAACTTGAGCAGCCCGGCGAAGGCGAACGCCAGCACGAGCAGCCCGACGCCGAGTTGCAGCAGATTGCCGATCACGACATACGGTGAATCGCCCCACAGCCAGTTGCCGATGAAGACGATCACGGTATCGAGCACGAGCGACACGATCAGCAGGAATGCGACGCCGAGCACGAGTCCGAACGAGATCAACCGCACTCGCACCAGCGCGAGCACGCTCGACGTGCGCGGTCCGCTGTTGGGCCACACTATATTGAGTGCGCTGTTGAGCGACGAGAAGGTGGCCGACGCGCCGATCACGAGCAGCGAAAACGAGATGATCGCCGCAACGCCGCCTTTGCTGCCCGCGTGATGCGCGTTCTCGACGATCGTCTGGACGCCCGCGGCCGCCTGGTCGCCGAGCAGTCCATTGATGTGGCCGTACAGTTCACCGCGTGCGGCTGCCGGGCCGAAGAACCAGCCGGCCACCGCGATCACCATCACGAGTGTCGGCGCGAGCGAGAACGCCGCATAGAACGCGATGCTCGCGGCCAGCGCCGGACATCGGTTCTCCGAGAACTGCCGGAGCGCGCCGATGGCCCAATTCGCCTGCTGACGGGCCGCTTGGTGAAGGTTCTCGGAGGAGAGGGAGTCCATGTCCGTGGTCGTCGTTCGCCAGAGTGCGGCGCCCCGGTGCTTGCGGGAGCCTTTCGTGTTGGTGCGGTGCGCAAGTGTCGTGCCCGTCACTATACAAGCTACCGCCGCGGTGTCGGCCCTCAGCGGCGCTGCGGCGTTGCGGCGCGAACGGGCGCGCGCGTTGGCCCGCTGCCTGAGCGCTGCCGCTGGTTCAAGCTTCGTACACATTGACGGATTGCCCATTCGCGCGTCACCTGCTGACGGTGGCGGGTGCCGTTAGAATGCAGCCGGTTCCTCTCTCATTCCTGCCTATCATGCATTCGCACGAATTCACACAGCAACTGGATGTCATCGCTATCGAACAATGGAGCGCGCATCTGCCCGCGCACGTGATCGACGAATTGCCGGCGCAACGCGTGACGGTATTCGCGGTGAGCGACGACGCGTCGGACACCGCCGCGTTCAGCGAGCGCTATGGTTTCGGTCTCGAAGACTGCGCGAACACGATCGTGGTCCGTTACAAGAAAGACGGCGGCGAGCACTACGCGGCGCTCGTGTCGCTGGGTTCGCGGCGTCTCGACATCAACGGCGCGGTCAAGGCCGCGCTTGGCGCGCAGCGGCTGTCGTTCGCGAGGCGCGAGGCGGCGGTCGAGCATAGTCGGATGGAATTCGGCGGCATTACCGCGTTCGGCCTGCCGGCCGACTGGCGCATCCTCGTCGATGCCGCGGTGATGGAGCGCGCGCAGATCGTGATGGGCGCGGGCGTGCGCGCCGCCAAGCTGCTGCTGTCGCCGGACGTGCTGCGGCATTGGCCGCGTTGCGAGGTTGCGCCGATGACGTTGCCGGCGGAGTGACGCGCGCGGCGGGCGCGGCAAGCTCAGCCAAGGTCCGCGGAAGGCCCCCGCAACGTCACGCCAGGCCAATCCCCGCGCGGCTCAGCAACTGCCGGTTGCGCTCCGACAGATTCTTCATCCGCAGTTGCTTACCGGCCTTGCGATAACGCTCGGCCAGTCCTTGCAGCGCGGCGAGCGCCGAATGATCGGCAAGCAGCAGATGACTGCAATCGACGGTCACGCTCGCCGGATCTCGCGCCGGGTCGAACAGCTCGTGAAAACGCGTAGTGGACGCGAAAAACAGCGTGCCGCGCGGCACATATGTCTTATGCTCGTCGCGATCTTCGGCGTGCGCATGAATTTCGCGCGCATGCTGCCACGCGAAATTGAGCGCGGCGATCACGATCCCGCACATTACCGCGATCGCGAGATCGGCGAACACGGTGATCACGGTGACCGCGACGATCACCAGCGCGTCGTTGCGCGGCACCTTGCCTAGCACACGCAGCGATCCCCATGCGAAGGTCTGCTGCGCGACCACGAACATCACGCCGACCAGCGCCGCGAGCGGAATCCGCTCGATCAGTGGCGACAGGAACAGGATGTACAGCAGAATCATCGCGCCGCTGACGACGCCCGACAGCCGCGAGCGTCCCCCCGAGTTCAGGTTGATCATGGTCTGACCGATCATCGCGCAACCGCCCATGCCGCCGAATAATCCCGACGCGATATTGGCCGCGCCGAGCGCGATGCATTCGCGATTCGGCTGACCGCGCGTTTCGGTGATCTCGTCGGTCAGGTTGAACGTGAGCAGCGTTTCGAGCAGACCGACGATCGCGATCAGCACCGCGTACGGCAGGATGATGCGTAGCGTGTCGAGAGTCAGCGGTACGTCCGGCAGATGCAGCGACGGCAGATTGCCGGCGATATGCGCCATGTCGCCGAGCGTGCGCGTCGGCAGATGCAGCAATTGCGTAAAAAGCCCGACGCCGACGATCGCGACCAGCGCGGGCGGCGCCGAGCGCGTGAGCCGCGGCAGCAGATAGACGATCGCCATCGTCAGCGCGACGAGCGCGCCCATGCTCGCGAGCGCGCCGCGGTGCAGCCATTGTGTGCCGTGCGGCGTGACTTCCTTGAAGTGCGCGAATTGCGCGGTCGCGATCACGATCGCGAGTCCGTTGACGAAGCCGAGCATCACCGGGTGCGGGACCATGCGGATCAGCTTGCCGAGCCGCAGCGCGCCGAACAGCACCATCAGCAGGCCACTGAGTATCACCGTCGCGAGCAGATACTGCGCGCCGTGCTCGGCCACCAGCGCGACGATCACGACGGCCATCGAGCCGGCGGCGCCGGAAATCATCCCGGGCCGTCCGCCGAACAGCGCTGTGATGATGCAGATAAAGAACGCGCCGTACAGGCCCATCAGCGGATTCAGATGCGCGACGAGCGCGAACGCGATGCACTCGGGCACCAGCGCGAACGACGAGGTGAGGCCGGCGAGCGCGTTGCGGCGGATGTCAACAAGCCGCGCGGGCCAACCGTGAGCGGGACTAGCGGTGTTCATGTTCTACGAGGTGGGCGCGCAACAGCGCGGTGCTGGCAGCGTGCGTGAGCCGGATGGCGGCGCACGCGGCTGCGCGAAGGAGGCCTGCGCTGAACGCGGGGCCGTGGCGAAAGGCGTGGATTCTACCGTAGTGCGATGAAGGGCGCCGGGCGGCGCCCTCAGGTGATGCGCTCAGATAATCAGCCGCGAGACCTTCGTGCCTTCGAGCGAAACGCCCGCCATCAAGCCGCCGTTGGTCAGCACGAACGCCTGTACCGGGCTGGTCGCGGTCGATGTATCGACCGCGCCGTTCGCGCCGACCTTCAGCACCGCGACCGTTGCATTGGCGCCGACCGCCCAGCCCTGGCTGCGCAGGAATTCGTCGAGCGCCTCCTGCGTCATGAACAGGAACACGAGCGCCTTCGATTGCGCGCCGATCTGCAAACCGAACGAGCCCGCGACGGTGCTGTAGTAACCGGCCGTGCGGCCGCCGATGCGCAACGCGCCTTCTCCATACTGTCCGCCAACCCAGAAACCGGCCGAGATCACTGACGGAAACACCAACACGCCGCGCGCTTTGCCGACCAGTTCGCGCGCACCGGCGACGTTTTCGTAAAGCCGCTCAAGCGTCGAGTCGACCCCCGCGTTGATCGTGTCGCGTTTGCTGGCATTGTCCGAGGATGCGTTACTCGAGGACAGCGAAGTCGTCGTGCAACCGGTGAGGCTCAGGCCTGCGACGGCCACTGCAGCGCTGCCGGTCATGATGAACTGTCGTCTGCGCATGACTGTTTTCCTTTGCGTTTCTTACGCGTGTTGTACGTTATTTGGAAAGCGCGGCGATGCGGCCCGCCTGGGTTTGTGCGCTTTATACGCGGGAGGTTCCGCGCGCGTGCGGTCGTTGCATTCGAACAGTGTGCCGGGACGGCGGTCTGCCGGGGCGATGACAGGCGGCCGGGCGGATAGCGGGAAGCAGATGGCGTGCCCAATCGCCGCCCCGCCGTGGACGACGGGCGGTGCGGGCGGGGCGGGCAGCAATGTCGAGGATGTTCAGAGCCGATGCGCGGCGAAGCGCATCGGCTTCCTGCGGCTACAGCGTCGGACGAATGTTCTGGTTATTGCGGAACAGATTGTTCGGGTCGTAGCGATTCTTGATGGCCACCAGTCGCTCGTAGTTCGCTCCGTACGCCTGCTCGATGCGGCCGGCTTCCTCCTGCGTCATGAAGTTCACGTACACGCTGCCGAGCGCGAACGGCTTCGCCGCGTCGAAGAACGCACGAGACCAGGCGATACAGCGATCGTCGTCGCGCGCATCGTCCCAGCGGCCGTGCACGTTCATCGCATAGAACGTGTCGCGCGCCGGGTAGGCGGTTGCGTCGGCCGCCACGCGTTGCGTCTGTGCGCCGATCTGCCCGAAGAAGATCTCGCATTGCGGCGACGGCAGCGTGTCGATTGCCTGAATCAGCGCGTCGATCAGGCCGTCGTCGATGCCGGCAAGATTGTGCGACTTCCAGTAATTGCGCGCGCCCGGCGTGAGCAGCGGATCGAATGCCTGTTGCCACATTTCGTACGGCATCGGCCCGAGATGTTCGCCAAGCGGCGTGCCGAAGCGTCGCACGCTTTCGACCGCGGCCGGCCCGTTTTCGGCAGGCCCGGTGTAGCACATCGCGAACACGAGTACCGGCTTGCCATGCACGTCGGGCGGCAGGAACGGCAGCGGCGGCGCGAGCCGCGCGACCGCCCATACCGCCAGCTCTTCGGGCATCGCGGGCGCCGCCGCGCGGTATTGGACGAGCGCGTCTCTCGCCTGCGCGAACGGCAGCACGACGAGACCACCGTAGACCAATGGCCCGACTTCGTGCAGCGCGTATTCGAATTGCGTGACGACGCCGAAATTGCCGCCGCCGCCGCGGATCGCCCAGAACAGGTCTTCGTTCGACGTGGCGCTCGCACGGCGCAATTCGCCGTCAGCGGTGACGATGTCGGCGGCGACCAGATTGTCGATCGTCATCCCATAGCGGCGGCTGAGCCAGCCGAAGCCGCCGCCGAGCGTCAGGCCCGCGATACCGGTCGTCGAGTTGATGCCGAGCGGCGTCGCCAGTCCGAACGCCTGTGCTTCGTGATCGAAGTCGTGCAGCGTCGCGCCGGGTTCGACGTATGCGCGCCGAGCAGCCGGATCGATGCGCACTGATTTCATCGACGTCAGATCGAGCACGACACCGTCGTCGCACAGCGCGCTGCCACCGATGTTGTGGCCGCCGCCGCGAATCGCGAGCGGCAGGCCATTGTCGCGCGCGAAGCCGATGCCCTGGCGTATGTCCGCGACACCGGCGCAACGCAGAATCATGGCTGGATAGCGATCGATCATCGCATTCCAGATGCTGCGCGCTTCGTCGAAACCGGGAGAGTCGGC
>NZ_DASXHN010000151.1:0-13603 GCF_036488505.1 Paraburkholderia sp. | reverse complement strand
CCTTGATAGCTTGGTTCGTCCTTGCGCTTCAGCGCGGCGCGGGTTTCTTTCGGCGTGAGTCCGGCGTAGACCGGCGCGGTCGGCTGTTCGTCGGTGAAGAGAATCCAGTCGCGGTCTTTCTTCGGCAAATCGCGCCACGGTGTATCGACGTCGTAGCCAAGGGTCACCAGAATGTCGCGCAGGTTTTGTCCGTGCCACGCGGGCGGCCATGCAGCGATTGCGCGCTCGCGAATGGTCAGCGAGTCGTCGGGCACCATCGATTTTTCCGTCACCTCGTACACGCGGCCAAGTCCATGGCAGGTCGGGCAGGCTCCTTGCACCGTGTTCGGCGAGAAATCCTCGGCAAACAGCATGGGCTGCTTCGGCGGGTAGTCGCCCGTGCGCGAATAGAGCATGCGCACGAGACTCGACAGCGTGGTCACGCTGCCAACCGACGAGCGCGCACTCGGCGTGCCGCGCTGCTGCTGCAAAGCGACTGCGGGCGGCAGGCCTTCGATGGCGTCCACTTCGGGCACGCCGACCTGCTCGATCAGGCGGCGGGCATACGGCGCGACCGATTCGAAATAGCGCCGCTGAGCTTCGGCGTACAACGTGCCGAATGCCAGCGACGATTTGCCCGATCCGGACACGCCGGTGAAGACGACCAGCGCATCACGCGGAATCTGCACGTCGATGTTTTTCAGATTGTGTTCACGGGCGCCGCGCACCCGCACGAAGCCGGTGAAGGCAGGTTCGTCGGACGGCGGCGGCGTCGAGCGAGCTTTGTTGTGGATGGCGTCCATTTCGATGATTGGCGGATAAGCATGGCTCTGCGGGCGCACGCTAGTGAACTTGCACAGAGCATGCCCGACAGTTATCCGGCGATGATGCCACTGAAGGCGCGCACGCAGCGCCGTCGATCCGGAAATGACCGCCTATCACTGAAGCGCTTATCCGCGCGCAGAGTGCGGTGGCTGCCGGAGGCGCCGCTGGCGGCGCGGAAGATGGCAGTCTTCGCCCCTCGGAGAGTTCGCCATGGAAAACGCCGTGTACTGGGGCGACCGTTAAGCACATTAAAGCAGCCGTAGAGGTCAGGCCGGGTTCGAGGTCCGGAGCGGGTCACGTGCTGCCGAGTGCGGACTAGCCCGGTTGATGTTGCATATGCTCTTGCATAAGGAGTACGCGGCCAATTTTGCCGTTCGCCCGTCCCGCAAATGTTCCGTTCGAGCGGCTGATCTATTCCAGAACGTGCCGCATGACCTTGCGAAGCGTTTCTCCATGAAAGGTCATTCGCCCATCGTCATTAATCACGCGGCTACGGGTCGTTTTCCTGACATTCGCAGTGTGTGCCTGGATCCTGGTTTTGATCTCATCCGTCCATCGATGGTGACGCTCGGGTTTGCCCCCACTTCGCCATAAACAAATGGAATTGCTTTGCGACGAATATTTGATTGGATTTCCCACGGATGCGGGCATATCGTCAGTCAGTCCAATGCTGAAATGTGTACGTTAGCATCGGAAACCGGCCTCGCCGACAGAACAAAATATCCAGGAGACTTACCCATGGAGCAATCTTCTACGGCGCCGCGTGTGCCGGAGTCGGGCAGCAGTAACGCTCACAACATCGCTTCCAACGACCAGGCTTCCCCACGGGTGCGGCGAATTCAGCGGACCGCGCTTGCTCTGCTCCTCCTGAGCGGGATCATCAATTACGTCGACCGTGCAACACTGTCTATCGCGAATCCGCTGATCCGGCACGATCTCGGACTCTCGGTCGCGGAGATGGGCCTGTTGCTGTCGGCGTTTCTATGGGCTTACGCATTCGCGCAACTGCCCGCGGGCGCGTTGGTCGATCGCTTCGGCGCGCGCGTCATGCTGTCGGTCAGCCTGGCGACATGGTCGGTGGCGCAAGTGTTCGGCGGTGTGGTGAGCAACTTCGGCCAGTTCTTCGCCGCTCGCATGGTGCTGGGAATAGGAGAGGCGCCGCAGTTTCCGACGGCCGCCAAAGTCGTTCGCGACTGGTTCGGCAAAAAAGAGCGGGGCGCCGCGACCGGCATCTGGAACAGTTCGTCGACGCTTGGCACTGCAATATCGGCGCCTTTGCTGACGGTCTTGATGTTGACCGTGGGATGGCGATGGATGTTCGGCATCATGGGAATCGCCGGCCTCCTCGTGGCACTCGGCTTTTTTCTCGTGCATCGCGACCCGCATCAGGTCGACTTGACGCAGCGGGAGCGCGCGTATCTGTCCGACGTCGATGGCGAGGCCCAGACCCGTCCGACGTGGCGCGAGTGGCGCCGTCTGTTCGAATTCAGCACCACGTGGGGCATGCTGCTGGGATTCTTCGGCACGATCTACGTGCTGTGGCTTTACAACGCGTGGTTGCCGACTTATCTGCAAATGGAACTTCACCTGACTATCGCAAAGTCGGGATGGGTGGCCGCGGTTCCCTATCTCTTCGGCGTGGTGGGCAGTCTCTCTGGCGGAAAGATTTGCGACGTGCTCGCACGGCGAGGCGTATCGGCGATCAACAGCCGGAAGTATCCGATGGCGGCGTCGCTTTCCGGTGTCGCCGTGTTCACGGTGCTGACCGGCCTCACGCACAATGTGACGCTGGCGGTCGTCTTCATTTCGATCTCGATGTTGCTGCTGTATGTTTCGAGCAGTGCGGCCTGGGCGACCGCGTCCGTTGCGGCGCCCGCCAATTGCACCGCTTCCATCGGCGCCATGCAGAATTTCGGCGGCTACTTCGGCGGCGCGCTGGCACCGGTGGTCACGGGCTTCATCGTGCAGCAGACCCACTCGTTCGAGCCCGCGCTGTTCGTCGGAGCGGCCGTTGCCGCTGTCGCGGTGATCGGCTACTGGTTGCTCGTGCGCGGCCCGATTCCGCCGGCCGCGCTGACCCGCGACGCGTAACAGCAAAACGATGCTACCGCGGGCGAGAGTCTCGACTCTCGCTTCTGCTGTCAGCCGGGTAGTGCGGAAGGCAGCGGGATGCCATAGCGCCGCGCGCAGGCTTCGAGTGCCGGCGCGATCGTCGGGTGCAGAGCGACCCCATCGCGCAGTTGCTCGCGCTCCAGGCTCAATCCGCGATCGCCCGGCATGCGCACGCTCGCGGTTCCAGGACGCGGCGGATTATCGCGGCATGCATCGCCGAGCCAGTCCATCTGCCGCACGAACGCCGCGAGACCGCCGAAAGCCGCCGGATCGTATAGCGAAAGAAATACGGTAGCGCCCCATCCATCGGCAGGATCGGCTCGGCCGTGGCCTGCCAGCCCGCCCGTCAACGCCTCGATCAACAACGCCAGCCCGAAGCCTTTATGTCCCCCCGTTATGCCGCCAATCGGCAGGATGGATCCCGGGGGTTCCGCACCGAGCACGCCGGGGTCGCGGCTGGGCTGCCCATCCGCATCGAGGAAGCATGCTTCGTCGAAGAGTTGTCCCGCTTTGTGTCGGCGCGCGGTCATCGCGTTCGTCACGATCGATGAAGAGATATCGATCAAAAACGGTGTGCCCGAGGTCGGAATCCCCGCCGCGATCGGATTCGGTGTAAATACGGACCGCGTTCCGCCGTGAGGGGCCACGCTTTGCACCGCCGGATCGGAACTGCTGAGCAAGATCATGAATCCGTCGGCAGTGGCTCTTTCGAGATAACTCGCAAGGCAAGCGATGTGGTGGCTGCGCCGGATCACCAGCGTCGCCGTGCCGTACTCCTTCGCCCGCGGCGCCAGTGTTTCGATCCCGCTGAGAACCAGCCACGGGCCAGGCAGACGCCGACCATCCCACAACACGCTGCCGCCCCGGTCTGACACGACCTCCGGCTCGCCGGAGCAGGTCATCGCGCCGCTTTCGATCTCACCGATATAGGCGGGCAGCAACGCGAGGCCGTGCGTGTCGTGTCCCATCAAGTCGCCGTCGACGAGCGTACGAGCGACTGCCAGCGCTTTGACGTCCTCCATTCCAACCCGGACCAGTAGACGCTGGGCGAAGGCTTGCAGTTCGTCGGCTGAGTATCGGACTTGTGTATTCATGGGTGGGCGTCAGTGAGGATGATTGTTCGAAGACTGTCGGGCCGGCAAGGCCCGACGCGCTTTGAATTGTCGTTCGCGCTTGCGATAACCGTCCAATTGCGGATTGCGTAAAATCGATTCCATCTGGTTATAAATCCGATCGTGTTTACCCTATGTCGCAAGATTCCAGCCTTTCCATGACGCAAGTGCTGACAAAGCTGCGTTTCAGGCATCTCCAGTTGCTCGAACTGCTCGGTCGTACCCGCAACCTCCGTATCGCCGCTGAGCAGATGCACGTCACGCAACCGGCTGCCACGAAGATCCTCAGCGACCTGGAGGCGATGTTCGGTGCGCCGCTGTTCGAACGGCTGCCGCGCGAAATGCGGCCGACCGATCTCGGTACGCTGTCGCTGCGTTACGCCAGCACGACACTGTCCAATCTGGGCAAGTTTTCGAGCGAGTTCGCGACCTTGAAAAATGGCGGCTATGGCCATCTCACGGTCGGCTTCATTCCGGCTTCCGCCGCGCAACTCGTCACCGCGGCTATCAAGGAGATCCAGCGCCGGCGCCCGAGACTCATCATCAAACTGGTCGAGCAAAGCAGTGATCAGCTCGCGACGTGGCTTGAGGAAAGGCGGCTCGATATGATGATTGGGCGCCCGACCGAGCCACGACACGAGGCTCTTTTCGATGTGGTCGATTTATTGGCGGAGCCGGCGCGTGCGGTCGTCGGGAAGCATCATCCGTTGCTGAAGCAGCGGCGCATAGAGATCGCCGACCTGGGCGAGTGGCCGTGGATCTTGTATCCGCAAGGCACCGCCATGCGGCAACTGTTCGAAGAGACGTTCGCGGCGGCTGGCATGGTCGCGCCGGTGGGCATCGTGGAAACGCCGTCGATTTTTTCGACGCTAGAATTGCTGCAGGCCACCGACATGATCTCGCTTCAACCCAATGCAGCGATGGACAAGTACGTCAGGCATGGCCTTCTAGGCTATCTGGACGTGCCGATACGGCGGACAATGTCGAACTACAGCGTCATTACACGAAAAGACGAAACTGCTTCGCAAGCGATGAACGAATTCGTTGCGATCCTCCTCGAGATCGCCGCGCAATACTAGGTTGGTCGCCGTGACGGTCGCGAGAGTACGTTTCGCGGTTCCGTAAGCAAGGGCAGCGTCGGCATTCTTTTATGTGCTCGCTGCTAAGGTTCGGCTAGCACGGTCTCAGCATCTGGCTGCCACGCGTACGCGTCAACTGTCCCCGTTGCGCCACTCAGTCAGCTTTTCACGCTGATTCACTTCGATAAACGACGGCAGCGCACACAGCCTGTGGATGTAGCTCGCCAGATGCGGCCAGCCGGCGGTCGCCGGGCGTGGCATGTTGCGGGTCCAGCGCATCAGCACGAGCGCGAGCAGATCGGCGGTGCTGAGCCGCTCGCCCACGAGGTACGCATGACCGGCGCCGCAATGCGCGTCGAGCCGGGCGCAAGCGTCCTCGATACGACGTTGCGCCAGCGCGCGCACCGCGCCGGCGCCGGCCGGGTCGCCGTCGCTATCCGCGTAGAACCAGTCGCGCATCGCAGGCAGCACCGTATTCGCCAGATAGACCATCCATTCGAACCACGGCGCGCGCTGCGCGGAGCCAGGCGCGGGCGCGAGGCCGGCGTCGGGATGGCGTTCGGCGAGCAGCATCAGCAGCGCGGCCGATTCGTGGCGCGGCACGCCGTCCACGACCAGCGTCGGCACTTGCCCGGCCGGATTCAGGCGCAAGTAGTCGGGGTCGCGCTGCTGGCCCGCGTCGATATCGACCAGCCGCGCTTCGAATGGCACGCCCATTTCGATCAGCATCCAGTGCACCGGCATGCTGGCCGCGCCCGGCGAGTAGTAGAGAACGTAGGACATAGCGTGCGAAAGCGGAATGAAAGAAGGGCTGCCGCCGGAAGCGGACAGCCCTGCTAAAGAGCGGCACTAACCGGACGCTCAGATCGGCACGCTTGCCGCCGCGCGGCTCATTGCACCGATGCTTGCGACTTCTGGCCGGCCGCGTGCGACTGCGTGAGCGCGCTGACGATCACGAACACGACCACGTTCACCGCCAGCGCGAGGAAGCCGATGTTGACGTCCTTCAGCGTGTCCGGCAGGAACGGCATCAGTTGACCGACGCTCCAGTGCAGCGTGGTGGTCAGCGTGACCACCGCGACGCCGGCCAGGATGCCGCAGAACGCGCCCTGTTTGGTCGCGCGGCTGCGCGGCATCAGGCTGCAGATCACCGCCGGGAATAGCTGGGTCACGAAGTTGTAGCCCATCAGCAGCAGCGCGACGATCGTCTCGCCGCCTTGCAGCGTGAAGCCGACCGCGACGAGCGCGACCACCGGCACCAGCATCCGCGCGATCGTCGCGACGGTCGCATCGGTGGCGCTGCGGTTCAGCATGCCGCGATAGACGTCGTTGGCGAGCAGCGTCGACGCGGACGTCAGGATCATCGAGCCCGGCACCAGCGCGGTCAGGATGCCGGCCGCGCCGATCACGCCGACGAACCACGGATCGAACGTCTGCAGCGACAGGCGGAACAGCGACAGGTCGATGTCGCCGCCTTTGAGGCCCGGCACGCGCAGCGTCGCCGCGAAGCCGACGAAGAACACGAACAGCAGAATCAGCTGATAGAGCGGCAGCACCGCGGCGTTACGGCGGAAGATCCGCTCGTCCTTCGCGGTGAAGATCGAGCCGAACGTGTGCGGCCACATGAAGAAGCCGAGCGCGGTCAGCAGCACCGTCGACTGGAACCAGACCACGCTCGAACCGTGCGCGGGGAAGGTCAGGAAGCCGGGCTTGGCCGCGTCGATCGCGCGGAACATTTCGCCCACACCGCCGTAATAGTGCAGCGGCAGATAGATGCCGAGGAACAGCACGATCGCGAGAATCAGCATGTCCTTGACCACCGAGTTCCACGCGGAGCCGCGCACGCCCGAGACGATCACGTACGCGGTGACGACGACCGCGCCGATCCAGATGGCCGCGGTCGACGAAATCGCGCCGTACGAAGCGGTCGCGACGATGATGCCGAGGCCCTTCAGTTGCAGCACGAGATACGGAATCAGCGCGGCCACGCCGACCAGTGCGACCAGCGTGCCGAGCGCGGGGCTGTCGTATTTGCGCGCGAAGAAATGCGGCTGCGACACCAGACGGTGCGTCTTCGCATAACGCCAGATCGGCGGCAGCATCCAGTACGACAGGATGTAGGCGAGCGTGCCGTACGCGAGGATGTAGTAGACCGGCGCGCCCTTGCCGTACGCGAAGCCGCTGCCGCCGAGGAACGTGAAGGTCGTATAGATTTCGCCAGCCATCAGCAGGAACACGAACGCGGTGCCGAAGCTGCGGCCGCCGACGCTCCACTGTTCGAGGCTCATGTCATGGCCACGGCGCGCGCGCACGCCGAGCAGCAGCGCGCCCAGCGTGACGGCCGCGATGATAACGAGTGCGCTCATGGGCGAACCTCCTCGCCGTCGGCGGCGACATGACGGTTGGTCGGGTCCAGGTTGTAGATGATCGCCATGATGATCGAACTGAGGATCACCCACATGACGATCCAGGCCAGCACGAACGGCATGCCGAGCACCAGCGGCTCGACACGATTGACAAACGCAATGCCGACGAGCATGCCGATGAATGGCAGTGCGGCAAGGACACGAAGCAACATGAGGTCAGCTCCTCGAACTTGTAATAAGTGTTATGGAAAGTCCAGCTTCGCTGACGACTGTATGCCGGATACTTCCGTTCCGTAAAGGGGATCAAAATAAAAGTGAGGCTTCCGAAGGTTGCCAATGCATCGGTCAGGCCAGGATTGCTGCGCTGCAAGGCGAGAATTCAATGCGGCGCGCCCGTGCGGGCGTGATGCTCGAACGTCGTTTTCGCGGTTTCGCTGGCCCGGCGCGATATGATCGTGCAGCTTCTGGAGCATTTTCCGGGCCGCTTCACGCGTCCGGGCTGACCAGCATGGAACACATACGGACACACACATGGTCGAAAGTCTGATCTCGGACATTCTGTTCGGCTTCACTGGCCTGATCAGCATCATCAATCCGATCGGCGGCGCTTTTGTTTTCCTCGACCGCACCGCGTCGCTGACCCGGGAAGAGCGCACCGTGCTCGCCCGCAAGATCGGCACCAACGCCGCCTGCGTGCTGCTGGTCGCGTTTTTCATCGGCACGCCGATCCTGCATTTCTTCGGCATTTCGATGGAGGCGCTGCGCATCGGCGGCGGGCTCGCGCTCGCGGTGGGCGGCTGGCAGATGCTCAACGCGCCGGAGACGCCGGCCGAGCAGACCGAGGTGAAGCGCGTCGATGCAGACAACGCGATGTCGCGCGCTTTTTTTCCGCTTACCGTGCCGCTGACCACCGGGCCGGGTTCGATTGCGACCGCGATTGCGCTGTCCGCGAATCGCACGCACAAGCTGTCGGCGTTCGTGATGTCGAGCATCGCGTCGGTCGCGATCACGCTCGCGGTGGCCGTTACCGTGTACCTGGTCTATAGCCGCGCAACGGTGTTCGCGCGCTACCTCGGCGTCGAGGGCACCAAGGTCGCGCTGCGGGTGTCGGCGTTTCTGCTGCTGTGCATCGGCGTGCAGATCATATTGACCGGCGTATCCGAATTCCTGATCCCGATCGCGACGATGCCGCCGGTGGCCCGCTAGTCGATCTGCGTGACTGGCGCGCACCTAGCGCGTGAGCAGCATTGCGCTGAGTACCGAGAACGCCGTCGCGGGCAGCTCGGCGAGGCGGCTGATCACCACGTTGCGCGGATAGAAGTCCTCCACCGCGTCGGTCAGCACGCCGACGCCGACCAGTTCGATGCCACGCTTGCCGATTGCCGCGACGCGTTCGCGCAGATCGCTGCGCAACACTCGCGGGTCGCCGTCGCCGGTCGATGGGTAGCCGTCCGAGAACACCATCAGGATGCGGCGCGCGGCCGGATGATCGGCAAGCCGTGTCGCGGCCCACGCAAGCGCTTCGCCATCCGGGTTTTCATGACCGCAGTCGATCTCGGCGATGCCGCTCAGATCCGTCGCGCCAAAGCGCTTGTAGATTTTCAGATCGAGCCGTTCGACGCAGCGGTTGTAGCGGCGCAGATCGGCGCCCGCCGCCAGCTGTCGTTCGTAGAGCTGCTTCATCGGCGCCGATTCGAGCGAGCAGTAGCCCAGCACTTCGCAATCGAACGACAACTGCGTGAGCGCGTCGCAGAGGGCGCTCGCGCACAGCCGCGCGAGTTCGATCTTGCGGCCGGCCATCGAACCGCTGCGGTCGATCAGCAGGCTGACCGCGACGTCGCGGCCCTTGGCGGCGCGCTGCGTGCGAAACGGCGTGCGATAGCCGGGCGACGTCGCAAGCTTCGCGAGCGCGGCGCGGTCGATCTCGCCGCGCTCCTGTTCGCGACGCCAGCGGATGCGTTCGTCGGCGCACAGCGCACGTTCGAGTTTTTCCTTCAGCGGCGCGGTGTCCGCGCGGGCTTGCGCGCGCAGCGCGCGCCATGCGGCGCTGTCGCCCTGGCCGGTCACATCGGCGATCACGTCGAATTCGGTGGCGAGCGGGATCGACAGCAGCATCGGCGGCGCCGACGCCGTGGCCGCGCCGGCGTTGCCCGCGTCACGCGTGGACAACGATGCAGAGCCGGCCAGCGTGCGGCCCATGCCGACCGCGTCGTCCGACTGGGCGCCGCCGCTCTTTTCCGGCGGCGCGGCGGCTGCGTTGTCCCGATCGGGCGGCACCGCGCCATCATGATCGTCGTCGCCGAACGACGCGGACGAGGCCGCCGTTTCCGTGTCGATATCCTCAGCCGGGCCGGCGGTGAACATCATGTTGTTCGCATCGCCGGCCGACAACGCGCGCACGCGTGCGACCAATTCCCGCGCAACCGCAATGCTGCGCATCGTCGAACCGCTCGCGCGCGCGTCGTGCAGCAGATCCTGCGCCGCATGCAACGCGGCCAGCAGCGAATGGCTCGCCTCGGTGCGGGTCGGCGCTTCATCCCACAGCGCGCGTTCGACCAGCCAGGCGAGCCGGTCGCGCCAGTGCAGCTTCGGCCAGCGTTGCCGCACGCGCTCGGCCGCATGCGCGCGCAGCTTGCCGATGAACCAGCGCGCGCCGGGATATTCGTCGAGCAGTTGCGCGCATACCCGCCGATCGTCGATCACCTGCGCGAGCTTCGCGGTGATGCCGTCGGGCAGCGTAGCGAGTTGCGCGAGCGATGCATGCTTGGCGCGCGCAACCAGCAGGTCCAGATAGCCGATCAACACGTCGCGTTCGATGCCGGCGTGCGCGGCATAGTCGGGAATCACGATACGGCCCGGCTCGACGCGCGGGCCGTCGGGGCTGAACACGACCGTCACGCCGTATTGACCGGTCAGCACACGCGCGACCTTGCCGAGCGTCGATTCGAAAGCGAAGCCTTGCGTGTCGCGTTGCAGGTGGGCGGGGTGGCGGGCGTTCATCGCTGGCTGCGCCGATACGTCCGCTATCCTGCCGGCGCGATGTGATGACGGATGATGCCGCGAATCAGCGCGGCGTCTTCCGGGCTCACCTTCGCGTAGATGGCCGGGCCCGCCGCGCGTTCCGGGTCGCCGGTGCGCAGCATCAGTTCGGCCCAGTCGAGCAGGCGCCGGGTCGAGAACGCGCTCGCCAGATCCTCGCGCGCGAAGGCCGCGCGGCAGTCGGCGGCAATCGCGGCGAGCGTGGCCGCGAGCGCGCGTGTCATATGCGGCGCGAGCGTGCGCACCAGCACGTCGGTTTCCTCCGCGGGCGTCAGATAGTCGAGCAGGTACACGCGCCAGCGATCGAGAAACGCTTCGTTCATCAGATTCGCGCCCTGGTACAGATGGCGGAACTGGCTCATCGCGCCGACCGCGTTCGCGGTGGCGAAGAGCCGGAAAGCCGGATGCGGCGCGACGATCTCGTTGCCTTTCTCCTTCAGCAGCAGACGGCCGTGCGGTTCGAGCACGGCGGTCAGCGCGGCGAGAATCGACGGCTCGGCGAAGTCGATTTCATCGACGATCAGCCATAGACCTTCGCGCATCGCGCTCGGCAGCACGCCGTCGACCCACAGCGTTTCGCCACCCTTGACGGTCCAGAAGCCGACGAAATCGCCGGCCGTGGTCTGGCCGTTCATATTCGAGCGCAATACGGGATGCCCGGAACGCGCGGCAACCTGTTCGATCAGACTCGTCTTGCCGGCCCCGGTGTGACCGATCAGCATCACGCGGCGGTTCTCGACGATGTCCTCGACGATGTCGTTAAAACGCGGTGAAAACAGATAGGCGTGGTTAATGGGCGGCACGAGCGGATGGGGTATGCCGCACGGTACGTCGACCGTGCCGATGCGGACGGTGCTGCTCGATCCGTCCCGCACGGTGTCGTTCGAGCTTGCGCGCTCGCGCTGCTTTTGCGCGAGCATGCTCGCCGACGCCCGCTGAAGTTCGGGCATGAAAGCGACGCGCGTGCGCTCATCGTCTTGGCCCGCGTCGCTGCCGTCGATCGCAAAGCCTTCACGGCGCCACTTCTTCAACTTCGCGCGCAGATTCTCCGCGTCGACGATGAGATCGATATCGACCGTGCCCGCGCCGTTCTCGTCGTCGGCGCCATGTTCGAGGCGATAGGTCTCGGGCCGGTCGCCGACACTGACGCGCCACCACTGCGCGCCGGTTTGCGTCGCGCGTCGATAGAGGCCGAGGTTCTCGTCCTTGTTTCCGTCTTCGTGGTCGATCTGCTCGGGCGCGCTCATGGCAAGAAGGTCGAAGATCGAATCGCACGATGCGCTTCGATCTCGCTGAGGCCAAATTGATCTGGCTGAGGCCAAATTGCCGTTCATCTTAGCGTGCGCGGCTTTCGATCGCCCTTATATCGCGGCCTGGGTGCCGGCCTTCGGTTAGCAGAATGCGTAAGCGCGATCAGTTGTTCGACGCCGGGCAATCGTTATCGGCGATTGCACCGCCGCGACCGGCTAGACGAAGGCCGATGCATGAGTGGCGGCCGGTTGACCGGCGGGTCGCCTTCGGGCGCTTCGCCCGGCTGGTCGAGCGGATCATCGAGCGGATCGTCGGGCTGCGGGTCCGGGTCGATGCTCGGCGGCGGTGCGGTGGGCGGTTTGTGAGGATCCGCATCCGGCGGTATCTGCGTATGCATGCGCATCGCGCCGGATAGCGCGAACGATAGCGCGCGCGATGACCGCCGGTTGAACAGGCCGTTCGAGGGGCTAGCGCGCAGCGTGGCGGGCGGTGAAAACATCGCGGTCTCCTGGAATTGCTGGTTCATACGCGCAACGCACATGCCCCGCGCCGCACCGGAGCGCCGCATCGACGGCCGGCAGCGCCGCTTGAGGAACGTGTATTGCTCGATGCCGTCACGCGCCCATTCGTCAGCCGCTCAGTGAAGTCACTGCACGCGGCGAAAAGCGCGTGCCGCCGGCATCGGCGCAAACGACCCAAAGCACAGCACGAGGAACGCACATGGCGAGACACAAGGCCGATGTGGCTGACGACGACTTCGAGATCTACGCCAGTTATCACGGCACAGGCGACGGCCGCTACATCGGCGGACTCAAGGTGGTCAGGAAAGCGGACAAGCGCATCCTGTTTCCGTTCGATGGCGCCCCCCAGATCGGACCGTATGCGACCGCCGACGAGGCACGTCGCGCGGCCATCGACTATGGCCGCGAGATCGTCGCGGCCGATCGCGCGGCGCCGGAGACCTGAGCGTGGCGGCACGCGCGCGGCTTGCGCAACGGCGCCCGCCATCACGGCATGCCGCCAAGCGACGGCGAGATCGTGCTGCCGCGCGCGGGATCGTCTGGGGTTTGATCAGGTTCGCTCGGGCGTGCCGACAGCGGCGGATGATCGCGATAGCAGGTGTCGACGGAACTGTTGACGAGGCAGCCCTGAAACGCGTCGGCGTCGCTCTTTTGCGCGAACGTGTACAGCGTGCGTTCGACCTGCACCTCGGTATCGGATACGCGAATGGTCGTGATGCTCATGACGTGCTCCTTTTTACAAAGAGATCGTGCGGACGTGCTCTTCTCGAGCGCGCAACGCCCGTGCCCGTCCCGGCGCTTGCGCCACCGCTTGCGCCACATTCGCGCAGCGCACCCGCTGCGCGCGGCGCGACTCGCGACGGGTGCGCGCGAGGCGCGTTTGTTGCTGGATGAGTGAAGTGCCTGTCTGAATGACAGAACGTGGACGAACGAACGAGGAGGGCCTCATGCAGGATCGCGAATCGATCGATACACCGCCGCCAGAGCCGGGCGCCGCGCCCGCCGGACAGCAGCGTGACGGCAGCCAACCGCGTGATCCACCGGCCATGTCCGATGAAGTCCGCGCGCGCAACAAGCCGAGCGGCACGCACTATGTCGAGCCGAGCCCGCTTGGCATCGAGCCGGTCGAACAAACCGGCGTGGACCGCCAGACCAATCCGCCACGCTCCAACGAAGCGCCCCGTCAAACCGCCGAAGTCCCCTTGGGCACCGGCGCCGAGGCAGAGCCGGCGGGCGGCGGCGGGCGCGCATCGCATCAAGCTGACTAGCGCGCAGGGTGACATGGCGCGGGGACAACGCGCCGCGCCCGCCACCGTCTG
>NZ_DASXHN010000137.1:0-3882 GCF_036488505.1 Paraburkholderia sp. | reverse complement strand
CGTAACGCGGCAGACGGCCCGTGTCGTGACGGCGCGGGCCGTCGCCGCGCGAGTGACCGGCGCGGGGTTCGCTACCCGCGTATCCAGAGGCTGAATAGACGAAAAGGCCGTGCATCGGGTGCGTGGCCTTTTTTTCTGGTCGTTTGACTCAGCGCTAGAGCGAAAAAGCAACTGCAAAAGAAGAGAGCCGGCAGCGCCGGCTCTCTTCAATACGCAACACGCCGAATCGGCGCGAACCTTACCGACCGCGTTTACTCGGCGGCGACCTTCAGATGGTTCTTCACGCTTTCTACGCCCTTTACGTTTTGCACGACTTCTTCCGCTGCCGACTTGTCGTCAGCCGAAGGCACCGAACCCGTGAGCCACACGACGCCCTTACGGGTCTTGACGTGGATATGCGTGGACTTGACGTTCTTTGCGGCGAGGAGGTCGGCCTTCGCCTTGGTCGTAATCGTACCGTCGTCGATATGCTGGCCGACCGATTCGGACGAAGCCGATGGGGCCTGAGTGGTGGTCTGCGCGGCGGTTGCGTTCAGGGCAAATGCGACGGCAGCAATGCTGCCCGCGGTCTTCAGAAGCTGGATCGTCTTCATGGTCTCTCCTTCGGGTGTTAACAGAATGGCGGTCTTGTTGCCGGTGGCCGATCGCGGTCGAAACCGCTGATGACGCACGTGGGGTCGTTGCCGCTACGGTACCGTCAGGGCCCGTTTGTCGACACCGGGCGGGGGCTTGGCATCGCGCGCTTGCCGCGTTACCAGACACACCGCCCGTCCACACAGTGCCTGACGCAAGCAGCGTGCCCGGCACGCATTCGGGATCGGGTTCCTGCATGCGCGAGCCACCCGCAACCATCGCCACGGCGGCTTTGAACTGACAATAGGGCTTACGGAGGAGCGTCGGCGAAACACGAGCGGCACGCCGCGCGCGGTGTGAAGAAAGCCCCGGGAAATTGCCCGAGGTTTGTAAAAAGCGGTAATCACAGGCCGCGCAATTCCCGCGCCTGACACGACAAAGCGTAGAGAAAACAGCGGCTTGTGAAAACTGGTACGGCGGTTGCTTTAACGAAGGACCTAGCTCTTTTGCCTTCAGCTACCAACGAACGGGATTTCACCAATGCCTTCAATCGAATTACGCGCAAGGCAGTCGCTTGCACTCACCCCTCGTCTGCAACAATCAGTGCGCCTTCTGCAATTGTCGGCGCTGGAGTTCCAGCAGGAGCTGCGCACGGCGCTCGATACCAATCCGTTCCTTGAATACGATTCGTCGGAGACAGAGGATGTCGCGCTGGCCAGCACGCCGGCGGGAGAGGAGCCGAGCGCGCTGCCGGCCACGGATACGCTTGCCACCGCCGAACCGGATGCATTGGCCGCGGACAGCGCCGGCAGCGACTCCCTTGAAAGCGCCGGACCGGACGATATGCCGGGCGACTTCTCAGGCGACTACGGCTCGCGCAATTCGACCCGCCAGTCGAGCGACGCCGACGGCAGCGATCCGGCGGAATGGGCGCGCTCACAGCCGACGTTGCGCGAACAACTTCACGACGCACTGCGGCTGTACCGCCTCGACGATCGCGACCGCGCGGTGGCGCGCTTCATCATCGAAGCACTCGACGACGATGGCTATCTGCGCCAGTCGCTCGCCGATCTGGCCGACAGCGTCGATCTCGAACCCGAATTGACCGAGGAAGAACTGCTGGTCGCGCTGCGCCTCGTGCAGTCGCTCGATCGACCCGGGCTCGGTGCTCGCTCGCTGTCGGAATGTCTCGCGCTGCAGATTCAGGCCTTGCCCGAGGACACGCCGGGGCGCAGCGTCGCGTTGCAGATCGCCGAACATCATCTCGAGCGGCTGGCCCGCCGCGAGCAGGCGGAACTGCAAAAGCAGATCGGTTGCAGCCCGGAAGCGTTGCGGGTGGCCTGCGCGCTCGTGCGCAAGCTGGACCCCAAGCCGGGCAATTGCTATGGCCGCACCGAGGACAATTACGTGGTGCCCGACGTGATCGTGCGTCAGGTGCGCAACAAATGGGTCGTGTCGATCAATCCGGCTGTGCAGCCGCGCGCGCGCATTCATCGTATGTACGCGCAACTGTTCGCGCAGTCCGCCGGCGCGAGCCGTTCGCCGCTCGCGCAGCAGTTGCAGGAAGCGCGTTGGCTGATTCGCAATGCGCAGCAGCGCTTCGACACGATCCAGCGCGTTGCCGAGTGCATCGTCGCGCATCAGAAAGCGTTCTTCCAGTACGGCGAAATCGCGCTCAAGCCGATGGTGTTGCGCGACGTGGCCGACGAACTCGGTCTGCACGAGTCGACCATTTCGCGGGCGACAGGCAACAAATATATGGCGACGCCACGCGGCATTTTCGAGTTCAAACATTTCTTCCCGCGCGAACTCGGCACCGAAAGCGGCGGTACCTGTTCCGCCGCCGCGGTACGCGCACTGCTCAAGGAGATGATCGCCGCGGAGAACGCGCGCGATCCGCTGTCCGACGTGACGCTCGCGAAGATGCTCGCGGACCAGGGGGTGCTGGTCGCGCGGCGCACGGTCGCCAAATACCGGCATCTGATGAAGGTGCCGCCGGCGGAATTGCGCCGCCAGCTTTAACCTGTCGCGCCCCTGGCGGGGCCGCCCGCAAGCAGATTGCGCGAAGGGCCATGCGAGACTGTCGGCTCGCATGGCCCTTTTCTGTGTCTGGATGTTTCGCCGACGTGCCATTACATTGGCGGGTCGAATAGAAATACATAGCGAGACGCATCCCTCATAGGGATCGGCAAAAACGGAAAAGCGCAATGAAGTATTCGAATCTGGTCGAGCGTCTGCAAGGGCGGCGCACGTCGGCGTGGGACATTCACCGTGTCGCGCAGCAGGCGGCCGCAAAGGGCGAAGACGTGATCGTGCTGAGCGTCGGCGATCCGGAATTCGCGACGCCCGCGCCGATCGTCGAGCGCGCGATCGACGCGCTGCGCGCCGGCGACACCCACTACACCGCGATCTCCGGCCGCGACCCGTTGCGCGCGGCGATTGCCGCCGAACATGCGCGCACGACCGGTTGCGACGTGAGTTCGGCCAACGTGGTGTTGACCGCGGGCGCGCAGAACGGCGTGTTCGCGGTGTCGCTGTGCCTGCTCGAAGCGGGCGATGAAGTGATCGTCCCCGAGCCGATGTACTTGACCTACGAGGCTTGCATACGTGCGGCGGGCGCGACGCTGGTGGCGGTGCCGGTCGATCCCGAGCGCGCGTTTCATGTCAACTGCGACGCGCTCGAAGCGGCGATCACGCCGCGCACCAAGGCGATCTTCTTCGCGACGCCCTGCAATCCGACCGGCGTCGTAATGCAGCGCGCCGATCTCGAACGGATTGCGCGGCTCGCGTGCGAGCATGACCTGTGGGTGCTGTCCGACGAGGTCTACGGGGAGTTGACGTTCGACAGAGAACACCTGAGCATCGCGTCGCTGCCCGGCATGGCGGAGCGCACGGTGACGCTCGGCAGTCTGTCGAAATCGCATGCGATGGCCGGGTGGCGGGTCGGCTGGGCGATAGGGCCCGCCGAATTGATCGAGCATATGGCGCGGCTCGCGCTGGCGATGCTTTACGGTTTGCCGGGCTTTATCCAGCAGGCTGCGTTGACTGCGTTGCAGAACAGGGCGGAGATCGTCGCGGGAATACGCGAGACTTATCGGCGGCGGCGCGACGTGGTGTTCGAGCGCTTGCGCCGGGTGCCGGGTCTGCATTGTCTGTTGCCCGAGGCCGGCATGTTCATGATGGTTGACGTGAGCGGCACCGGCCTCGATACGGTCGATTTCACCTGGCAACTGTTTCGGGCCAAACGGGTGTCGGTGCTGGATGCGAGCGCGTTTGGGGATACGGCGAAGGGGTTCGTGCGGCTCGGGC
>NZ_DASXHN010000118.1:0-4665 GCF_036488505.1 Paraburkholderia sp. | reverse complement strand
CCCATGGCCGGGCAGCAGACGTATTTGAATGGAACGGCAACCGCGACGATGGCCGCCGCCGATGCCCGATTGGTGAACATATCGGTGGAGACATAGAGACACCCAGCGCGCTTTTTGATCAGGCGTGTTTCGCGCCGGGCGTATGTAACGCCCGTTACTGGCTGGCCCCCGCGCCAATGCCGGCCTTTTTCTGAGCGTTCTGCAGGTCGGTCGGATAGTTCGGGTCGTTCCTGCTGGGCTGATACCCCGCGTCCTCGAGCTTCTTCAGCTCGGCGTTCTTCTTCGCGCGAGCCTCTTTGCGGGCCGCCTTGCGCTGGGCCTTGGTGGGCTTCGCGGTGCTCGCACCGGATTGGGCGGAGGCGGCGTTCGTGTCCTGCGCAAGCGCGAGTGGAATGCTGCCGGCCACCATTGCGGCGACCGATATTCCAAGCATGATTTGTTTGACGGCGAAGATCTTCATAACTGACGTCCTCTCTGGAGAATTAACCATAGTGTTGAAGCCCATCTGCGAACCCGATTCACCAACACGGGTGCAAGCCTTCATGCACCCGTCGGCACAGCTTACAGCCAAACGGCAGAAGCAGCGATCGTGACAGCCGAGGGTGGCGATCACCCCTTTGGCAGGCTGTTCTCTGCCACGCGAGATAGCGCATCTCCTCGTCGCCAAACCTGAGCAAACGGAACGTCTTCAGGCTGTAGCTTCTTCCACGGCGCTGTCATGGTTGCAACTCCGGAGGCAACGGCGGCAGCGCCGCGGGGGCGCCTGCGTTACCGACGGCGAAAATGCGCTCGGGCATCCGGAACCCGCGCAGCTTCAGCAACTCGAGCGGACCGGCTCCGGCCTCGGTTCGCAGCACGTAGGTCAGCGGCGCACCGTTATCCGTATTCCACGTTAGCTTGTACCGGGCACTGTCGAGCGGCTTCGCATCCGCTTGCGCCAGCAGACGCAGGAATGCCCAGTCGCCCGTCGAATCGAATGCCTGCGTCAGGCCTGCGGTGAGTGTCTGCCACGTCAGCCGCACGTGCCCGTTCAGTCCGTCGCCAGGCCAGGCCAGCGGCGTCCAGCTTTCCTGCTGGTTGAAGTAGTCGATCTGCTTGCCGTCCACCGACAGTTCCGAGCGCGTGACGGTCGGCGTGGGTAGCGCCATCATCTCGAAGCGTTCGTTCGCATCGCCGCGCAGATAAAGCTGCGCGCCGACTGTCGTCAACTGACGCAGACCGGCAAGGAACTTCGGATCGAAGCGCAGCGCCTGCGGCGCCAGTTCGTTCGGTGTCCAGTGATCGGCTTCGAGCTTCAGCATGCCCGCGAGCTGCGTCGACACGAAACGGGCGATCAGTCCGGTGTCGGGACGGACGAAACGGCCAAGTTCGGCGAAGGATGCATCGGCTTGCGTGTCGAAGAACGGATAGCGGCCGCTCATCGCCGCGTTGAACGGTGCGGCCACGCTTGCGCGCCATGCTTCGTTCAGGCTCGCCGCGGCCGGTTGCAGCATGGTTTGCCAGGCGGCGTCGAGCGGCTGCGCGAACAACGCGTTGCCGAGGCCCGCCCAGGCGGCGCCGAGACTTGCGGCGGTGAGCGCCGCGGCGTCGCGCGCCTGCGACAGGTCCGAAAGCTTGCCTTGAAACACCGCCTGCGCGAGTGAGCGTGCCATCGCCTGCGCGTCGGGGCTGCCCGCTATCTGTTGCAGCTTCAGGCGCATCGTGGTGACCGCCGTCAGATAGCGCGACAGGCTCACGCCAGTCAGCGCGATATTCGCCGACGCGCCTGTCATGCTATTCGCGCCGTTCGTCGCGGTGACACCCGGCTCGCCGATCAGCGCCAGCAGCGGACCGAACGGCCTGTCGAGCGGATTGACGGTCGACGCGCGCGTGTCATCGCCGTTGCCGATCAGACTTTGCGCCTTGTGCACCAACGTATCGGTCAGCGCCTGCGACGGCCGTCCCGCCTGCGCCTGGTAGTGCACCGACTGGATCAGCGCGACGAGCGGTGAGCTCTGTGCGTCGGCCAGACGCGTGAGCTGGTCGATCGCGCCGTTCAGGTTCGTCGCCGGCAGCCACTGCAGGCTGTTGAGCATCGTTTGCCAGGCTGCCGCGTATTCCGCGAAGTAGCGCGCGATGAGGCGCTGCTTCAGTTGCGCTGCCGCGCGCTTTTCGTCGATGGCGGTGCCGGTGCCGGCGCCGGTGCTGGCGCCGATCGCTCGCTGCGGGGGCGTGTTGCCGATGGTCTGCGATGCTTGGGCGCCCGTCAGCACCCAGTCGCCGCTGACGCGCCGTTCGCGTGCGGCTCTGTCAATCGCGTCCGCGATCTTGCCGTCCCACGCCGCGCGCGTGTAAACGCCCGGTACTGTCTCCGATGCACTGAGAAGGCCCTGTGCATTCGAGCCGTTGAGCAGCGTCTGCAGCGACGCATCCGCGTATTTCCCTTTCACCTCGTCGATGATGCGCTGGTAGATGGTGTCGTCGGCTGACGCGAGGCTCAACTGCGTAACCAGCATGTTGCGGGTCGCACTGACGAGGTTTTCATCGACGCTAATGCGCCATTCGCGGTGTGCCTTCAGGTGATCGGCGTAAAAGGCCGCAAGCCGGCGGCCGGTGTCGTCGCGTTCGCCTTGCGGTATTTCCACCGGACGCCGCCACAGCGCGACGAGCGCATGCCGGAGAAACATCGCGTCGGCGCGCGCGGGATCGCCGAGCATCAGGTAGGTCTTCAGCGCGTCGTAGGTGCTGGCTCGCGCGTGCTGCGCCTGCAAAGCGTCGGCGCGGGCTTCGCGCGCTGCTTTTAGCAGGTCGGTGATGGTTCGCACGACCGGCGCTTGCAGGTTGCGGGTCGCAGCGAGCCGGTACGGCCGCCATAGCGTGGCCAGGACGGCGTCGTTGCGGGACAGGCCCGCGCGTAGATACCACGGCGCGCCGTGCTGCCGACGGTACTCGAGCTTTTCCATCAGTTGCTGGAGCGCGAGCTGGGCGCGCCAGGAGCCGGCGGTTCGAGGCGTTGTATTGACAGCGGCCTGCGCTGCCTGACGGGCTTCGCGCATCAGCTTCTCGTTGCCGATGAAGGAGACGAGAAGCCATACGCACCAGGCGATCGCCGCGGCGGTGATAAGGGTGGCGAGTGCGTTGGGCCAGTGCATGCCGATGCGCCGGCCCATGCCCCGACAGCTTGCGATGGCCTGCCAGGCAGGTAGCAGCGCCGCGGGCTGCGGCAGATACATGACCTGTTCCGATGCCGTCGGTGCCGTCGCAGTCGGGACGAACGATATTTGTCCGCCCTCGGCAGCGGGCTCAGGCGCGGGCATTGGTGTAGAGCTGGTCGGCGCGAACACCGGCGCAAACATGACACCCGCCAGCGGGCAGCGCAACGTGTGCGAAGCAGTCAGCGCTTCCCAGTTCGCGACAATGTCCTCGCGCTGCCCACCAATGTATTGCGATAGCTGCGCGAGGTACGACACTTTGCCTGGCGACGCGAGTAGGCGTACTCCCTGATACGCGGTGCGCGTTTCGATTTGCGAGAGCTGGTCGCGCAGCGCGGTTGCCGGCGCTGCGCCCTTGCCTGGCGTCCCGACGAATGCGCCGATCGCATCGAAGGTTCTGGGCTGCGCACCCTCTGCAGAAACCGCGTGCAGGAAAGTAACTGGCGCCGCCCAGCCCAGGTCGGTCGCGAGTGTTGCAAGCACGCGCGGCCGTTCAGCGTCGGCCGTAACGCCTTCTTCCGCGCGCGTGACCTCTACCAGGCCGTCGACGGGACAACGGCGGCGCAATCGGCGGATCTGGTGCCGCCAGACGCTTGGCTCGACACCCTCCGGTCGGGCATGCACAAGGATCGCTCCGGCGACCGGCATTGCGCCCGCGCGTTTCAGACCAGGAGCCACCTGCTCGATCAGCGCGTCGGCACCAGTTAAGAGCAGCCAGGGCGTGCGATAGCGCCAACTGCGCGAGGCGCTCAGTTGATCGCATAGGGACTGCAACCGCGCGTCGCGCTTCAACGGCTTCGCCGCCATCGAGCGCTTGCCAGTCACGAAACGGACCTCTCTGGCTGCATGTTCGTATGCGCCCGTCGATACGGCAAACAGGTGGACGATCACAGTCAAAACGAGCAGCACCGGAATGCCGACCAGAATCCGCATGCGCGGCACACCGTCCGGAATGCCGAGACGGTTGCCTTGAAACCAGACCAGCAGGAGTACGGCAATGGCAAGCATCAGCGCTGCGAGAGGCAAGCCCCAGATCGCAACGCGGCTCGCGGCCGGGTTGCTCGCGCTCGCCTGAGGCGCCATGCTCTGCCGGCTATTTGGGGAAATCGTCATGCGCGTAAGCGTCGTTTTGATGTGCCGATATCACATGGAGGATGGCCGACTGCAGACCATCGACGACCAGTTGCGGTCTGTCTGCTGCACCGGCCTCGATGGCTGCGGCAATCGAGAGCAGGCCATTGGCTGCGCCAAGGTCGCCGACGATACGATCCAGCCGATACTGCGCGGCATCTTTGGCCGCAGCTTGATAGCCAGCGCGATCTAGAGCCCGGCCGCAGTTTTCAACCGGACGTGTAATCCACGCGCGGGGCACTGTCGCGGCATCGGCCCTGCCCCACATCGCCGCATTCGCGAAACCGTACTCGGCTTCGCCGTCAGCACTTTCGACGGGCCGGTGCAGCGCAGCTTTCACGCT
>NZ_DASXHN010000094.1:0-6890 GCF_036488505.1 Paraburkholderia sp. | reverse complement strand
AAGTGACGGCCAGCGGGATGGAAATCTAGCTTGAGCATGGGGCTCCTCCGTTTGAATTTTGCATTCAAAAAACTATAGCAGACGGACTTCGTCGCGCCCAAGCTGAAATTGACATGTCCGAGACCGGTGTTTACCCGCGTCTGCTCGGCCGTTAACTAATCGCTAGCCTTCCGATAAAATCGCAAATCATGTGTAGTCGAGGCCTCTTTGTATGCAAAATCTGGATTTCAATGGCGGAATCGGTGCTTCCGCCCCGCTGATGCCGAAGGTCGAGCGTCAGCGCCTGCACGACACGGTGGTGGAGCACATTCGCCGCTTTATCGTCGAAGGGGTGCTGCCGCCGGGCAAGAAACTCAACGAGCGCGAGTTGTGCGAAACGCTCGGCATTTCGCGGACGCCGTTGCGCGAGGCGCTGAAGGTGCTGGCCGCTGAAGGCCTAATCGAGATTTCGCCGAATCGGGGCGCGTCGGTATCGAAGATGTCGGAAGCGGAGATGCGCGAGACCTTCGAACTGATGAGTGGGCTCGAGGCGTTTTCCGGCGAGCTCGCGGCCGAACGGATCACCGCGGCCGAACTCGCCGACATCAAGGCGCTCCATTACGCGATGCTCGCGTGCCGCGCGCAGAACGATCTGCCGGGCTACTACAGCCGTAATCAGGCGATCCACGACAAGATCAACGAAGCCGCGAGAAATTCGGCGCTGCGGCAGATGTATATATCGGTGAACCGGCGCCTGCAGGCGCTGCGGTTTCGTTCGAACTATCAGACGCCGAAGTGGGACCGCGCGGTTCACGATCACGATGAAATGCTGAAGGCGCTCGAGGCTCGCGACGGTAAGCGGCTCGGCGCGATTCTCAGGCAGCATCTGCTGGACAAGCGCGATGCAGTGTTGCAGGTGCTAGCGGAGGAACAGGCAGTGGTGAGCGCTGCCGGTTCCGAGCTGAAGGCTTGACGCTCGCGACAGGTGTCCAACACACCGCTGAGTTGAAAGCCTGGCCGAAAAACTTGTCCACCTAAATTGTTCGCAAGCCTGTGGACAACGTTCTGATAGGCTGACTAAGTACTTGATGCGCAGACTTTAATGTCGCGCGGCGCAAGCGTAGGCATGGTGCGTCGATGATGCGCAAGCGTCCGCTCAGCGGCCACGCCGTATCGGGCGCGGCGCATCCCGCGGCGAGTTGTCCACATAATTTGGGAACAAGCTTGTGGACAACCTGCGCATAGGCCCGCCAACTGATTGATGCGACAGGCCTATCTTGCACGGATGCAGTAGCGGGCAGCGGCGCGGCGCGCGCGGCCATTGCCGGCAATGCGGCCGCCGCGGCACCTCGTCTTTACTGCGCCGTCTCTTTGCTGCGCAGCGACTCCGGGAACCCATACAGCACGATCAACGCGCACACCACGCTCATCGCGCCGATCACATACAACGCCGGTGTCGTGCTGCCGGTCAGGTCCATCACGCGACCCACCATGATCGGGCTCACGATCCCGCCAAGCTGCCCGAGCGTATTGATCAACGCGATCCCGCCAGCGGCCCCGGCGCCGGTAAGCAGCTTCGGCGGCAGCGCCCAGAACGCCGGAATCGACGCCACCACGCCAGCGCCCATCACTGCGAGTGCCACCACCAGCAACGTGGTCTGCTTGTCGAAGAAGCCCGCCGCGAAAAAGCCGATGGCCGACATCAACAGCAGGCCGAACACGAACTTGCGACGTTCGCCGCTCGCGTCCGACAGACGCCCAACGACCACCATGCAGATTGCGCCGCACACATAAGGCACCGCAGTCAGCAAGCCGACCACTGTCGGATTCTTCGTGCCTGCTACGTGAATCAGATGCGGCGCCCAGAAATTCAAGCCATACGACGCGACCTGGATCAGGAAGTACACGACACACAGCGTCAGAAAGCCCGGTGTCTTCAGCGCGCCGGTCAGCGAATGACCGCTGGCCGGCTGACGGCTTTGCTGCGCGATCTGCGACGCGAGCACTGTCTTTTCCGTCGCCGACAGCCAGCCTGCGTCTTCGATACGATCCTTCAACAGTTTCAGCACCAGGACGCCCAGCACGATGCACGGCAGACCGCCGAGCAGGAACAGCCAGTGCCAGCCCGGCATGCCAAGCGCGCCGTCCAGATGGCCGATCACGAGTCCGGCAAGCGGCGCGCCGACCAGCCCCGAAAACGCCGACGCGAGGAACAGCATCGATGTGATGCGTCCACGGTAAGCGGTCGGGAACCACAGCGTCAGGTAGTACAGCACGCCAGGCGCGAAGCCCGCTTCCATCGCACCAATGACGAAGCGCAGTCCGTAGAACTGCCATTCGTTGCTGACGAACACCATCGCTGCGGTTGCAAGGCCCCATGAAATCATGATCCGCGCAATCCAGCGACGCGCGCCGACCTTGTACAACAGCAAATTGCTTGGCACCTCGAACAGCACATAGCCGATCACGAACAGACTCGCGCCGAGGCCGTACGCGGTATCGGACAGGCCAAGACTGCTCTGCAACTGGAACTTCGCGAAGCTGATATTGATGCGATCGAAGAACGCGAACAGATAGCAGATCATGATGAGCGGCATGAGCCGCCATGCAACTTTACGGATGATGGCCGCGATACCGTCCGTGTCTTGCTCGCGGCTGCCCGTCACTACGCCTAGATCACTCATGCTTGTCTCCAATGCCGGATTCGGCGGGGCCGTCCGGTCGTTTGATCGGTTGTTGGTGGTTGCTTGTCCTGTCCAGCGGATCAGGTCAGATCTGCAAGACGTATTCAGGTACCGGATGCAGGTCGCGGTTGCGGCCCGCTTTGGCGAGTTGCCCCGGCACGTCATGGCCGAGCAGCGCCGGCAATCCGCGCGACAGCACGAGCAGCTTGTCGAGATCGATCCCGGTCCGGATACCCATTTCGTCGCACATATTGACCAGGTCTTCCGTGCAGATGTTGCCGGACGCACCTGGTGCGAACGGGCAGCCGCCCAGACCGCCTAGCGCCGCGTCGAAACGCCGCGCGCCGACTTCATAGGCCGCCAGCACGTTGGCGAGTCCGAGGCCGCGCGTGTTGTGAAAGTGCAGCGTGAGGGCGGATGCCGGTATCCGTTGGAGCACCCGCGCGACCAGCCGCGCGACCTGGCGCGGGTTCGCCATGCCAGTCGTGTCGGCAAGCGTGATGCCTTCAACGCCCATCTCGCGGTACGTATCCACAATGGCGATCACGCGGTCTTCGTCGATGCGGCCTTCGAATGGGCAGCCGAACGCGGTCGCCACCGTCGCATTGAGCAGGACGAGCGAGCCCTGCACGTGACGCACGATGTCGGCGAACGCGGCGAGCGACGACTCGCAGCTCATGCGCATGTTCGCGCGGTTGTGGGTCTGGCTCGCGGACATCACGAGGTTCAGTTCGTTGGCCCCTGCCGACACCGCGCGCTCGGCACCCTTCAGGTTCGGCACCAGCGCAACGTAGATCACGCCCGGATGGCGCTCGATCTGCTGGAACACGGCCTCGCCGTCGCGCAGGGCCGGAATCGCTTTCGGCGACACGAACGAGCCGCTTTCGATGCGAGTGAATCCGCAGGTCGACAGTGCGTCGATCAGCGCGACCTTGTCGGGTGTATCGACCCACGTGGGCTCGATCTGCAGGCCGTCGCGCGGCGCGACTTCCTGCACGATCAGTTTGTCGGACGATGCTGCGTCGGCCGAGAAGAAAGTGGTGGTGCTCATTGCACGGCTCCTCGCTGACGCAGCCGCTCAATGTCGTCAGCGGCGAAGCCGAGTTCACCGAGCACGCTGCCGGTATGTTCACCAAGCGCCGGACCTTGCCAGCGTACTTCGCCCGGCGTGTCCAACAGCTTCGGCACGATGCCCGGCATCGTCACGGACGCACCGCCTGGCAGTTGCGCCGGCAGCAGCATCGCACGCGCCTGATAGTGCGGATCGGCGACGATATCGGCCACCGAATAGATGCGTCCGGCCGGCACGTCGGCGCGTTCGAGCGCGGCCAGCACCTCGCCGGTCGAGTGATGCGACGTCCATGCGGTGATCGCCTGATCGAGCATCGCCACCTGCTTCACGCGGCCGTCGTTATATGCGAGCGCGGGATCGTCGGCCAGATCGGAGCGGCCGATCAGATGCATCAGGCGCTTGAAAATCGGATCGCTGTTGCCCGCGATCACCACATAACCATCGTCTTTGGTGCGATACGTGTTCGATGGCGCGATGCCAGGCAGCGCGCCGCCGCTGCGCTCGCGCACGTGACCGAGCAGGTCGTATTCCGGTACGAGGCTTTCCATCAGATTGAACACGCTCTCGACCAGCGACACGTCGACCACCTGGCCTTCGCCCTGCCCCGTCTTCACGCGCAGCAGCGACATCAGCGCACCGATCACCCCGTGCAGCGACGCGAGCGAATCGCCCAGACTCACGCCGACGCGCGCGGGCGCGCCATCGACTTCGCCTGTCGTATAACGGATGCCGCCCATCGCTTCGCCGATCGCGCCGAAGCCCGGCCGGTCGCGATATGGGCCGGACTGGCCGTAGCCCGAAATGCGCACCATCGTCAGCTTGGGGTTGATCGCGTGCAGCACGTCCCAGCCGAGACCGAGCTTTTCGAGCGCGCCGGGGCGCAGATTTTCGATCACGACGTCGGCATCGGCGGCAAGCCGTTTGACGATCTCGACGCCTTCCTCGGACTTCAGATTCACGCACACGGACTTCTTGTTGCGCGACTGCAGATACCACCACAGCGAGGTGCCCTCATGCAGCTTGCGCCATTTGCGAAGCGGGTCGCCGGTCACGGGCGCTTCGATCTTGATGACGTCGGCGCCGAATTCGGCCATGAGGCGCGCGGCGAACGGCGCGGCGATGAGGGTTCCGATCTCGACGACGCGGATGCCCTGTAGAGGTCCAGCCATGGTGCTGTCTCCGATGTGGTTTCGTATTGGGAGACAGCTTAGGAGGGGCGCGGCGCGGGCGTCCAACCGCAATTCGCCAACAAGCGTTCGCGGATCACGAACGGTCGTCGGCTACACGCAGAGCGCGAGCGTCCGGAGATGGCGCGGCATGCCGCGAAAGACGAACGCTTCGCAGCGGGCTACGGCCGGCGCTATTCAGGTGGCGGTGCTGCCGCTCGCGGCGATGCCCGCATCTCCTGACGCTTCGCGCGCCTCCACCGTGCGCAGATGGTCGAATAGCAGCCGGCTCACCGGCGAAAGCGCATCGACGTCGCGCACCACCAGCACGAGGCTGCGCTCGGCCCAGTCGTCCTCGAGCGGCGTGCCGACGAGGCCGAGCGGACGGCCCATCAGCTGATACACCTTGCGCGGCAGCACGCCCACACCCATGCCCGCCTGCACCATCCGGCAGACCGCGTCGAAGCCAGGCACGTGGATGCGCAGCCGCAGCGGCTTACCGGCCTGGCGCGCGGCCAGGTGCGTGCGCGCGTTGATCGAACTGGCCGAGTGCAAGCCGACATGATCGCCGTCGAGCGTTTCGGCGAACGCGATGCGCGTGCGCGCCGCAAGCGGATGATCGTCGCGCATCACGATCACCAGCGAATCGCGGCGGTAGTGCTCGACGTGCAGCTCGCGCGTGTCGGCTTCGCCGGAGCAGATGCCGAGGTCGGCAAGACTTTCGTCGACGCCCTTCACGACGCCGCCGCTCGGCCGCTCTTCCAGATCGATCTTCACGCGCTCATGCTGTGCCTGGAACCCGCGCAGATCTTCGGGCAGGAATTCGACGATCGCCGACAGATTCGCCATCATCCGCACATAGCCCAGCACTCCGCTCGCATGGCCGGCCAGCTCGATACCGATGTTCTCGATGTCGCGCAGCACGCGGCGCGCGTGATGGAGCAGCGTTTCGCCGGCCGGCGTCAGCGTCATGCCGCGCGCGTTGCGCTGGAACAGCGTCGCGCCGACCGCCTGTTCGAGTTCGAGCAGCCGCTTGCTCGCGGCTGACACGGCGATCGCCTCGCGTTCGGCTGCGCGCGTAAGCGTGCCTTCCTCGAAGACGGCGAGAAACAGCTGCAGCGTAGTAAGGTCGAGCTTGCGGAGAAGGTTTTTGATGACCATGGCGCGGCGCTGGTTGTCGGCGATGCGCATATTGTGACGCGAGATGCGCGAACCGGGTGGCGGGCGCCGCCTGTCGCTCGACCTTCCGCGCCCGCCCGGCCGTTTCAGTCCTTCCAGGACGAGCCGAGGATCATCGTGCAGAAGTTCTCCCGATGATAGTGCGGGTCCTTCAGCGCAAGCACGTCGGCCTTCACGTTGCCGAACGTCGTATGCGGCTTGTGGATCGTGCCGAGGGTAAACGCGTCGATGATGTTCTCCTTGAAGTGCGCGCCGCGCGGATGCGCGTGCACCACTTGCTCGCGCTGATGCTCGCTGAACTCGTCGTACGCGATGCCGAGCACGTCCATCTCTACGCCCGCCGTCACAAGCGCGATCACCGGCTTCATATGCTGCGGAATGCCGGGCGTCGTGTGCAGCGCGATCGAGGTCCATACCTGGTCGATATCGTCCTCGCCGATGCCATGACGGCTCAGAAAATCGCGCGCGGCATTCGCGCTGTCCACTTCGAAGCGATCATGGTCGGTGCTGTGCGGCGCGACGAGCCCCATGTCGTGGAACATCGCGCCGATGTAGAGCAGCTCGGGGTCGTACTTCAACTGCTTGCGCTGCCCTGCCAGCGAACCGAACAGGAACACGCGCCGCGAATGGTGATACAGCAGCTCGGTTTCGGTGTCGCGCACGAGCTGGGTCGCCTCGCGCGCCATCATGCTGTCGGGGATCTTGATGCCTGCGATCGTGGTCATGTCATGGACTCCTTGAACGTGCAAATGAATGGGACGCGCGGTGCAGCTTCCATGCGCGTTTTGATATGCTGGTTCAGTCCGCCCG
>NZ_DASXHN010000062.1:0-17283 GCF_036488505.1 Paraburkholderia sp. | reverse complement strand
GCGGCGGCGATATCGGGACGCCGCTCCAGCAATTGCGACGGCACACCGATCGGGATAGCGGGCGGCGACGCGAGCGAGCCGTTCGCCGGCAGCGTGAAACTCGACGCCGGCTCGCCGATCAACGTGGCGATTGCGTTCTGCATCTGCGCGCGCGTTATGTCGATGTCGGTATCCTGGGTGCGCGTCGCTTCGAGCTGCGTGGTGGCCTGCGCGACCGCCGACGCGTCGATCGCGCCGTTCGCCAGTTGCTGCTGCAACAGCTTCAGTGCAGCGGCGTACGCGCTGACGCTGTCGTCGAGCAGCTTCTTCTGCGTGTCGAGCGAGCGCAACGCGAAATAGTCGGCGGCCAGATCCGCGCTCATCGACAGACGCACGCCTTCGAGGTCCGCCTCGCTGGCCTGAGCGTCGGCTCGCGCGCCGGTCACGCTGTCGCGCACCCGGCCGAACAGATCCGGCTCCCAACTCGCCCCCACGCCCACGGAATAGTCGGGCACGGTCTTGCCGGCAAGCGCTTTTCCTTCGACGTTCTGCGAAGTCCGCGAGCGGTCCTGCGCGAGGCCGGCGGTGATGGTCGGGAAAAAGCCCGCGCGCTGATAGTCGACCATCGAGCGCGCCTGCTGCACCTGCGCGACGGCCTTGCGCACGGTCTGGTTCGATACGTCGATGCGTGCTTCGAGCTGGTTCAGCACCGGATCGTCGAACACGGTCCACCATGGTCCGCGCGGCGCGGTGTCGGCGGGCGCGGCCTGGGTCCAGCCGGGCGCCGCGCCCGCGTACTGCGCCGGCACGGCGGCACTGGGCCGTTGGTAAGGCGGCAAGGTCGAGCATGCGCCGAGCAGTGCGCCGAGCAGCGTGGCAACGACCGAGCGGCGCAGCAGCGGCCTTGAAGCAGGCAGGGAAAACATCGGTAAATCCTTTCGATGACAGCGCTCAGCCATGCGTGGCCGGTGCGATCTGAACGAGCTGGCCGCTACTCAGCGAATCGCCGGGGTTGTCGATCACGCGGTCGGTGGCCGCGAGGCCCGTCGTGATTTCTACGTGTGTGCCGAAATCGCGGCCGATATGCACGGTCTTCAGTTGAGCGCGGCCCTGGCTGTCGACCACCGCGACCGTCACGCCGTCCGGCCGGAACAGCAGCGCGCTGACCGGCAGATCGAGCGCCGGCGTACTCGTCTGCAATTGCAGATGCACCTGCGCGTACGCACCGGGCATCAGCGCGCCGTCCCGGTTATCGACGTCGACCTCGACGCGCAACGTGCGGCTCGACGGATCGATCGCGCCGCTGTTGCGCGCCACCTTCGCGGCAATGCGCCGTCCCGGATACTGCGGCGCGCTCAGATACACGCCGGTATCGGTCGTCACGTAGCGCGCGTCGTCTTGCGGCACGTCGACGAACACGCGCAGCTCGCTCGTCTGCTGCAGATGAAACAGCTCGCCTGACATGCCCGCGGTGCCCGGCGTGCCGCCCGCCGTCACCAGCGCACCGACATCGACGTTGCGCGCCGTGATCACGCCGGCAAACGGCGCGGTGATCTTCTCGTACGACACCAGTTCCGCGAGATGCGCGACATTGGCCTGCGCCGACGCAAGCATCGCGCGGCGCGCCTCCATATCGCCGGTTTTGGTGTCGGCGTCCTGCTGCGCGACCGACTGGGTTTGCAGCATCGCCTGCCAGCGCTGCGCGGTGGTCTTCGCGAGGTCGAAGTTGGCCTGCGCGGTGGCTTCGTCGGCGCGAGCCTGGCGCAGTTGCGCGTCGAGGTCGGGTGCTTCGATGGTGGCGAGCGTCTGGCCGCTCGTGACGCGCGCGCCGATGTCGGTGTTCCAGTGCGCCAGAAAGCCGCTCGTGCGCGCGTAGATCGATGCTTCCGCGAACGGCGTCACCGCGCCGGGCAGCAGCAGTTCATGGACGGCCGGCGCGGCGCGCGGCGTGACGACCGACACGCTCAGCATGCTCTGCGCTTGCGTCTGTTGTGTGAGCGCGGCGCTGGCTTCGCGGCGCGGCAGGATGCCGGCGAGCAGCAAGAGCGCGGCGAGCCCAGTGAGCGCAAGCGGCCAGAGGCGGCGACGCGGCCTCGCGCTGGCGTGAGTGTTTTCGCTTTCGCTGCTTCCGGCAGCATCGGCGCGGGCGCTTTGGCCAGCGACCGGATCGGGCGCGCACGCCGCGTCCGCAGGATGATCGGTCCGTCCGGCAAGCCGGGGCGGAAGAGATGAATCGTTCATGGGCATGGTCTCGTCGAAGTCAATCAATGCGGGCGGCAAGGCCGGCTGGCTGGCTGTGGGTGCGCGCCGCGCGGCGCCGATCGAGCCACGCATGCACCATCCCGTAGACGACCGGCACGAACAGCAAGGTCGACACCGTGCCGAGCGCGAGCCCGCCGATCACCGCGCGTCCGAGCGGCGCGTTCTGTTCGCCGCCGTCGCCGAGACCGAGCGCCATCGGCAGCATGCCGATCAGCATCGCGAGCGCGGTCATCAGCACCGGACGGAAGCGGCTGAAGCCGGCCTCGTGCGCGGCCACTAGCGGCGGCAGGCCGCCGTGATGCAATTCGCGCGCGGTGTTGATCACCAGAATGCTGTTGGCCGTCGCGATGCCGATGCACAGAATGGTGCCGGTGAGCGCCGGCACGCTCACGCGGGTGCCGGTGCTGAACAGCATCCACGCGATGCCCGCGAGCGACCCCGGCAAGCCACTGACGATGATCAGCGGGTCGAGCCACGACTGGAAGTTCACGACCATCAGCAGATAGACGAGCCCGATCGCGAACGCGAGGCCGCTTGCGAGGCCGCTGAACGAATCGTGCATCGCCTGCACCTGGCCGCGCACGACGATCGACGCGCCGGGCGGCAGTTGCGGCCGGATCTGGTCGACGAGCCGCGTCACATCGGCCGCGACACCGCCGAGGTCGCGCCCTTGCGTGGACGCGAAAATATCGAGTACCGGCTGCACGTTGTAGTGCGAGACCACGGCCTGCTGGGTGCCGCGGGTTAGCGTGCTCAACGCTCCCAGCAGATTCTGCGCTGCGGGCCCGCCGGGCACGGCCGCCGTCGCGCCGCTCGGCGCGACCGGAATATTGGCGAGCGCCTGCAGCGAGTTGATGTCGTACTGCGGCATCATCGCCATCAGCGGATAGCTGACGCCGTTGCGCGGATCGAGCCAGAAATTGGGCGTGGTCTGCGAGCTGCCGGACAGCGCGATCAGCAGGTTCTGCGACACGTCGCGTTGCAGCAGGCCGGCCTGGATCGCCCGCGTGCGGTCGACATTGACGTTGATCGCCGGAGCGTCGCCGGGCTGCTGGATGCGTGCGTCGACCAAGCCGCGCACGCCGCGCAGTTGCGCGAGCAGCTTGTTGGCGACAACACGGTTCGCGTCGAGCTTGTTGCCGACGATCTGGATATCGATCGGTGCCGGCAAGCCGAAGTTGAGAATCTGGCTGACGATGTCGGCGGGCAGGAACGCGAACGAGACCCCGGGGAAATCTTTCGCGAGCGTCGTGCGCAGCTTGGCCACGTACTGCGCGGTGGGTTCGTGCTTCGGCGCGAGCGAGATCATCACGTCGGCGTCTTCCGGGCCGATCGGGTCGGACGAATCGTAGGTCAGGTTGATGCCGCTGACCGGCACACCGATGTTATCCAGCACCGCCGCGAGCTGCGAGGGTGGAATCATGCTGCGCACACGCGCTTCGACTTCGTCGGTCAGGCTCGCGGTGTCTTCTATCCGCGTGCCGGTCGGCGCGCGCAGATGCAGGCGGATCTCGCCGGTATCGACAGCGGGGAAGAAGTCGCGCCCGGCGAATGGCAGCAGCGCGAGCGAGCCGATGCACAGCACCAGGAAGATCACGATGAAGCGCCGGGGACTCGCCAGCGCCGCGCCGAGCACGCCGCGATAGCGTTCGCGCAGCGACTCGAAGCGCTGTTCGAACGCGGCCTGGAAGCGGACCAGACGCGCGAGCGGTCCACGGCCGCTGACCGGCGTCTGGCTGCGGGCGCGCATCAGATACATCGCGAGGGTCGGTACCAGCGTTCGCGAGAAGAAATACGACGCGATCATCGCGAACACGACCGCTTCGGCCATCGGCACGAAGAGATAGCGTGCGACGCCGGATAACAGGAACATCGGCACGAATACGATGCAGATGGACAGCGTCGAGACGAACGTCGGCACCGCGATTTCGCCGGAGCCGTTCAGGATCGCGTCGTGCAGCGGCTCGCCGTTTTCCAGATGATGCGTAATGTTTTCGATGGCCACCGTCGCGTCGTCGACGAGAATCCCCACCGCAAGCGCGAGGCCGCCGAGCGTCATGATGTTGATGGTCTGGCCGAGCGCCGACAGCGCGATCAGCGAGGTCAACACTGCCAGCGGAATCGACACCGCGATGATCAGCGTGGCGCGCCAGCTGCCCAGAAACAGCAGAATCATCAGCGCGGTCAGCGCGGCGGCGATCAGCGCCTCGCGCGCGACGCCCACCACCGCCGACTTCACGAACACCGACTGATCCGCGAGCGCGGTGATGTGCAATGCGCTCGGCAAGCCGGCTGCGATATGCGGCAGCATCGACTTCACCTGCTGGATGATGGTCAGCGTCGAGGTGCTGCCTGATTTTTCGATGGTCAGCAGCGCGGCGCGCTTGCCGTCGCTGCGCACGATGTTGGTCTGCGGCGCGAAACCGTCGCGCACATGGGCGACGTCGCGCACATACACCACGCCGCCCGCCACCGTTTTGACCGGCAGATCGTTCAGCGCCGCGACCGTGTTGGTGCTGCCGTTCATCTGCACGTTGTATTCCTTGGTGCCGATTTTCGCGGTGCCGCCAGGCAGGATCAGGTTTTGTGCGTTGACCGCGTTGACCACGTCGAGCGGCGCCAGCCCTTTGGCCTGCAACGCGCGTGGGTCGATGTCGACCATGATCTGACGCACCTTGCCGCCGAACGGCAACGGCACCGCCGCGCCTTGCACGGTCGCCAGCTGCGTGCGGATCGCGCTGTTGCCGAGGTCATACAGCTGCTGTTCGGACAGCGTGTTGCTGGAGAGCCCGAGTTGCAGGATCGGCACCGTCGACGCGCTATACGTGATGATGTTCGGCGGCAGTGTGCCCGGCGGCAGAACGCGCAGCATCGACTCGGCGCTCGACCCTGCCTCGGCGATCGCGCGGTTGATGTCCGCGCCCTGATGGAAAAATATCTTCACCACCGAGACGCCGTTCAGCGATTGCGACTCGATATGTTCGATGTCGTCGACGCTCGAAGTCAGCGCGCGCTCGTAATTCGACGTGATGCGATTGGCCATGTCCTGCGCGGAAAAGCCGTTATACGACCAGACGATGCTGACGACGGGGATGTCGATGTTCGGGAAGATATCGGTCGGCGTACGCAGTATCGCAAGTGGGCCGACGATAAAGATCAGCACCGCGAGGACCACGAAGGTATACGGCCGGCGCAGCGCGAGCGTGACGATCCACATAGCGGGTTCCTGGAGAGAAGCGAGGGAAGGCGCGGGTCGTGCCGGTGCCGCAAGGGGTGGTCAGCGGGCATCCGACACGTAACGCGGGCTTCATGAGTCAGGAGTGTGAAGCGTGGGCTCTTACGGGGTGCGGTCGACTACATTACGGTTCTGTCATCTGGCGGTCTTAGGACAGCCGCGAGGCGGCAAAGAGCATGCGCGCGGCGACGCGTCGTGACGCCTGGATAACAAAACGGTAATCCGCGGGTCAGTGCTGCGACAACTCGGATGACAACAATGGGAAGCGTGGTTCAGGCCACGCATTTCTTGCCCATATCCGGAGAGACATCATGAAACTGCTTACCGCTATTGCCGTTGCCGCCCTCAGCCTGCCGTTCGGCGCGAATGCCTTTGCTCAAACTACTTCGTCCGGATTGACGCGGGCTGAAGTGTTGGAGCAGTTGCACCAGGCACAGGCCGAAGGGCTGGTGCCCACGCGCAGCGGCGACTATCCGCCGTCGGACGCTACGATCGCGCGGAACCGTGAAATTTACGCAATCCAGCACGGCACGGATCGCGCGGGTGACATGGGGACGGCGGCAGGACCCGCCGTCAGCACCGAGTCTGCGTCGAATTAAGCGCAGGCTGACCGCTGACGGCTGCGCGAGCGGGCCGGCCCACCGCGCGCGCTGTCGGCACCCGGCCTGATGCGTGCGTTCATCACTGTCGGAACAGACGTTCAGCTGCCGCTAGAACGCGTCGCCATAGATGATCAGAAGCCCGCGAAAGTCACCGATTTGCCGAAACCGCTGCGCACTCGCGCTGCGGAATTCGCGCACGGGAAGCGTCGGTTCGTTCCTCGAATCGCAACCGCCACCGCGCGAATCCAGATGTGCCCGCGCCAAGCCATGCGCCCGGCAATCAGCGGGTGATCGCGGACTTCAAATACTGGACGTAATGGGGCTGCGAGTCGGCATTGATAGCGCGGGCTGAAGCGCATCATCCGCCACCCGGTAAGCAGATCATGGGATCGCGGACCCGCTTCGGATCGCCAGGCACGATGTCGTCCGCACGCGGACGTTGGAATAGATCTTCGCGATCAGATGCGCTGAACGCGCGGCGTGGTAACGCCCTGTGGGGACTTGACGCCGAGTGCCTCCGCTTTGAGCACGAAATCGGCAAGCGAGCGCGACTCCATCTTCTTCATGGCCTGACCGCGGTGAATTTTCACCGTGATTTCACTCAGGTTCATTTCAGCGGCGATTTGCTTGTTCATCAACCCGCTCGCGACAAAGGCCATTACTTCGCGCTCGCGCGGCGTGAGCGAGTCGTACCGGTGGCGCAGATTTGCGACCGAGCGGTCCGCTTCGCGCCGTTCCTCATCTTTGCCGAGGGCAGTCGCCACGGCGTCCAGCAGGTCCTGGTCGCGAAAAGGCTTTGCAAGGAAGTCCATCGCGCCGGCCTTCATCGCCTTGACCGACATGGCGATATCGCCGTGCGCAGTCATGAAAATAATCGGCACACGCAGATCACCCGCCGCAAGCTGTTCCTGAACGGCGAGGCCGCTCTGCCCTTTGAGCCGCACGTCGAGAACCAGACAGCTCGGAACATCGGGCATCTCAAACGCAAGAAGTTCGTGCGCGGACGCAAACGCTTCGACGCGCAGGCACACCGAGCGAAGCAACCTGCTGACCGCTTCACGCATCGACTGATCGTCGTCGACGACATAAACGATCGACTCACCAGCGGCGCGGCCTGTTTCACTGCTCATGGCCGGTTCCCTCGGCGAGTGGCAGGACGAACTGCAGCACTGCACCCTTTCCCGGTTGCGATTCGGCCCAGATGCGGCCACCGTGCGCCTCGACAATCGAGCGGCAAATCGACAGTCCCATTCCCATGCCTTCTGCCTTTGTCGTGAAGAATGCGTTGAAAAGCCGCCCGGCGTTCTCTTCGCTGATGCCCGTGCCTGAGTCTTCTACGATTACCTGGGCGTACCGCGCATCGAAGCGGCGCGTGCGAACAAGCAATTTCCGCGGCCGTCCGGTTACGCCGGACATCGCCTGCATGCCGTTCATCACGAGGTTGATGACAACCTGCTGCAACTGCACCCGGTCGGCGCACACCTGCGGCGGCGCCGCGTAGTCGGAATCCACCGCGACACGGTGTCCATCCAGTTCCCGTCGCACCAGTTCGATCGATTCTTTTACTACAGCGTTCAGATCGAGTATAGCCTGACTCGGATCCCGCTTTTGCGCCATCGACCGTATCTGGCGGATCACATCGCTCGCGCGTTTGGCATCGCGAATCATCTGGTCAATTGACTCTCCGACCTCGTTCGCATCCAGTTGCGGACGGTTCAGCCAGCGCAAGGCAGCGTGGCCGCACGTGACGATAGCTGCGAGCGGCTGCGTGACCTCGTGTGCGATCGACGCAGCCAGTTCGCCCAGCATCGTCACGCGCGTCACATGCGCGAGTTCGGCCGCCGTGCGGTCGATCGCTTCCTGCGCCACCCGCCGTTCCGTCACGTCCATCAGCGCGCCGACGTACTCGGGATTCGCCGACTGTGGCGCGGCTAGATGCGCGACGTAATGCACATATTTGACACTTCCACCGGGCATCGCGAGGCGATGTTCGACGTCGACGAACGGCGCGCCCGAGAGGCTCTGCTGATACGCTTGCCTGACGAGCGCGATGTCTTCGGCATGCGAGCGCTCGAGGATCAGCGCGAAAGTGGGGGTGACGTGCTTCGGAAATTCGAAGATCCGATACGTCTCTTCGGACCACCACATATCGCCGTCGGGAAGTTTCGTCGCGATGCTGCCAGTGCGGCTCAGGCGCTGCGCGTCGGAGAGAAACGCTTCGCTGCGCTCGAGCGCTTGCTCGGCCCGCATGCGTTCTTCGATATCAGTGTTTACACCATACCAGCGCAAGATGTCGCCGGCGTTATCCCGAAGCGGTTCCGCGCCGATATGCATCCATCGATACACTCCATCGGCGCGCCGCATGCGCGAGACGTTTTCGTACGGGACACCCGTTGCAATCGCTTGTTGCCAAGCCTGCTGCGCCGCTGAGTAATCGTCGGGGTGAATGATGGACCGCCAGATATCGCCACCACTTTCCGGCAGCGTGACGCCCAGTTCGTTCCAGCGGCGGTTGATGAAGCTTATGTGCCCATCGCTCGACGAACTCCAGACCATGCCCGGAATCGCATCGATAGTGGCGCGCAATTCGTCCTTCTGGCGCTGCAGCTCGCCTTCCATCTGCTTGCGCACGGTGATGTCGTTGTTCGTGGCGAGCACGGCGCGCGGCTTGCCCTTCGCATCCCGCCAAAGTGCCAGGCGACTCGAAACAATGACCGTAGCACCGTCATTACGCACGCGCTGCAATTCGCCTCGCCAACGGTCCGAGCGCAACAGCTCACTGCGGATCTCGCCGAGTGAGACTGATGACCGGGTTCGCGTCAGTTCATGAATCGGCTGGCCGATTGCCTCGTGCGCGGTCCATCCGTAGAGTGTTTCGGCGCCGTGATTCCAGAACGTAATCAGATCGTTCATGTCGTACGCGACGATGGCGTCGTGCGTCAGATCGAGCAGCTGCAATTGCTCTTGCAACGTCGCGGTGTTCTTCTGATTGCGCAACGCCAGCACCGACGTTGTGGTGATGGCAAGCAGGCTGACGACACAGCGCGCAACTGCGCCGACCGGGTGGTGCGCGTAGTGCGATATCGCAAACGCGACCAATGTGAGCGCCACGCAAGTCCATGCCGTGACAATCGCCGCACGCCGCGCCCCTGTCGATGCAACGAGCAGCACCACGACCACATACAGCACTGCAATCGCGTTGTCGCGCGGCATCAGCGCGTCGATCAGGAATACGACCAGCGCGATGGCGACTGCGAGAACCCACGGCACGCGCGCGTCATGCCGCATTGCCTGGTCGGCGCGTGAGCGGAATATCATCTCGACGATTAAGCACCCCGCGCGGGAAGGAGGGAGACTGAACGGCCCGATGTTGGCATAGCATTTGAGGGAAACGTTCGTTGACGAGTACTCGACCCGTCGTGCCGCCACAACGGCGCATCAAGGTCAGACATGCAGGCCGCCACCTGTTTAATCCGGTACTTATTCTATCCGAATCCCTTGTTCAACCATGAAGGCCCGCTGCTCGCGGAGTTTAATCGAGCTCGCCGACCTTGGGCTAAAGCGTTTCGAGGCAACGCGACATCGCTACCGCATCGACGGGTTTGCTGAGTACGCACAGCGCACCGTCGCCCAGCGCCTGACTACGCACTATTTCCGACGCGAAAGCGGAGATAAAGATGATGGGCAGCGCCACGCCGCCGTCGAGCAGGCGCTGCTGCATCTCCAGGCCGGTCATGCCGGGCATCTGCACGTCCGAGATGATGCACGCCACATCGCTGATCTGGCCGCAGTCGAGGAAATCTTCGGCGGACGCATAGAGCCGGACGTCCCAACCGAGTGAACGAACCAACCTCGATGTGGCGATGCGGACCGATTCGTCGTCGTCGATGATTGAAACTATCCGATGGGTATGCAAGCGACTTGTCCTCGGCCATACATGCGGTTGCGGCGGCACGGTACTGTTTCGCCCGTCGTTCATCTATTCAATGGTATCTACAAAACGCTGCCGCGAAAATCATATGTGTGTATAGGGTAATGCTGGCCAATCGTAGAGGACGCGCTCAACTGCGTCGTCGACGATGATCAGATGATTCGCTACCGCGATGCATCGGCAACACATGGACAGGTCTCGGCGAGATGCCGGAGTGGCTGCGCCGCGCAGTGGCCGCAGGGCAGAGTATCGATCAGTTCCGCTGCGGCTGAGCACCTGCAATTTTGCGATGCGCGTGCCGATTCGAAACGAACGGGCGATTGTGAAAGACCCCGCCCCTGCGGTCCCCGATGATGGCATCCGATGGCTCGCTCTGAGCGCAAAGGAGATCGACATGGCCAAGAAGAAGCAGGTGATACGCATCTATAGCGAGCCGGCCGGCGGCTGGGGCGCGCTCAAAGCAACCGGCGAAGCGCTCGCGTTGCAGGGCGTGGCGCTGTCGGGCGCGCGCACGCTGTCGCACATGAATCAGCCGGAGGGCTTCGACTGCCCGGGCTGCGCATGGCCCGATCCGAAGCATACGTCGTCGTTTGAGTTCTGCGAGAACGGCGCGAAGGCGGTTGCGTGGGAAGCAACGGCCAAGCGCTGCACGCCGGAGTTCTTCGGTGCGCATAGCGTCTCCGAACTCGCCGCGTGGGACGATTACGACCTCGAAATGGCCGGCCGTCTCACACACCCGATGGTCTATGACCAGGCGTCGGACCGCTATCTGCCGATCGAATGGGAGAACGCGTTTGCATTGATCGCGCAGCATCTGAACACGCTCGATGATCCGGACCAGGCCGATTTTTACACCTCAGGCCGCGCATCGAACGAAGCAGCGTTCCTTTATCAGCTCTTCGTGCGCGAGTTCGGCACCAACAATTTCCCCGATTGTTCGAACATGTGCCACGAAGCCACGAGCGTCGGCTTGCCGCGGTCGATCGGCGTCGGAAAGGGCACGGTGCTGCTCGAAGACTTCGAACAAGCGGACGCGATTTTTATCTTCGGACAAAATCCCGGCACCAACAGCCCGCGCATGATGAGCGACCTCCATTCGGCGTCGCGGCGAGGCGCCAAAATCGTGTCGTTCAACCCGTTTCGCGAGCGTGCGCTGGAGCGCTTTGCATCGCCGCAGGACCCGATCGAAATGGCGACGCTCGGCTACACGCGCATCAGCTCGTTCCTCTATCAGGTGCGTGTGGGCGGCGATGTGGCCGTGCTCAAAGGGATGATGAAAGCGATCGTCGAAGCGGACGACGCGGCGCTCGCCGCCGACCAGCCGCGCGTGCTCGACATCGAGTTCATCGAAAGGCACACGCACGGCATCGACGAGTTGCTCGCGGATCTGCGCGAAACGCCGTGGGAGGCGATCGTACGTCAATCCGGCCTCACGCGCGCCGACATCACGAACGCCGCGCAGATCTACATGCGGGCCAACAACGCGATCCTCGTCTACGGCATGGGTTTGACGCAACACCATCGCGGCACCGAAAACGTGCAGCAGATAGCGAACCTCGCGCTGCTTCGCGGCAACGTCGGGCGGCCGGGCGCGGGCATCTGCCCGGTGCGCGGACACTCGAATGTCCAGGGCAACCGCACGGTCGGCATTACGGAGAAGCCGTCTGCTCAGCTAGTCGAAGGCATCGAGCGCGCGTTCGGCTTCAAAGCGCCGACGGCACACGGCAACGACGTGATCGCGACGCTCGACGCGATGATGCGCGGCGACGCGAAGGTATTCATCGCGCTAGGCGGCAACTTCGCAGCGGCGATCCCTGACTGGGTGCGCGTGCAGGCCGCGATCCGCAAGCTGGATCTGACCGTGCACATCTCGACGAAGCTCAACCGCAGCCATCTGGTGCACGGTAAGGACGCGCTGATCCTGCCCTGCCTCGGCCGCACCGAAATCGACATTCAGGCCGACGGCCCGCAATCGATCACGGTGGAAGATTCGATGTCCATGGTCCATGCGTCTGCTGGCCGCAACCAACCGGCGTCGCCGCATCTGCGCAGCGAGACGGCGATCGTTGCGGGCATCGCGCGCGCAACCCTCGGTGGAAGCTCGCGCGTGCCTTGGGAACACCTGGTCGCGAGCTACGACCGCATTCGCGGTGCGATCGAAATCGTCTTTCCGATCTTCCAGGCGTATAACGAGCGCATTCGCGTGCCCGGCGGCTTCCACTTGACCTCGACTGCCCGCGAACGCGTATGGGCCACGCCCACTGGCCGTGCCAATTTCCTCGTCTTCAAGGGGCTCGAGGAAAACCCGTATCACCACGATCCTGACGCGCTGTGGCTCACGACAATGCGCAGCCACGATCAGTACAACACCACGCTTTATTCGCACTCGGACCGCTACCGCGGCGTGTTCGGCCAGCGCGATGTCATTTTCATGAATCCGCGGGAACTGCAAAGGCGCAATCTGCATCCGGGCGAGCGCGTCGACATCGTTGCGCTGTCGACCGACGGCATCGAGCGGGTCATCCGCAGCTTCAAAGTGATCGAGTATTCGCTGCCCGACGGCTGTTGCGGTGCGTACTACCCCGAAGCCAATCCGCTCGTGCCGCTCTATGCATTCGATCCACAAAGCCGCACGCCTTCATACAAGTCGGTGCCGGTCAAGGTGGTGCGCGCCTCCGCTGTCGGTCCCGATTCCGCCACGCGTGCCGTAGTGCTTGGAGAGGACAATCATCATGCTTAGTCATGTACTCGATTTGTCGCGTGCGCAGTTTGCGATGACCGCGATCTTTCACATCCTGTGGCCCATTCTGACGATCAGCCTGTCCGCCTTTCTTTTACTGGTCGAACTGCTCTGGCTCAGAACTGGCGAGCTCATGTACTACCGGCACGCGCGGTTCTGGACCAGGCTGCTGGTTCTGAACTTCGCAGTAGGGGTGGTCAGCGGCATTCCGATGGAGTTTCAGTTCGGCACCAACTGGGCGCGCTTTTCGCAATTCAGCGGCCAGTTCATCGGCAACATTCTCGGCTTCGAAGGCGCGATGGCGTTCATGCTCGAAGCGGGCTTCATTGGCGTGATGCTGCTCGGCTGGGGGCGCGTGCCGCGTGGTGTGCATCTGTTCGCCACGGCCATGGTGGCGCTCGGCTCGAGCATCTCGGCGTTCTGGATCATGGTCGCGAATTCATGGATGCAGACGCCCGCGGGCATCTCGATAGTCGACGGCAAGGTCGTCGTGACCGACTACGTGGCTGCGATCTTTAACCCTGATATGGCGTGGGGGGTATCGCATATGTGGATCGCTGCGATCGAGACCGGCATGTTCGTGATCGCCGGGATCTCGGCATGGAACCTCTTTCGCCGACGCAACGCGGAGTTCTTCGCTCGCTCGTTCAAGATCGCGTTGACGGTGCTCGTTTTCGTAGCGCCGCTACAGATCTGGCTCGGCGATTCGAGCGGCGGGAGCGTGTTCGAATCGCAGCCGGCCAAGGGCGCGGCGATCGAGGGGCACTGGCACACCAACAAGCCCGGCACGGGCGCTTCGTGGTCACTGCTCGCATGGCCGGATCAGGACAAGCAGAAGAACGACTGGTCGATCGAAGTACCCGGCATGCTAAGCATCCTCGGCACGCACTCGCTGCACGGCAAGGTGACCGGGCTGAGCGATTTCCCGCGCGCGGATCAGCCGCCGATGATTCCCCTTCTCTACTACGCGTTTCGCGCGATGGCGGGCATCGGCTTCGCTTTCATGCTCCTCGCGTTCTGGACAGCCTATGCACTGCGCAAGGCGCGCGGCAACCTCGCTGCGCTGCTCGCGCAACGCAAGCTGCTGCTTGCGTGGGTGCTGTGCATTCCGTTGCCGTATGTTGCGGTGGAAGCAGGCTGGATTGTGCGTGAAGTGGGCCGCCAGCCGTGGATCGTGTACGGGCTGCTGCGCACCCGGGACGCGGTTTCCACTGTGGCTGCATCGTCGGTATCGATGAGCATCGCCATGTTTTTCACGTTCTACGTCGTGCTGCTGGTTACTTTCTTCGTTCTGGCGCGCCGATGGCTGTTCACCGGCCCCGACTTGACGAATATGCCGCCCCCCGCCGTCACCGCAGCACCGCCGACGACCGTCTCCGGCTACTAGATAAAGAGGTTCGTTCATGGATAGCTCCACTCATTCGATGCTCGCTGTCACGTGGTTCGGGCTGCTGGGCCTGATGCTGATTTTCTACGTCGTCACCGATGGCTTCGATCTCGGCGTCGGCATACTCAGCCTGTTGCGCAAGCGTCGTGAAGACCGTGATGTGATGACGCAGGCGATCGGCCATGTTTGGGACGCGAACGAGACATGGCTCGTGGTGCTGGGCGGCGGCCTGTTCGGCGCGTTTCCCGACGCGTACGCATTACTGCTGCAGGATTTGTATCTTCCCGTGATGGCGCTGATCGCCGGCCTCATCATGCGTGGCGCGGCCATCGAGTTCCGTCATAGCGTCGACCATGGTCCACTGTGGGACAAGGTATTCGGTGTAGGCAGCCTGATTGCCGCTGCGTCGCAAGGCGTCGTGCTTGGCAAGATCATCACGGGGCTCGCGCCCGGCAAGCTTAGCGGCCTCTTCGTCGTGGTATCGGCAATTGGCGTCGTGGCGGGGTATTCGCTGCTGGGCGCGACCTATCTGGTCAAGAAGACAGTTGGCGCAATCGAACAATGGGCGCGACGGCTCGCGTTGGCGAGCGCCATGCTGACCGTGATGGCCGCCGTGCTACTGACCGCTGCGACGTGGCTCTTCAGCACGGTCGGGCACGACCGCTGGTCGCAGCCCGGTGTATTGCATCTGTTGATTGCGCTCGGCGCGGCTGCGGCGATCGCATTCGCGTTGCTTATGGCGTCGCTCTATCTGGGCAGCGCGCGCGGGCCGTTCCGCGCGGCGGTCGCGCTGTTCATGCTGTCGTTCGCGGGACTTGCCGTGAGCCTCTTTCCCGACTTCATTCCGGGCAGGCTGGGCATCATCGAGGCTGCATCGGACTCGCCGACGCTCGTCTTCATGCTGATCGGCATCGGGCTGATCTTCCCTGTGATGATCGGCTACAACCTCTACCAGTACTACCTGTTCCGCGGCAAAGTGGTGGGCGGTGCGCATGCGGGAGACTGACGTATGATCGTGATTTCGCTGTTCGCGTCGCACAGGGCAACGCTTGTGACGGACGACGGCCAGCTAGCGTGAACCCTGCGGGAAAGAAGCAGAGTCAGGCATTTGTTGCAGCGTCGACAGCGGACGCGAGGATCATCGCGCCGGCATTGCAAGGCGCAGGGCGGCAGGCACGCGGCTTGTACACCGCGTCGCCGGGACGAATCCGGTGCCCGCTCATCGCGCAGACGCCATCGGTGCGAGCCCGCCACAAGTGCCAGGCCTGGTCGCCGTAGCAGCACCGGGTGGAATCGCGCCAGGAGATGACGGCCGTCGACGACGTCGTCCGCTCGACCAGGCTCACTTTGGCACCGTAAATCGCCGTGCCGTCCAGGTGGCGGGCGCCGTTGCCTTCATACTGCCCACTGTCACAGCCTTTCGAGGTGCCCGCAGGCATGGATAACAGGCCGATGGTTTGCGCCCATGGATCGAGGATGTTTGCGTTTGCCATCATGTCGGACTCCGGTTGAATTGTTACGTGATCGAATGGCTTGGTACGGCGACTATCGCAGCGGGTGGCGGCATATCGAGACCGCTTCGTCGTGCGCATCAGCCGTGACCGACATTGGGTCGGCTTCGCGGCGGTCGTCGTTGGACGATGAATCGCCGTCAAATACGCGTCACTGGTTGCAAGAAACGTTGAGCGTGCTTATTGAGCCCCACTCGCTTTGATCTTCCAGCAATAAGGCGTCTCGCCGACAAAGCGTTTGAACACAGTGGTGAAATGCGCTTGCGAGCGAAAGCCGCAACTCAGCGCGACATCGAAGATGTTGTGCTTCGAATTCAGCAACAGACGCTGAGCGCGTTCGATCCGGCGGCGCAGCAGGTATTCGTGCGGCCGCAATCCCGTCGCACGCCGGAATTGGGCGGCGAAATGCATGCGGGTGAAGCCGGCGCTCGCGGCCATGTCGGCGAGGCCGATCGCTTCTGACAGGTGCGCGTCGATGTACTCGATCACGCGGTTCATGCGCCACTGCGGCAGCGCGGCCCCATCGCGACGCTGCGCATCGGATGCGGTGAACTGGCGCGCGACGATGCGCGATACGATGGCGAGACTCACACTTTCAGTGAAGATCTTGCCCAACGCGGCGTCGCTCGTTTGTGAAACGACCAGCGCCTGTCCAAGGCGGTCGAGTGCGGGATCGCGGACCAGCTCGGGATCGCCGAGCACAATGTCGCCCGCATGCGGACGCCGGAACAGGTCTTCGTAGCACTCCGCGAGGATTCGCTGCGACGCGAACAGATGGAGCACGTCGACGGGCGACTCGAAGACAGCGCTGACCGGCACAGCGGGCGCCGTAACCTGGACCGTGCCCGCAGTCACCCGCCCTTGCATGAGCCTGCGGCCCGCGTGATTGAAGGTCAGCGATACACATTTCAGTGCCAGGCCGATGCAGTGATCCGACTCGTTGCCCCAACTGACGACTTCGAGCGGCGTAGCGATGTTGCGCGTCCAGCGCGACGCGACTATCTCGCCGTGCTGCCGGTGGGTTTGCCCATAATGCCCGCGCAAGCTGCGCCATGGATGCTCGGCATCGATTGAAGTGGCGATACGTTGCGGCGGGATGTCGGCATCCTGTTCACGATATGCGAGCGGCAAGCTGGTCATGGTAGGTCGGTCCGATAGAGTAGTCTGCTTGCGGTCGAAACACCGGCACCGCGATGACTCGAAGTTAATCAAACGGAGCGCACGTGCCTAGCCGTACAAACGGGTGCCGACGGCGTCGAATGGGTGAGTCAACCTATATGAAGGTTTAGGTTGGAGACGGTTTGGAAAAGAGCCCCGAGGGGCTGTCAACTGTTCAGCATCCTGTTAACGTCGGGGGTTGTGGCAGGCGGTCAGGAAGACGGGCAAGTCGATCATCGATGAGCAGTGGTCGGCACCTATCTTGATAAAGTCGGATGGCCGAGCCAGACCTCGCGGAGTTTCCCGCCCGATCCGTTGGCCCGTTTCCCCAGACCGTTACGCTCGCCTGTTGGCCTATCGCTGGGTCCTGAAGGCCTTCGTGTAAGCTCGTGACGGGGAACCCGTCGCAACCCGCGCCGCAACGCGCGGCGCGAAGTGTGCGCAAAAGCCCAGTTAAAAGCGCATGCAGCGAGCGAAC
>NZ_DASXHN010000059.1:0-11078 GCF_036488505.1 Paraburkholderia sp. | reverse complement strand
CCACTGCGCCAGTCCACACCCGCCAGAGCGCCTACAATCCAGGCATCAGTCTTGCTGCCGCCTGTGCCACCAAACGGCTGGCAGCGCTTCGCAACCGGAAAGTCCATTCAAATGAAAATATCGCTACCGCCGCCGCAGGGGCGGCCTAACCGGGTCTACCCGCCAGGCACGCCGGGCCTGCACGGGCTGGTGTCGCTTATCACCGGCGTGGTGGTCGTCTGCGGGCTGTACTTCGGCCGGGCGGTGCTGATTCCGATCACGTTGTCGGTGCTGCTGAGCTTCCTGCTCGCGCCGCTCGTGCAGATGCTCAGGCGTCTGCATATGGGCCAGTTGACCTCGATCTTCATCGCGGTGCTGTTCGCGCTCGCGTCGCTGCTCGCGGTCGGCGCGCTGATCGGCGCGCAGCTCGTGCAACTGGCCGGCGACCTGCCGCAGTACCAGGAAGCGATCGAGCAGAAGATCGAAACCGTGCAGGAAAAAACCGTCGGCCGTGCCGATTCTCTGATGAGCAGCGCCGCCGGCGCGCTGCAGCGGATGGCGCCGTCGCGTCCCCCACCGCCGCGCCCGACCGGGCGCGCCGCGCGCAATGCGCCGCAGGTGCCGCAACAGGTCGAGGTGCACCAGCCCGCGCCGACGCCGGTGCAACTCGCGCAGCGTGCGCTGTCGCCGGCGATCGCGCCGATCGAGACGACCTTTATCGTGCTGGTCGTGACGATCTTCATCCTGCTGCAGCGCGAGGATCTGCGCGACCGGCTGATCAGCCTGTTCGGCTCGCGCGACCTGCATCGCACCACCACCGCGATCAACGACGCCGCCGTGCGGCTGTCGCGCTACTTCGTCGCGCAGCTCGGCGTGAATCTCAGCGCGGGCTGCGTGATCGCGATCGGGCTCGCGATCATCGGCGTGCCGGGTGCGCTTCTGTTCGGCGTGATCGCCGCGCTGCTGCGCTTCGTGCCGTATATCGGCATCTGGATCGCCGCGATCCTCGCGGTCTTTCTCGCAGCCGCGATCCAGCCGCAATGGACGATGGCCGTGTATACGCTGATTCTGTTCATTGTCGTCGACGTGGCCGCCGGTCAGATTGCCGAGCCGCTGCTGTACGGACATCGCTCGGGGCTGTCGCCGCTCGCGGTGGTGGTCGCGGCGATCTTCTGGAGCTGGCTGTGGGGGCCGATCGGGCTAGTGCTGTCGACGCCGCTCACGCTGTGCGTGGTCACGCTCGGGCGCTACGCCGATCGCCTGAACTTTCTGACCGTGCTGCTCGGCGACCAGCCAGCGCTCAGCCCCGCGCAGAACTTCTACCAGCGGCTGCTCGCCGACGATCCGCACGAGGCGATCGTGCAGGCCGAGCGTCTGTTGCGCGAGATGTCGCTGATCGACTACTATGACAAGGTCGTGCTCGAAGGACTGCGGCTCGCGCGCAGCGACGCGCTGCGCGGCGTGCTGATGCCGGACCAGCTTCAGCGGGTCAACAATGCGCTCGTCGATATCGTCGAAAACCTCGAAATCGCGGAAGGACTCGAGGATTCGCTGATGCGCGTCGACATGGCCGATAACGGCGGCGCGCCGCTGGCTCCGGTACGGCCATCGACGTCCGCGGCTTCGTCGGAGCGTCATGACAGCCATGTGCTCGCGCGCTCGCAAGAAGCGCCGGACACGCACCGCACGGCGGTGCTCTGCGTGCCCGGCCGCGGTGCGTTCGACGAAGTGAGCACCGCGATCGCCGCGCAACTGCTCGGGCGCCAGGGCTTCGCGCCGCTGACGGCCACGCACTCCGGCTATCGCAGCGCGAGTGCCGACGAACCGAGCTTCAAGGACGCGCCGATCATCTGCATCATCTCGCTCGACGCGCCGGATTCGCCGCCGTATCTGCGCAACATGCTGCGGCGCACGCGCGAATGGCGGCCGCGCGCGACGCTGGTGGTCGGCGTCGGCGTCGGCGAGGTGTCGGACAGCGGCGCGGAGCTGGATCCGAACGGCGCGTTGCAGGCGTCGCCGACCTTTCGCGCGATGATCGAGCAATGCCAGGCGGCAACGGGCGGGGTGCCGGCGCGACAGGCGTCGTTTACGGCGGGAGCGGACTGATAGCCGATTTAACCGATTGAAGCCGGCGCGGATCGAAGCACGTTTCGCGATCGCAAAGCCGCGAGGATGCGCAAGCGCCTCGCGGTTTTTTTGTGCGGGCGCGCGCGGGGTTGTACCCAAAATGAGGACAGCCGCGCGCGGGGGCTGCTGCATACTGCATCGAACGATTGGCGCCTTCATGCCGACTCGCGGACGCGCGAACGCGGCCCGCGCCGGAAAAAGCGGAGACCCGCAGCCGCGCCTCGCAGCGGCGCGCGCCAGCCAGAAGCACGAAAAGATTCAGGAGATGCGTATGACCCGCCCGTTCACGCCCTATCCGTTCGAGCCGCGCCGCTATCCGGCGCGCGTGCCGTCGCTCGTCGACGCACGCGAGCCGCTTAGGCACGCGGTCGCGATCGTCGGCGGCGGCCCAGTCGGCATGACGCTCGCGCTCGCGTTGGCGCGCCAGCGCGTGCGTTCGGTGCTGATCGAAGCCGACGACAGCGTCTGTACCGGCAGCCGTGCGATCTGCATCTCGCGGCGCAGCCTGGAAATCTTCAAGCGGCTCGGCATCGTCGACGGCTTTCTGCGCAAAGGCCTTGCGTGGACCGGCGGGCGCAGTTTCTATCGCGACACCGAGGTGTTCCGCTTCGCGATGCACCAGGACGACGAACAGTCGCTGCCGCCGATGATCAACATCGCGCAGTATCAGATCGAACAGTTGCTGCTCGACGAGATCGAACGGCACCCCGATCTGATCGACGTGCGCTGGCAGACGCGCGTAACCGGTATCGAGCAAGAGCCCGAACGCGGTGCGACGCTGACCTTGCGCAGCGCCGACGCGGCCGCTACGAGCTGGAAAATGGACGCCGAATGGGTCGTCGCCTGCGACGGCGGACGCAGCACGATGCGCGATCTGCTCGGCCTGAAGCTGACCGGCACGACCTACGAAGGCCGCTACGTGATCGTCGACATCGAACTGGACAGCACGCGCGCAACCGAACGGCTCGCCTACTTCGACCCGCCGTCCAATCCCGGCTCGACCGTGCTGGTGCACAAACAGCCCGACAACGTGTGGCGCATCGACTATCAACTGCGCGACGACGAGGATGCCGGCGCGGCCGTGCTGCCCGAAAACGTGATGCCGCGCGTGCAGAGCGTGCTCGATTCGATGGGCGAAACGGGCGCGTGGTCGCCGATCTGGATCACGATCTATAAGGCCAACGCGCTGACGCTCGAGCGCTATCGCCACGGCGCGGTGCTGTTCGCTGGCGACGCCGCGCATCTGGTGCCGATCTTCGGCGTGCGCGGCGCGAATTCGGGCATCGACGACGCCGATAACCTCGGCTGGAAGCTGGCTTGCGTGATCAACGGTAGCGCGTCGCCAGCGCTGCTCGACAGCTATAGCGAGGAGCGCGTGCATGCGGCGCGCGAAAATCTGAGCTACGGGATGAAGAGCACCGAATTCATGGCGCCGCCGACCTTCGCGTTCGATCTGCTGCGCACCGCGGTGCTGAGTCTTGCCGAGCGGCATGCGGCGGTGCGGCCGCTGATCAATCCGCGCCAGACGCATCCGATTGCGTACACGAGCTCGCCGCTCAATCACGTCCCGGCTGGCTCCGACGAATTTGGCGGCGGCCCGGCGCCCGGCACGGTGCTGCCCGAATGCAGACTACTGCGCACCACCGATGACGGCGCACACACCGGCATCCATCTGACGGATCTGCTCGGCCCCTGCTTCACCGTGCTGTGCTTTTCTCCGGACCGCGCAAGCGACGAAACGTGGCAGCAACTGCAAAGCGCGCTGACCAGCAAGCGCATTCCGTTCGCCATCGTCAGCATTCTCGCCAACGACTCGCAACGCGCCAACGGCCCGCATGCGATCGACCCAACCGGCCGCCTGCACGACATGCTCGACGCGCAGCCCGGCACCGTCTATCTGATTCGCCCGGACGGGCATGTACTCGCGCGGTGGCGCAACGGCAGCGCGGCGGCCGTGCGCCAGGCGCTCGATGCAACGCTCACGATCTAACGCGCAAGGACGTCCGTCATCATGACCGATAGCGATCTCGATCTCGTCTATACGACGCTGTGCAATACGCTGACGAACCAAGGCGAAGCGCAGGCGCCGCTCTATCTGGCGCGCCTCGCGCTGCTTTGCCTGACCGACATGGACGACCCGCGGCGCGCGTTGTCGTTGATCGAAGCGGCGAAGCTGCCCGCCGGTGCGGCGGTCGCGGTGGCTTCCTAGCGGCGTGGCGTAAAAAACCGCCGTGCGATGAATGCGCGGCGGCTCTTTTGTGTGCTTTCCGCGTATGTTGCGAGGTTGGGGCGCCCGCCCGAAACGCTTCACAACCTCACTGCTTCGGGTACAGCCCCAACGTGCTCGCATGCAGCCGTGCCAGGCCGAGCAAAGCATCGGTGTGCGGCGTCGGCACGCCCGTCAGTTGCCCAAGCTCGCGCACCGCGCCGACCAGCGCGTCCAGTTCGACCGCCTTGCCGGCCCGCACGTCCTGCAGCATCGACGTCTTCATCGCGCCGAGCTTCAGCGTGACCGCGTGGCGGTCGTCGGGCGCCTGGTCGATCGGAATGCCGAAGCGCGCGCCGATCTCCTTCGCCTCCAGCATGATGTTCGTGACGAAGCCGCGCACGAGTTCGTCACCGAGAATCCGGTCGGTGGTCGCGCCGGTGATCGCGCTGACCGGGTTCATCGTCATGTTGCCCCACAGCTTGAACCACACGTCGCGCTGAATCTGCGCCGACATCGTCGCGTTGAAGCCCGCCGCGCGCAGCATCGCGGTGAGTCGTTCGACGCGCGCGCTCGGCTGACCCGACGCCTCGCCGACGATCAGCCCATTGCCCTGGTGATGCCGGATCACGCCCGGCGCGTCGACCAGGCAGCTCGCATGGACGACGCAGCCAACTGTTTGCGCGGTCGGAATCGCCGCGGCGATCTTGCCGTCAGCATCGATCGACTTTAGACGCTGGCCGGCGAAGGCGCCGCCGAGTCCGTCGCAGAACCACCACGGCACGCCGTTCATCGCGGTCAGCACGATCGTATGCGGGCCGATCAGTGGCGCGACCTGCGCGGCCACCGACGCCATCGCCGGCGCTTTCACGGCGATCAACAGCAGTTCCTGCGCGCCGAGGTCCGCGGGTTTGTCGCTCGCCTTGACCTGCTCGGCGTAGATCACGCCACCTTCGATCAGACGCAGGCCATGCTGGCGCACCGCGTCGAGCGTCGCGCCGCGCGCGATCACACTCACGCCGTGCCCCGCCTGTGCGAGCTTCATTCCCATCCAGCCGCCGATCGCACCGGCGCCGTAGATCGCTACTTTCATCGCTTCAGTCCTTGCCTGCCGTTGCGTTTATTGCCGCGCTTGTCGCTGCGTTGGCGCGTTCATAGCGCGTCTATCAACGCGCTGTTTCCCCCACTCATTGCCGGTAGCTCGCGTCGATACGGTCCACGCGCCGCACCAGCGCGTCGAACACGTCCTGCCCGGCGCCGTGGCGTGGATCGAACTGCAACGCGTCGCGCGAGCAGCGGATCGCCACCGCTTCCGGCACCGGCCGCGCGGCGCCCATCGAGAACGTCGCCATCTGGATTTCGCACGCGCGATTGAGCGTCCACAGAATCGCAAAAGTCTGTGGCAACGTGTGGCCCCATGCAAGCAGACCATGGTTGCGCAGAATCACCGCCTGTTTGTCACCGATATGCGCGAGCAGCCGTGGTCCCTCGTCAGCATGGATCGTGATGCCCTCGAAATCGTGATACGCGATGCGATCGTGCAACTGCGCGCTATAGAAGTTGGTCTGCTGCAAGCCCGCTTCGAGGCTGGCGACCGCGACGCCCGCCGTCGTATGCGTGTGCATCACGCAGTGCGCGTCCGCCAAGCCTTCGTGAATCGCCGCATGCACGACGAAGCCGGCCGGGTTGACCGGATACGGCGAGCCGTCCAGCACGCGGCCCTGCGCGTCGATCTTCACCAGATTGCTCGCGCTGACTTCACTGTAGTGCAGCCCGAACGGATTGATCAGGAAATGCCGCTCGTCGCCACTGACGCTCGCGGGCACGCGCAGTGTAATGTGGTTGTAGATCATCTCGGTCCAGCCGAGCAGATCGAAGATGCGGTAACACGCGGCGAGTTGCACGCGTGCCTGCCATTCGTCCGGATGCATCGCGGCGGATGCCGGCGCGCGCGGCGGTTGCGCTTCGAGGGTGGTGCTCATCATTCCTGTCTCCGTGATTGTCGTCATGGCGGTGCGTCCGCGCACCGCTCATCGAGTCTTGCCGTGTTTGCCCGTCTCGATCGCCGGGATGCTCCGGCGGCCGGCCTTACCGGAGCCGTACCTCAGGCGCCCGAGACCACCGCCGCGATCGACGACGCAACGTATTCCGCGTTGCGCGCGTTCAGTCCCGCGACGCACATGCGCCCTGAGCGAAGCACATACACCGCGTATTCGCTGCGCAGCCGTTCGACCTGGTTTTCGGACAGCCCCGTGTAAGTGAACATACCGCGCTGCGCGACGTAACGTGTGCGCATCACCTCGTCGACGCGGCCTTCGAGCCCCGCGTAAATCGTGTTGCGCATCGCCACAATGCGCTCGCGCATCGCGCCGAGTTCGGCTTCCCACGACGCGCGCAGCGATGCGTCCGCGAGTACGTTCGCGACGAGCCGCGCGCCGTGCGTCGGCGGATTGCTGTAGTTCGCGCGCACCGCGGACATCAGCTGGCCGGCCACGCGCGCCGCTTCGTCGGCGCTTTGGCAGACGACGCTCAACGCGCCGACGCGCTCGCCGTACAGCGAGAAGTTCTTCGAGAACGAATTGGCGACTATCAGCGGGATGTCGGCGTCAGTCAGCAGACGCACGCACGCGGCGTCGTCTTCGAGGCCCGCGCCGAAGCCCTGGTAGGCCATGTCGACGAACGCGATCAGCTTGCGGCGCTGCAATACCGGCACCAGCTCCGCCCATTGCGCCGGGCTCAGATCGACGCCGGTCGGATTGTGGCAGCACGCGTGCAGCAGCACGACGCTCTTTTCCGGCAGCGCGTCGATCGCGGCAAGCATCTCGGCGAAACGCAGACCGCCCGTTTGCGGGTCGTAGTACGGATAGGTGTTGACGGTGAGCCCCGCGCCTTCGAACACGACACGATGGTTCTCCCAGCTCGGATCGCTGATCCACATCTGCGAGCCGGGGAAATAGCGCTTCAGGAAATCGGCGCCGACCTTCAGCGCGCCAGAGCCGCCCAGCGTTTGCAGCGTCGCGATCCGGCCGGCCGCGCGCGCCGCGCTGTCGGCGCCGAACACCAGCGCCTGGGCGGCATCGCGATACAACGGCAGACCGGCCATCGGCAGATACGAACGCGGGCCGATCGCGTCGAGCAACGCGCTTTCGGCGCGGCGCACCGCGTCGATGACCGGCAGCTTGCCGGCGTCGTCGAAATAGATGCCGATGCTAAGGTTGACCTTGTTCGACCGGGGGTCCAGTTGAAAGTCTTCGTTCAGGCTCAGAATCGGGTCGCCCGGGTAGGCGGGAATGTGGTCGAACATCGCGGATCCTTGAATACGGCCTCGAAAGGCCTGTGATTGCAGCTGTGCGCGCGTCGTTCGTAATTAACGGCTGGCGCGGCGGCCGGCGGCTGGGCAAAGCTCCAGTCTAAGCCAAGCCAGTGTGCCGGGCTACGTCGACCCGCACGAGTGTCCCCCTGTTGCTGCGCCGCGCACAATCAACCGATTTTTCACGATTCGTAAGTTTTTCTTTAGAATCGCCGCATGCCCCTTACCCGCGTCACCATCCGCCAGTTCGAAGCGTTTCTCGCCATCGCCGATCTTCACAGCATCGGCGCGGCGGCGGAACGGCTCGGGCTGACTTCGTCGGCGGTCAGCCAGTTGCTCGCCGAACTCGAAACGGAACTCGGCTTCCGGCTGTTCGATCGCACCACCCGGCGCGTCGCGCTGTCGAGCGCGGGGCAGGATTTCCTTACTTCCGCCGATTCGGTGCTGCGCCACGTGCGCGCCGCGTCCCAATCCGCCGACGATATCCGTAACCGCGCGGCCGGCATCGTGCGCGTCGGCGCGCCGCTCGTGATCGCCGCGACCGCGCTGCCGGCAGCGATCGCCGAATACGCGCGCGGCAAGCCGAAGGTCGTCGTGCGCATCTGCGATACCGGCGTCGAGCAGTTGGTGGAGCGGGTCGAGAGCGGCGACATCGATCTGGCGATCGGGCCGGACCGGCAAAGCGGCGCGCGGGTGCGCCGCGAGCCGGCGTTCGCGAGCCCATGGGTGATGTGGTGTGCTGCCGGGCATCCGCTCGCCGCGCGGCGCCGCGTGCAGTGGCCGCATCTGCGAGACGTGCCGATCGTCGCGACCGGCCGCGATCACGAACGCGCAGTCGCGCAGATGCTCGCGAACCTGCCGGCGCAGGCACGCATCATTCCGGTCGACGTCGTCGACAACGTGACGACCGCGTTCGGCCTCGCCGCGCAAGGGCTGGCGGTCACGCTCGCGCCGGCCTATGTCGCGCCGCTCGCGCGCACCTTCGGGCTGGTGATGAAGCGCATCGTCGATCCCGAAACGATTCGCGAGGTCTGTGTGTATCGCTCGACCGAGCGCGCGCTGTCGCCGTCCGCCGATGGTTTCGCGGATTTCCTGATGCCGTGGCTGAAACGTTGGGACCGCGACACGCAGGTGGAACGACGGCTAAAGCGCGGGCGAAGCGCGGGTGAAGCGCGGCTGAGTGCCTGAATGACCGCGTGAACGCGCTGAACGCGCAATAACGCGCGTGCAGCGACTGGCGTTGCGCGGCAGCGGCCCCACGCGACGCCCGCCCGTCGCGACTACGGCTGCATGCACAGCGCGAACAACTGCCGCTGATTCGAAATGCCGAGCCGCGCATAAGCACGCTTCTGATACGTGACCACACTGGCGGGTTTCACGCCCATGCGCTCGGCGATTTCAGCGGCGCTGGCGCCGTCGAGCACGCCCCGCAGCACGTCGAGTTCGCGCGGCGTCAGCGCTGGGCACACGCGCCGCGCGCGTGCGAGCATCGCCGTGGCCGTGCCCTGCTGGTGCTGGCCTGTCAGCGCGTAATGGGCTCGCGCCGCATGCGCGAACAGCGGCGCGATGCTTTCTATCCTTTCGAGTTCGCCCGGCGCGAACACGCCGTGCGCGCGATCGCGATAGAGATTGATCGAGAGCCACACGCTATCCATCGGCTGCAGCAGCAATGACAGCCGGTCGGACACGTTCGGCTGCGCGTAACAGGCCGCGCGATAAGCGTCGTTCTCGATTTCGTCGCTGCGCTGCTGGTGCAGCACCAGCGCATCGCGAGCGTGGGTTCGGGCCTCATGCGCGTCGCCGATGATCGCGCGATTGCCGTCGAGCGCGTAGAAATGCGCGGCATAGCGTTCGGCCACGTCGCGCAGAAAACGCCCGCCGCGATGATCGGCCGCCGACACCGTGCGCGGCCGGGCGTCGAATTCATACGCGAAGATCGTGCACTGCGACACCGGCAGCGACTCGCCGGCCGTGCGCAGAATGCTCGCGGCGAGCGTGTCGGCGTCCGGTTGCGAGATCGCCATGACGAGATCGGTGGCGCGCGCGGTGCTGATCTGCCCGCTGCGCAGCGGTGAAGCGAGGCGCCAGGAACGCATGATGAAAGTCGGGGGCTGTGCGTGGACGTAGGCACGCTTGGCGGGAAGTGGGTCGGGCAAGCGTAGCACAGCGGCGGTTGCCTACCGACGGACGAACGACCCCCGCTGCAACTTCACCGTCCGCGGCAGCTCGATCGTAAACGCCGTTCCCGCCGTGTCGTGCGACTCGACGCTCACTCCGCCGCCATGCATCCGCGCGATCTCCTGCACGATATGGAGGCCCAGCCCGAGCCCCTCGCGCGAGCGCGCACCGTTACCGTTCGCGCCGAACGCCTTGAACAGATGCGGGAACACCTCGGCCGGAATCGTGCCGCGATTGGACACCGTGAGCCGGACAGATTCCTCCCCGTCACCATCGACGTGCACGCCGATATCGCCGTCCGGCGCGCCATGGTGCAGCGCATTGCTGACGAGATTCGATACCGCCTGCCACATTAGATCCGTATCCCACGCACCGGTCGTATTGCCCGAGGACGTGACCACGATACGCTTGCCGCTCTTTTGCGACGCGAATTCATCGATCACAGAGCGGCATAGCGTGGCGAGTTCGATCGAGCGCGGTTGCAACGGCAGGCGCCCGCCCTGCAAACGCGCCAGATTGAGCAGTTGATCGACCATCCGCGCCATGCGCAGCGAGCTGTTCTTCACGCGCGTGGCGACCGTCACGGACTGCTCGTCGGCGGCCGTGCGCATCAGATATTCGGCCGATGCGAGCACCGCGCCGAGCGGCGTGCGCAGATCGTGGCTGAGCACCGCCATCAGCATTTCATTGGCTTCGAGCATCTGGCGCGTGGTCACGAGCTGCGCGGCGAGCTGGCGTTTTTGCTGTTCGAGCTGCACGAACACGTCGACTTTCGATTGCAGGATGCGTGGGTCGAACGGCTTGTAGAGGAAGTCGACCGCGCCCGCTTCGTAGCCGCGGAAGGTGCGCGACGCGTCCTGCGAGGTCGCGGTCAGGAAGATGATCGGCACGTGCGACGTGCGTGGACTGCCGCGCATCAGTGCCGCCAGCTCGAAGCCGTTCATGCCCGGCATGTTGACGTCGAGAATCGCCAGCGCGACCTCGTGCTTGAGCAGCAGATCGAGCGCGGCGGTGCCGGAGTCGGCGACCAGCACCGAGACCTCGGGGCGCGCGAGCAACGCTTGCAACGCGGTGATGTTGTGAACGATGTCGTCGACGATCAGGATGTTCACGGGTGAGTTCGTCATGGCATCGAATTACAGAGAAGCCGGCAGCGCGGCAAGCTGGCGCTTCTGCTCTTCCAGTTGCACGAACACGTCGACCTTCGATTGCAGGATGCGCGGATCGAACGGCTTGTACAGAAAGTCGACCGCGCCCGCCTCGTAGCCGCGGAACGTG
>NZ_DASXHN010000037.1:0-5774 GCF_036488505.1 Paraburkholderia sp. | reverse complement strand
ATTCAACGTGGCGGTCGGCATTTCGCCGCCGAGATAATTCACGTAGAAAACCAGCTCTTCGTTGAACACCTTGCGCTCGCGGAAAATGACCCAGCCGAGTCCCGGCGGGACCAGCCCGTATTTATGCCCTGAAGCGTTGATCGACTGCACGCGCGGCAACGCGAAATCCCACTTGTAATCCGGGTAAAGGAACGGATTGACGAATCCGCCCGAAGCACCGTCGATATGCATCGGAATCGAAACGCCGGTGCGCCTCTCGTAGTCGTCGAGCCAGGCGTGAATGCCCTGAATATCGTCGTCCTCGCCGGTGAACGTCTGACCGGCGATCGCGACCACGGCAATCGTGTTCTCGTCGACGAACTTGTCCAGATGCTCGGCCGTCAGCCGGTAGTTGCCGGGGCTCAACGGCACGATGCGCGGTTCGACATCGAAGTAGCGAAAGAACTTCTTCCACACCACCTGCACGTTGCCGCCCGTCACCATGTTCGGCCGGCTCGCGTCCTTGCCCTGCGCCTCGCGCTGTTTGCGCCAGTTCCACTTATGCGCAAGACCGCCCAGCATGCACGCCTCGGACGAGCCGACCGTCGCGGTGCCATACGGCTCGACGCCTTTCGGGCCGTGCCACAGCTCATGCAGCCACTTGACCATGCGCGTTTCCATCGCGAACACCTGCGGGTACATGTCATGGTCGATATAGTTCTTGAAAATATTGCGCTTCGCGGTCTCGGCCGCCTCAGGCTCGGCCCAGGTCGTGACGAACGACGACATGTTCAGCATCGGATTCGCGTCGGTCCATTCGGCGCTGATCGCCACGGCCGCCGCCGCCCGCGCGGACATCCCCTCCCTCGGAAACTCGTTCTCCGGAATCGGATAGTTGAATTCGTCGTAAGGCGTGATCTTGTCGCTGGAGATCGTCATTTGGCCACTCCTGAACGGCCAGCGCTTTCATGCGAGGACACGCGCCTCGCATGATCGCTGCCAGCCCGGTATCGATACCTACAAGGTTTTGTTCCTGTCGAGCTTGCCGCCGGACGCCGCGTTGTAGCGATCCACATAATCGCCGAGCAGCGCGCGAATCGCCTGGCCAATCTTGCGATAGTCGGACTCGTTCAGATTCGCGAGCGAGACCCGCCCGGACGGATGCTGGGTGCCGAATCCACGCCCCGGCAGTACCACCACGCGTGCTTCGCGCGCAAGCCTGAAGAGCAGTTCGGACGGCTCCGTATTCTTCAGCAGCCAGTCGACGAATTCACGGCCGTACGCCCGTTCGCCGAGGTACTCCATATCGAGAATGGTGTAGTAGTCGACCTGGTTGACGTCGCCGTCGTCGAACGAAATGCCGATCCCCTCATAGAGCGCGCGCTTGCGGTCGCGAATCAGGCGCTTGAGCGCGTTCTTGTACGCGTCGGGGGTATCCATCAGCGAGAACAGCGAGAACAGCACCATCTGCACCTGCTGCGGCGTCGACAGCCCGGCCGTGTGATTGAGCGCGACCGTACGGCTATCGGCGACGAGACGGTCGATAAACTTCAGCTTGTCCGGCTCGGTCGTGATCGACTCGTAACGGTGATGCAGTTCCTTCTTCACGTCTTTAGGCAGCTCGGCAATCAGGCGGTCGAAGATGTTGTCGTGGTGCGTGACGATGGTGCCCAGGCGCCAGCCAGTCGCGCCGAAGTACTTTGAATACGAGTACACGAGAATGGTGTTCTTTGGCGCCATCGCGAACAGCGACACGAAATCGTCGGCGAAGGTCCCGTACACGTCGTCGGTCAGCAGGATCAGATCGGGCCGCTCCTTGACGATTTCGGCGACGTAGGCGAGGCTCTCGTCGCTGATGCGCACCGACGGCGGATTGCTCGGATTGACGAGAAAGAACGCCTTGACCGCCGGATCGCGCAGCTTGTCGAGTTCCTTTTTCGAGTACTGCCAGTTGCTTTCCACGTCCGCATTGATGTTGACGACTTTCAACTGGTAGTCGTTCAACGCCGGAATCTCGATGTAAGGCGTGAAGATCGGCATGCCCAGTGCGATGGTGTCGCCGGCCCGGATCAGCCGGTTCTGGCGCATCGTGTTGAAGATGTACGTCATCGCGGCTGTGCCGCCTTCCACCGCGAAAATATCGAACTCACCGATAAACGGATGCTTGCCGATCATCTCGCGGCGCAGGTACTGGCCGACGATCGCCTCGGAGAGCTTCAGCATCCTGTCCGGCACCGGATAGTTCGACGCGAGAATGCCTTCGCACATTTCATACAGAAAATCGCTCGCCGACAGCCCGAGCTGATCGCGCACGTAGGACACCGCGCTCGTGAGAAAGGCGATGCCCGGCACGCCCTTGTTGCCGCGCAGAAACAACTCCAGCCGCTCGACGATGCCTTCGCGTTTCGGAAAACCGCCGAGGCCTTCCGGCATATACGCGAATGAGCGCTCGGCCTCGCGCATTGCAAACAGGCCCAGTTGCCAGAACCCATGACGCGGCTCGGTCGCGAGAAAATTTGGATTGCCGCGGCCGGCGTTGAGCATCGACAGGTTCGCGGGCCGCTCGACCGCGCCGCCACCCGCCGCCTTGATCAACTCGTCTTTCAGTTCGAATGGGCTGAGTGCCGCCATCTTCGCGGCCGTCTCGAGATCCTCTTTGTGCTGCTTGTCCATTTTGCCTCCTGAAGCAGATCAGCCGGATCGGCGTCTCCCGTCGGGGAGCGCCGGGCGATATCAGTCAAGCCAGAATCATCACAATCACCATCCCCCAGATCGTCAGCAGCGTATTGCCGACCGCGTAGGTCACCGTATAGCCGAGTCCGGGAATCTGGCTCTTGGCCGCGTCGCAGACCATCCCGAGCGCGGCGGTCGTGGTTCTCGAACCCGCGCATACGCCGAGCAGAATCGCCGGGTGGAAATGGAACACATAGCGCGCGATCAACATGCCCAGGATCAGCGGCAGGGAAGTGGCCACGATGCCCCACACGAACAGCCCGATGCCGAGGTTCTGCAATCCGGAGACGAAGCCCGGCCCCGCGGTCAGACCAATCACGGCGATGAACACATTCAGGCCGACCGAGTTCATGAACCACACGGTGGGTTCCGGAATGCGGCCGAAGGTCGGGTGAATCGCGCGCAGCCAGCCGAACACGAGACCACCGATCAGCGCGCCGCCGGCGGTTGAAAGCGTGATCGGGATGCCCGCGACATTGATCACGACGGCGCCCACCAGCGCGCCGGCGGTGATCGCAAGCGTGACGAACGCGACATCCGTCACGTTGGTGGCGCGGTCCAGCACACCGAGTGATTTGGCGGCGGCGGTCGTGTCTTGCGTGCGACCGACGATCGTGATCGTGTCGCCGCGATGCAGCTTCGTGCTAGGCATAATCGGGATCTGCGTCTCGGTCGGGCCGCGCTTGATCTTCCTCAGAAACACGCCGCGTGCGAGCGGCATGGTGGCCAACTCCTGCAACGTCTTGCCGTCCACCGCCTTGCTGGTCACGTAGACGTCCACGCCTTCGGCGGGCACCGCCAGCAGTTCGGGATCGTCGACTTCGACCACGCGCGCACGCCGCACCGCGACGGCGCTATCGCCGCCGTCATCGCCATTCGGGCCGCCGCCGCCGAGCACCGACACCAGTTGATCGCGTGGACCGGCTATCGCGACCACGTCGTCAGCCTGCAGCGTCGTATCGAGCGTCGCCTCCGAGATCGTGCCGCCGCGCCGCACGCGCTCGATAAAAAGCCGCGTATTGTTCGGCTGCAGCGCCTCGACCTCGCTGACCGTCTTGCCGCACGCCGGTGCGTCGGCGAGTACCCGGAACGCGCGCAGCTCATAGCGGTGCCACGCCTGGCCGGCGCCGCCCAATTCCTTGGTGCCGCCGAGGGTCGCTTCGTATTCCTTGCACGCGGCGACCAGATCGATACGCAGCAGTCGCGGCCCGAGCGTGGCCAGAATCACCGCGGAGCCGACGGTGCCGAAGATGTACGACACCGCGTACGCGGTCGGCATCGCGTTGAGCAGTGCCTTGGCTTGCTCGGCGGGTAGTGACAACCGGTTGATCGCGTCCGACGCGAGCCCCATCGACGCGGAGATGGTCTGCGAGCCGGCGAAGAGTCCGGCGGCCGAGCCCAGGTCATAGCCCGCGATCTTCGCGACCAGTACCGCCGCGCCGAGCGACAGCACCGCCTGCACGACCGCGAATAGCGCCTGTGGCAAGCCGTCTTTCGCGAGGCCGCGCACGAACTGCGGCCCGACCCCATAGCCAACGGCGAACAGGAAGATCAGAAAGAACACCGACTTGACGTTCGGCGACACCGTGATGTTCATCTGCCCGATCGCGATGGCGACCAGCAGCGTCGCCGTGACCGCGCCGAGACTGAAACCCTTATAGCTTTTCCCGCCTATCCAGTAGCCGATGCCGAGCGACAGGAATATCGCGATCTCGGGATAGTGCCGTAGCGTTGTGACTAGCCATGTCATCTTAGCCCTCGTTTCGGTTCGCCCGCCCAGCACCGAAGCGCGAGCGGGTGTTCTGCAAACAGATAGTGGCCGCGCTTTCTTATCAGCATGTCAGGCAGCGGTCTGCCCATCCGAATCGGTCTCTCTCCCCGTGAATACAATGGCTGTTGGCGCGGGCCAGGACAATACGACCTTGGTCTCACACGCACCGGCCACGAACATGCCGACCGACGCGGGGGCGCACCCAGCCGGCATCGTTCATCGGCGTCGTTCATTGGCATCGATCATCGGCATCAATCAGCCGGCTCGTTCATGGGTGTCGATCAATGAGTCTCGGCACGAGCCCCGCTCATTGCCGCAAGATCTTCCACGGGCCGTCGCCCGTTTTGCAGACGGTCGGCGTCCAGCTTTGCGTCTGCCCCTTCGCCGTGGCGACGAGCGTCGCGCGCCGGCAAGTCCGGTCGGCTTGCTTCGTCGTATCGTGCGGCGTCACCGTGCCGCCGATCACCACCGGATTGCCGGTGCCCGCATTGCTCCACCTAAATGTTTCGCCATCCTTGCCGGTTTCGAGCGCGTTCTGGCCCGCCGCGTTAAGCGCTTTACGATCGGCGTCGCGCATATAGGTAATCGGCGTGTCTTTCAGGAAATTCAGATTGGCCGCCTGACTCGACGCCGCGCCGGCCATCAGCGCGAGGCCGGCGAAACACGGTGGCAACACGCGCAGGGCTCGTAGCCGCAGACGGGGTTGGAATGACATGGAGCTCTCCTCGATAACGGATGGGTTCACCTGGTGGCTACGCAGCGGGACGCGGCGCAAGCTTCGCGTCATCGATACCATCGGCGCCGCCTGCACGCGCCTCGAATGCGTCGATCAGATCCGCCACCGAAGCGAGCCTGCCGATGGGCCCGACATGATCTTCGAGGCCCGCGGCGCGCAGCATGTCACGCACGTCCGCGTGCGCGCCGACGAGTTTCAGCGCCGTGCCCGAGGGGCGCAGCGCCGCGTGCAAGGCCGCGAGCATGCGCGCGCCCGCGAGGTCGACGACCGGCGAGGCGGACAGGTCGCAGATCACCAGCCGGACCGGCTCCGGCGCCGTATCGATCCAGTGCCGGATGGTCTCGCGCACATGTTCGACGTTGAAGTAAAGCAGCGACGCCTCGGGACGCACGACCAGCACCTGCGGCACGGCCTCGTTCTCGGCATGACGCTCGAGGTCCGAGAAGGAGCGCGCGCCGGGGATGCGCCCGAGCACCGCGACGTGCGGATGCGCGGCGCGCCGCACGACCAGCAGCATCGACACCAGCACCGCGACGATCACGCCCTTCAGGATGC
>NZ_DASXHN010000014.1:0-4244 GCF_036488505.1 Paraburkholderia sp. | reverse complement strand
CCTGGCGGTGCGGATTCGATGATGAACGACGTGGCGCTGCCCCATTCGCCGCCCGCCGCGAGGCCCTGAATCAGCCGCAGCGCCACCAGCAGGACCGGCGCGAGCACGCCGGCCGTGGCGTAGGTAGGCAACAGGCCGATGCCGGCCGTACCGAGCGCCATCCCGAATATCGTGATGAGCAATGCAGTGCGACGACCCTTCACATCGGCGATACGTCCGATGATCGCGCCGCCCACCGGACGCGCGAGAAAGCCCACGCCGAACGCGGCGAAAGTCGCGAGCAGGCCGCCGTATTTGTCGCCCTGAAAGAAGTTGCGGGCGAGGGTCGCCGCGAGAAACGCATAGACGATGAAGTCGTAATACTCGAGTACGTTGCCGATCATCGCGGCCATCAACTGCTGGCGTGAGGAAGCGGTGCGCGGCGCCTCGATCTTGAGAGCCGCTGGACTGCGCTGCGTGTCAGCCTGATTCATGGTGGAAGGGTCCTGTTAGACGACTACCCATGCCGATCGCGTCGGCGGAAAAGGTCACTACACTGGCTGCGGCAAGGACGCGGCGCTCGGAACCGATGCGCCGAACGGAAGCGGCAAACGGTCGATGCACGCGCGCATCGCCACGAGGATGGCGTCGCGTTTGGCCGCATAGCGGCTCGCCACGCAACCGACATCGAGCGCCGCGATGGCTGTGCCGCTTGCATCGCAGATCGGCATGGCGATGCCGACGCCATCCAGCACGAACTCCTCTTCAACGATCGCGAAGCCGTCTTCGGCGGCCCGGTCGATCATCGCGTTGACGCCATCAAGATCGACGACCGTGTGCGGCGTGCGCGGCTCACGTGTCTGGCTTGCGAGAATCGCAGCGCGCCGTTCGCGCGGCAGACCGGCGAGCATCGCGCGGCCCATCGCCGTGCACCATGCGGGCTGTGCGTCGTCGATCGCAAGGTCGTAGCGAACCACTGCTGCCGCCAACGACTTCGCAATGGGCTGCACGAGCCCGTCCTGGGTGAGGACGCTGAGAATGACCGTCTCGCCGACTTCTGCGCACAGTTCGTCCATCACGGGCTTCGCAACAGCGGCGAGACGCGCGAACAGGTCGCCGCCCCAGCCGAAGCCGCTCGCGCGAAACACCGGATTCAGACGGTAGAGGTTGCGGTCATCGCGTTCGAGATAGCCGCGCGACAGCAGCGTGCGCAACAGCGCGAGCGTGCTGCTCTTCGGCATCGCGAACACGGTGGCGACAGTAGTGAGAGGCAGGGCGGCTTCAGTCGCCGCGAAGTATTCGAGCAGATCAAGCACGCGCACTGCGGATCGGACGGCGTCGTTCATGTATATGAACCAGATTCAAAGAGATGAATTTGATTCTTCGTGGCCGAAAACAGTGGGGCAAGCCAGTGATTACCCTGGGGTCACGGGCTGTCTCGTTAAATGGCTTCGGGGGCGCAATACCGGCAGAAGACACGCGCTTGCTGAGAGAACCGGGGTGGAAGCGGAGCGCCGCACGCCGGGTAGCGCATCGCACCTCGACGACCTTATTCGTCGGGCTACCTGAGCACGCAAGGCGCGAGCAAGGAACCAATTGGCGCGATAACGCGCTCACTTCACGCTGTGCAGTCGCTGGCACGCCGAATTGCGAATTCGAAGACGGTCGCCGGCGACGCCAGCGTGCCCGGTCAGCCAGCGATAACGGAAGATCGGCAGAAGTCCGTACGCGCCTCGATGGCGTGTTGTTCGCGAAGCCATGTCTCAAGCCGTTCACGATCGCTTGCTGTCGCTTTGAGGCCGAGCTTGGTGCGGCGCCACAGTATGTCGTCGGCGCAGCGCGCCCACTCCTGATCGACCAGATAACGCGCCTCGGCCTCGTACAGACCGGGCACGATGGCTTGACCCATTGCCTCCATCGAGAGGATGCCATCGAGCATGGGGTCGGCGCGGGTTCCGTACGCACGCGCGAAACGCTGCACAAGCGTAGTGGGCAGGAAGCGGTGCCGGGCGCCGAAATCCAGCATGAAGCGTGTGAAGTCCGCCTCAGGGATGTCGCCGCCTGGCAGTGGTACCTGATGCGTCCACGCCGCGCCAGTCAGTCCAAGTGGCGCGGCCAGTTCATCCGCTGCCTGTTCGGCGAGCTTGCGGTAGGTCGTGATCTTGCCGCCGAACACGGTCATCAGGGGCGCGGCATCCGTATCGAGGTCGAGCTGGTAATCACGTGTCGCAGAAACGGCATCGTCTGCACCGTCCTCGAGCAGAGGCCGCACGCCGGCGTAGGTCCAGACGACATCGTCAGCGCGAACCGGGTTGCGGAAATAGCGGCTTACGGCGTCACATAGATAGGCGATTTCATCGCTCGAAATCTGCACGTGAGCGGGTGAACCCTGATAGTCGACATCCGTGGTGCCGATCAGCGTGTAATCGCCCTGCCAGGGAATGGCGAACACAATGCGCCGGTCGTGGTTCTGGAAGATATACGCGTGGTCATGATCGAAAAGCTTGCGTGTCACGATATGACTGCCCTTGACGAGTCGCATCGCTCGCTGCTGGGACGCCGTTCCGATTGCGAGCGCGTTGACCCACGGACCCGCCGCATTCACCAGCGCACGGGTGCTGACTTCGTGAGTGCGACCGTTGCTATCCGACAGGGTGGCATGCCAGGTTTGCGGGCCCCGCTTTGCTGACATGAAACGTGTGCGTGTTGCGATCCGCGAGCCTCGCTCGCGCGCATCGATGGCATTGACGACGACCAGTCGTGCGTCGTCCACGGCTGCGTCCGAGTAGACAAACCCGCGTGTAAATGCAGCAGAAAGAGCCGTGCCGGCGAAGTGCTCGCGCAAGTTGATGCCTTTCGAGCCTTCGAGCACCGCGCGCCGGCTGAGATGGTCGTAGAGGAACAGGCCTGCGCGGACCATCCATGCGGGGCGCAGTTCGGGGACATGGGGCATCACGAAGCGCAGCGGTGCGATGAGGTGCGGCGCCATGGCGAGAAGAACTTCGCGCTCCTGCAGTGCCTTGCGCACGAGGCCAAACTCCCTGTACTCGAGATACCGCAGGCCACCGTGAATCAGTTTGGTGCTTGCGGACGACGTGTGCTGGGCAAGATCGTCCTGCTCGACCAGCAACACGCGCGCGCCGCGGCCCGCGAGGTCGCGGGCAATCCCTGCGCCGTTGATGCCGCCGCCTACCACCAGCGCGTCCCAGTCAACCTGCTCCACTGTGTCTTCTCCCTGTGCGGCCCGCAGCCCCCGCGTCGCTGTTCACCAGCTGCGACCATGCGTCTTCCTACGGAAGTACGCGGTGGTGGAAACGGTGTTATAAACCGGATTGCACGTTATTGCAACATGTGTGCTCATCCGTGCAACGTGCTTCCCGGCAGGCGGCGGACGAGGGATCGAACGACCGGTTTCACCGATTGCACGTCTGATCAATGGCATTGCAATGTTGACTGCAGTGATAGAGATGACCAGTGAACGTGGTGTAATGGCGGTTCGATTGTTACCGATTGGTCCAGTATGCCCAGCCCCGTTTTCAAGGATGAAGCGAGCCAGTTCGCAGCCGCCGTCAAGGTTGCGAAGATGTACTACTACCAGAGCATGACAACCGAAGCGATCGCGCAGGATATGAATCTGTCGCGCTCGAAGGTCTCGCGTCTACTAGGCATCGCTCACGCGAACGGCCTGGTAGAGATCCGGATCAACGATCCGAGCGAGCGCCCGCGGACGATTGAACTGGAACTGGAAGAACGCTTTGGACTCAAGGCGGCGAGAGTGGTGCCGGTACCGGAGGCAGCGGGTGAGGGCGAGTGGTTGCGCCGCGTGGCGATGCACACCGCGAGTTATCTGAACACCGTGATCGATTCGAACATGGTGGTCGGAATTGCCTGGGGCACGACGATTTCCGCCGTGTCCGATCACCTGATCCCGAAGTCCACGGCGAACGTCGACATCGTTCAGCTCAATGGCGCGGGTAATGCACAGGGTGTTACCAACACGTTCAGCAGCAATCTGGTCATGCGTTTCGCGAAGAGTTACGACGCGCGTCCGCACCCGTTCCATGTGCCGGCTTTTTTCGACTATCCGGAAACCAAGCAGGCCTTGTGGCGCGAGCGCAGCGTACGTCAGATCCTCGATCTGCAGGAGCGTGTCGATGTGATGCTGTGCAGCGTCGGCGTGATGTCGCCGCACATGCCCAGCTACGTGTACAGCGGTGGCTTTCTGGAGCGCGCCGACATCGATGCAGTGCGCGACGAGCAGGTCG
>NZ_DASXHN010000006.1:0-1970 GCF_036488505.1 Paraburkholderia sp. | reverse complement strand
TGATAAATAATTGCCGCTTCATTAGACTTATTGATGGCCCGCCTGCCGGGGCCACGCCACTGAGCCCGCCAATATGGACCTGAAGCAGATTCAGTATTTCATCGCGCTGTTCGAGGATGGCTCCGCCACGCGGGCAGCGAAACGGCTGAACATCGTGCAGCCGGCGCTGAGCATGCAGATCGCCAAGCTGGAGGACGAACTGCATCAGCAGCTATTCGAGCGCGGCGCGCACGGCATGGCGCCGACCGCGGCCGGACGCCTGATGTATCGCCTGTTCCTGCCGATCACGCGCGACCTCGCGCACGCGCGCCAGCAACTGGTGCAACGCGACGAGGTGGTGACCGGGCACGTATCGATAGGGTTGATTGCGTCTGTGACGGAGAGCGTGCTGGCGGACTCGCTGTCGCGTTTTCACGCCCGCTATCCGCATGTGGAAGTGACCGTGTCCGACGGTTACAGCGCGACGTTTATCGACTGGGTGTCGGGCGGGCAGCTCGACGCCGCGCTGATCAACAAGCCGCGCGCGCGTCTGTCGCTCGACTCGCAGCCCTTGCTCGATGAAGAGATGGTGCTGGTCACCAGCGCGGTGCATGGTCCCGACTTGCCGCACGCCATCGAGCTTGCGCAGCTTCCCGAGCTCGAACTGGTGTTGCCGACCAAACGCCATGGTTTGCGCGGGGTGCTCGATACCGCCGCCCAGCACGAGGACGTACTGCTTGCGCCTCGCTTCGAGATAGACGTACTGAGCACGATCGTCAAGCTGGTGGAAAGCACGCGCTTTGCGACGATCCTTCCGCGCATCGCGGTCGAGCGCGCGGTGCGGCTCGGCACGCTGCGCGCCTATCCCATTCTTGCGCCGCGGATTGTGCGCCATATCGTTCGGATCAGCCATCCGCGACGCCCGTTGAGCGCGGCGGCGGAAGCGCTGATTGCGATCATCGCCGACGAATTGCGGCTGGTTTCCAGCGAGTCGGCGATGGATGCGTGAACCGGACCCATGCTCTTATCGCTCTTCGAGCACGGAGAAAATATTGCCCGCCGGGTCCTTGAACCAGGCAATCGCCGGACCGCGGGGATCGCGGCAGATCCCTTTTGCGTCCGTCGCCAGATGTGGCGTATTGTAGTGTTCGAAGCGCACGCCGCGCTCGCTCAGCGTGTCAACTGCCTGGTCCACGCTGCTGACCGGGAAGTTCAGCACCGTGAATGTCGCGGGTACATGGTCGGCCTTCGGATAGACCAGCACATTGTTGCCGCCCGCCAGATGCAGCTTGAGAATTCCCATGGGCTCGCTCGTCGCTTCGAGGCCGAGAGTCCCGGTGTAGAACGCCTTCGCTTCGGCGAGATCCTTTACTGCAAAACCGCTGAACGCCGGACTGTCTTTCAATAGCGTTTGCATCGTTTGCTCCTTTCAGGTTGTGCAACTCATGCGTCCGGCCATGACGCCCGCAACTCCTTGACCGGACGCACTTCCACGCCGCCTAGCCGCGCGCCGGGAAATCCGGACGCCACGCGCATGGCTTCGTTCAGGTCGCGTGCCTCGATCAGGATGAAGCCGCCCACCTGCTCCTTGGTCTCGGCGAACGGGCCATCCGTGATCGAGACCTCCTCGCCGCGAACCCTTAGCGTGACGGCCTCCTTTGCGGACTGCAGCGCCTGGGACGTGATGAAATGACGGCTCTCGCGCAAGCGCTCGTCGTACGCCAGGGATTCGTCGACCAGTGCGTCGTACTGCCGTTTCGACAGATCGTCGAGCACGCGCTCGTCAAAGAAAATGAGGCACAAGAATTTCATCGATGTCTCCGGTTGGGGTGGCTTCAGCAGGTAGACGCTTGAGGCAGATGCAAATCGACAGCAACCGCACACAAAAAAGTATCGAAATGTAACGGGCCCCCGAATTGTCCGCCCGGGGCCGGGGCCGGTGCGACGATCTGCGGGATGCGGCGGGCCGTGCGTGTCTGTTAATCTGCGCC
>NZ_DASXHN010000072.1:0-4743 GCF_036488505.1 Paraburkholderia sp. | reverse complement strand
TTGCAGCGAAGGTATCGGAGAGAGAACGCGCTTTTCTTGTCGAGGCGCTGGAGCTGTTGATGCGGGAGCGCTCAAACGCGCTTCGCATCGCGACGGAACTAGCGAAAGCGCGCGGAGACCGAGTGCCGGAAGTCCAGGAGTTTGGTCTCGACGACATTCTGCGGCTCAGCCGACAGATTTCCGAGGACCCTTTTGCTGAACCAGATGAGAGCAATGGGGCGCCTCTGCACCGGAGACGAAAATAGTCAGTGCTGGCCGACTCTGCGGATTGCGAACTGCGCCCTTGAGGCGGCCAACACAGGCTGCGCGGTCAAGATTTAATCAGGACCGCTGGCCGGTCGACCTTCGCTCTGCAGGTTGACAATGCTGATGCTCACGCCCTATATGTGGAATAAAACTCTTCAACGGGACGTGACATGGCACAGGTCGACACATTCAGCGGAATATTGATATTCGTCACCGCAGCGAAGTCGCGCAGCTTCACCGACGCAGCCGAAGAACTCGGGCTGACCAAGTCCGCCGTCGGTAAAGCAATCGCAAAGCTGGAAGACCGGCTCGGCGCGCAACTATTCCATCGCACCACGAGAAGCATCTCGCTCACGGCCGACGGCGATGCATATTTTGCGGCATGCGCTTCTGCACTCGATGAAATCACCACAGCGGAAACCGCTCTTGGCCCAGGCAACCTGCGGCCCGTCGGTCGCTTGCGGATTGACATGCCGGCAGCCTTCGGTCGGCGCATCCTTGTTCCCATTCTGTTGGACATTGGTCGAAAGCATCCTGACCTGCAGTTCACGATGACCTTCTCGGACCATCTCATTGATCCGATCGAGGAAGGGGTCGACCTTGTGATTCGATTCGGCGAACTCGAAAGCTCGAGTGGCCTGGTTGCTCGTCGCCTGACTAGCCAGCGCATGGTGATGGCGGCATCGCCTGACTATCTCGCGCAGCGCGGCACCCCGAGTACGCTTGATGATTTGAAATATCTCTCATGCATTGTCGGCCATCGCCGTGGACAGCCGCTTGCATGGCGTGTGAACGTCAATGGCGAAGTCTCTCGGATTTCGCCACCGGCGACCCATCAAATTAGCGACGGTGACTCGATAGTTGAAGCCGCTGTCGCGGGCATGGGACTTTGCGAGATGCCGATATCACTCCTACGACCTCATCTGCAGTCAGGGGCCCTGCTATCAGTTCTCGAAGACATTTCTAGCGAGCTCATTGACGTACACGCCGTCTGGCCGAAAGTGGCTCATCTACGACCCAAGGTACGCCATGTGGTCGACACTTTTATAGAACTGGCCGAACAGGGCAGACTGGATTGAACCTGCCGGCGGTACAACGCATGTTGACGAGCTCGTCGCAATGCGTGCCGCAAAGCCGCTTGACGAACTGCTCGATCCAATTCACCGGATGCGGTACGTTCCGCCGCCTTATCCGGATGAGCTGCTCGGCAGCCTGCGGGCTGGAAGGTGGCCGTTTGCGTTTGGTCGGCGGCCGCGACTGCCCGCCCGCCGTGAATTTCCGGCTGACCAGCCCAGGCGGCCAACCCGCCGCCATCGAACTCACAGCAACGCGACCACCCTCACATCGCCCTGCTCGGCCGACGCCACCACCTTCTCGCCGATCCGGCGGAACGTGATCGACACCGACGCATCGCCCACGCGCAAATCGCCGACCTCGAGCCAGTCGATGCCTTCGGGCAGCATCGGCTGTTCGATCAGCACCTCGCGCCGCTCGGCATCGATCGTGATGCCCAGACACGCCTCCAGCATCATGAACGGCGAGCCCGCTGCCCACGCCTGCGGCAGACACGCGACCGGATACGCGGTAGGCGGCTCACCGCGCCGGCGCGGGAAGCCGCAGAACAGCTCCGGCAGGCGCATGTCGAAATTGACTGCCGCCTGGAACAGCGCCTGCAGCAGCCGTACCGCGGATGCCTTGCCGCCGTAGCGCGACAGCCCGCGCGCGCACAGCGCGTTGTCGTGCGGCCAGACCGAGCCGTTGTGATACGCCATCGGATTGAAGCGCGCCTGGCTCGCGGCCAGCGTGCGCACGCCCCAGCCGGTATGGAACAGCGTCGAATCGAGCGCGCGCACCACTGCTTCGCCGCGCTCGCGCGACGGCAAGCCGAAGGCAAGCAGATGCCCGGCGTTCGATGCCATCACCCGGCACAGTTCGCCATGACCGTCCAGCGCGATGCCATAGAAACCGGCGTCGTCCATCCAGTACTTTTCCTCGACGCAGTGGCGGATCTTCTTCGCACGCTCCGCGTAGTGCGCGGCGTCGTCGCGCAGGCCGCGCTGTTTCGCGAAGTGCGCCATCGTATCGAATGCGGCGCTCGCGTAGGCCTGCACCTCGACGAGCGCAATCGGCCCATCGGGGAAGCGGCCGTCGGCATGGAACACCGAATCGTGACTGTCTTTCCAGCCCTGGTTTGCGAGCCCGCCATCCGATTCGCGCTGATAGTCGAGCAGCCCCAGACGGTTGCGATCGCACACGCCCGCGACCCACTGCGCGGCGCGCTGAAGCGCCGGCCACAGTTCGTCGATCAGCGCGAGGTCGCCGGTTCGATCCGCATAGGCGCCGGCCAGCACGATAAAGAGCGGCGTGGTGTCGACGCCGCCGTAGTACAGCGCGAACGGCACTTCCCCGGCCGCCGCCATTTCGCCCTTGCGCATCTCGTGCATGATCTTGCCGGGCGCGGCGTCGCGAAACGGCGAATTCTCCTGCGCCTGATGGTCGGCGAGAAACCGCAGCACGCCGGCGGCCAGGTGCGGCTGCAGCCACAGCGTTTGCAGCGATGTAATCACCGCGTCGCGGCCGAACGGGGTGGAAAACCACGGGATGCCCGCATACGGATACGGACCGGTCGCGAGGTCCGTCGTCAGCAGGCTCAGATCGGCAAACGAGCGGTCGATCCATGCGTTGAACAGCGGATTGCTCGAGCGAATGCGCGCGCTCGCGCTGCGCCGGTCGCGCATCACCAGGTGGGCGTCGACGAGCGCGGCGCGCACCGCCGTGCGGCCGACGCGCGGGCGCTCGGCATCGATCTGCGACAGATGCGCCTCGCTCATCGCATGGACCGGCTGCGATACGCCGGCGCCGGCTTTGCCGGGCATCGGCACGACCTGCACCGCGACCGACAGATAGATCGACACGCAGGCCTGCGCGGGCAGGTTCACGGTGTAATCGGCACGGTCGGCGAACAGCTTGTCCGGTTGCGGCGCGAACGCGATCTGCACGTTGCGCGCGACGTCATCGAGACCGACGTAGCCGAGCAGCACCTCCTGGTTCTCGACGCGCGCCGGCTCGATGCGGCCCTGCTTGTCGCGCTTCAGGCCGCGCACTTCGAACATGTCGCGGAAGTCGCTCGAAAACGAAATGGACAGCGGCACGGTCGCATCGTTCGCGCCGTAGTTGGTGAGTTCGATCGCCTCGTTGAGGACGGTGCCCGACAGCACCCGCACACGCTCGACGTGAATCACGCCTTCGGGCGTGCTGTTGCCGCCGAGCGGCGGCAGCGGACGATTGGTCAGATGCGCGGTGAACGACGTGTTGTCGCTGCTGACGCTGCCCGACAGCAGCGATGGCGCGCGCCCGCCGAAGGTCAGGCGCAGTTGCGACAGCACGCGGGTGTCGTTGACGAACAGACCATCGTCGCGGCCGGTGATATCGCCGAGCGGGTCGTTGACGATAAAGGTATCGCCCGACTTCAGCACATGTTGCGTGGTACTCGCGACGTTGAGGTTTTCCGTCGGGATGAAAACGCCTTCCTGTTCGGCTTCGCGATGATCGACGCCACCCGCGTGGGTCAGTCCGCCGAGGGCTTCTGACTGCTGCTGTGTCAAGGTCGCTCCTATGAATTCGATTCGCTGCTGCGTTCAGTTCCGCTTTCGGGTAACGCCTAGGGGCGCGCGCCCGGTTGCCCGGTCGCTTCCGATTGTAGAAGGTCTGTGCGCGTGAGACGAACTTATCGCAGCGGAGTTTCGGCTTTTTTACGGAGATTTGTTAGCGGATTTCCCGTGGCACAGGACGTGCAGGGATACGCAGGAGACGTGCCGCGGCGGCGAAGCACAGCGACGTAAGCGCCGCCTTTGGCGTTGGACCCATGGTGGGCCCGCGCCTGGTCCCGGTCGAAGCGCCGCGCCCGCCGTGCCCGGCAACAAGGATCACCGGCCTCGCGGGCCGGCGATCCGCGCTGCATTAGCGCTGTGCGATCGGCTTCGCTTCCCGCAGCGTTTCGCCGATGAACAGCTGACGCGGACGGCCGATCTTCTGCTCCGGATCGGCGATCATTTCGTTCCACTGCGCGATCCAGCCGACCGTGCGCGCCATCGCGAAGATACACGTGAACATCGACGTCGGGATGCCCAGCGCGCGCTGCACGATACCCGAATAGAAGTCGACGTTCGGGTACAGCTTGCGCGACACGAAGTATTCGTCTTCGAGCGCGATCTTTTCGAGCGCCATCGCGAGCTTGAACAGCGGGTCGTCGTGCAGGCCCAACTCTTCCAGCACTTCGTGGCAGGTTTCGCGCATCAGCTTCGCGCGCGGGTCGTAGTTCTTGTAGACGCGGTGACCGAAGCCCATCAGCTTCACGCCCGAGTTCTTGTCCTTGACCTGCTTGATGAACTCCGGAATGTTGTCGACCGAGCCGATTTCTTCCAGCATGTTCAGCGCGGCTTCGTTCGCGCCGCCGTGCGCCGGGCCCCACAGACACGCGATACCGGCCGCGATACA
>NZ_DASXHN010000515.1:0-20556 GCF_036488505.1 Paraburkholderia sp. | reverse complement strand
CCTTGATGATCGCCACGGACGGCCTGCAAAAACTCTTCTCCGTACCCGGACCGTTCGCCAAGGTTCTGCGCAATACTGGCATGGCGTTCGTCGGCGGACAGCCGTTCATCAAACGCTGGCTGGTGTCGGCTGCGCTGGGATAGCACACGGGGTTCGCAGGCAAAGCGGACCTTGCTGGCGAGACAGGTATCATGAGCGGATGAACGCCGTTCCAGACCGACTGGAAAGGTGACAAAACGCGTACTTTGCGCGATTGAACCCAGGAATTCAGCATGAAAAAGACCTTCCGTATGGTAGCCGCCGCGCTGGCGATTGCTGCTGCCACGATCGGCTGCTCCGCGCAGGCCGACCAGACCACCGACAAGCTCAAGGCCACACTGCAAACGCGTCTGTCCGACGTGACGATCAAGAGCGTGACGAAGTCGCCGATCGCGGGTCTTTACGAGGTGAACCTCGGCACGCAGATCATCTATAGCGATGCGAACGGCGATTACCTCATGCTCGGCGACCTGGTCGACGCGAAGACCCGCAAGAATCTGACGGAAGCGCGTTTGGCGGAAACCAACCGCATCGACTTCGCGAGCCTGCCGTTCGCGAATGCGGTGAAAGTCGTGAAAGGCGACGGCAGCCGCAAGATCGCGGTGTTCTCCGATCCGAATTGCCCGTACTGCAAGCAGCTCGAAACCACGCTGAAGTCGATCGATAACGTGACGGTCTACACGTTCCTGTACCCGGTGCTGTCGCCGGATTCGACGGCCAAGTCGAAGTCGATCTGGTGCTCGGCGGACCGCGCGAAGGCGTGGGAATCGTGGATGCAGGACCATCAGGCGCCGACCGCCGCCGCCTCCTGCGACACCGGCGCGATCGACAAGAACCTCGCGCTCGGCCATGCAATGAACGTGGACGGCACGCCGACCGTGTTCCTCGCCGACGGGCGCCGCCTGCCGGGCGCCGTGCCGGCAGACCGGCTCGACCGGGAGCTATCCGCGGTGCACTGAGCGCGCCGCTGAACACAGCGCCGCGCACGCCCTCGGGGCGAGGCACGCGAACAATGGGAGGCGCGAAAAGCGCCTCCTTTCGCATCGCGCCCCGAACTTCTTCCCCTTACTCTCCTGACCTCCGCCAATCGCCGCCGATGAAGCCGATCCGCTACACCATCGTTCCCAGTCAACCCGCCGCCCACCTGTTCGAAGTTACCGTGACCGTCGCCGATCCCGATCCGGCCGGCCAGCGCTTCATGCTGCCCGTGTGGATTCCGGGCAGCTATATGGTCCGCGAGTTCGCGCGCAACATCGTGACGCTGCGCGCGGTGAACGACGCGGGCCGCAAGGTGCGGATCGAGAAGATCGACAAGCACACGTGGCGCGCCGCACCGGTGAACGGCGCATTGACGCTGCGCTACGAGGTGTATGCGTGGGACCTGTCGGTGCGCGCCGCGCACCTGGACGACACGACCGGCTTTTTCAACGGCACGAGCGTGTTCCTCGCGCCGCTCGGTCATGAGGATGCGCAATGCGTGGTCGACATCCAGAAGCCGCAGGGGGCCGCGTACCGCCATTGGCGCGTCGCGACCGCGCTGCCGGAGGCGCGCGGCACGAAGCGCTACGGCTTCGGCGAGTACCGCGCACAGAACTATGACGAACTGATCGACCATCCGGTGACACTCGGCGAGTTCGCACTCGCGACCTTCAACGCGCACGGCGTGCCGCATGACGTGGTGATCGGCGGACGTGTGATCGGGCTCGACATGGCGCGTCTGTGCAAGGACCTGAAGCGCATCTGCGAGGCGCAGATCGCGTTGTTCGAACCGAAGTCGAAAAAGGCGCCGGTCGAGCGCTACGTGTTCATGACGCAGGCCGTCACCGATGGTTATGGCGGGCTCGAGCATCGCGCGTCCACCGCGCTGATCTGCAATCGCACCGACCTGCCGGCCGAGGGCCGCGATGCGATCAGCGAGGGCTACCGGACCTACCTCGGGTTGTGCAGCCACGAATACTTCCATACGTGGAACGTCAAGCGCATCAAGCCGGCGGCATTTGCGCCGTACGATCTGAGCGTCGAGAACTACACGTCGCTGCTGTGGCTGTTCGAGGGTTTCACGTCCTATTACGACGACCTGATCCTCGTGCGCAGCGGCCTGATTTCCGTGGATGACTACTTCGGGCTGCTCGGCAAGGTGATCGGGGGTGTGCAGCGCGGCAGCGGACGCCTGAAGCAGAGCGTCGCCGAAAGCTCGTTCGACGCGTGGGTCAAGTACTACCGGCAGGACGAGAACGCGCCGAATGCGATCGTCAGCTATTACACGAAGGGCTCGCTGATCGCGCTCGCGTTCGATCTGACGATTCGCGCGCAGACCGGCCACCGCAAATCGCTCGACGACGTAATGCGCCTGTTGTGGCAGCGCTTCGGCCGCGACTTCTATCGTGGCGAGCCGGTCGGCGTCGCGGAAAGCGAAATCGAGGCGCTGTTCGCCGAAGCGACCGGCGCGCAGCTGACCGAGCTGTTTGCCGACGGCGTGCGCGGTACGCGCGATCTGCCGCTCGACAAGCTACTCGCGCCGTTCGGCGTCGCGCTCGCGCCCGACGTCGACCGAAACGGCAAGCCGTCGCTCGGCGTGCGGCTGCGCGGCGGCGCGGATTGCGTGCTCGCCGCGGTGCACGAAGGCAGCGCCGCGCAAAAGGCGGGGTTATCCGCCGGCGACGTGCTGGTCGCGTTGGACGGTCTGCGTGTAACCGGCGGCAATCTCGACGGCCTGCTCGCTCGCTATCAGCCGGGCGCGAAGGTCGACGTGCATGCGTTCCGTCGCGACGAACTGCGCGTCACGCAGATGAAGCTCGACGGCCCCGAAGTGGCGCGCTACAAGCTTGCGATCAGCGACAAGCAAGCCGCTACCCGCAAGGCGCGCGAGCGCTGGCTGGCGAGCTGACCGCTCAGCCGGACGGCCGTCTGAACGCTCACCGATCGTCGTCCGGTCGACTACCCATTCGCGAGCGACGGTCGAGGATTGTCCTACCACTGCAACAATCCGTCGCCGCCGGACGGCTTTTTCGCCGACCGGTAAAAAAACACAATGGCTCCACTCGCGCAACACTGCGCGCCCCTACTGGAGTCAACGATGACCACGATCCTGCAAATCAACTCGGCAGCCCGCTCGCAAGGCGCGAACTCGACGCTGCTGATCAACGAGCTGACCGAAAAGCTGCAACAGTCGAATCCGGGCGCGCAAGTCGTCGTCCGCAATCTGCAGGCCGAGCCGCTGTCGCACCTCGACGATGTAGTGTTGGGCGCGTTCTTCACGCCGGCCGAGCAGCGCACGCCGGAGCAGGCCGCAATCGCCGCGCGTAGCGAAGCGCTGATCGCCGAACTGCAAGCCGCCGATATCATCGTGATCGGTGCGCCGATGTACAACTTCGGCATCTCGTCGCAACTGAAGACGTACTTCGACTTCATCGCACGGGCGGGCATCACGTTCCGCTATGGCGCGAACGGTGCGGAAGGCCTCGTGACGGGCAAGAAGGTTTATGTCGTGTCCGCGCGCGGCGGCAAGTACGCCGGTACGCCGAATGACAGCCAGACGCCGTACCTGAAGACGTTCCTCGGCTTCCTCGGCATGACCGACGTGCACTTCATCTACGCGGAAGGCCTGAACATGGGCCCGGACGCCGCCACCGCCGCGCTGGCTTCGGCGCGCGAAGCGATCGCCGCGGTCTGAAACGCCGACGCCGTTTTAGCCGGCCGGTTGTGCGGCCCGTTGCCGCTTCGATGCAATGCGCGCAACGGAATGAAGAAACGCCACGAATGAGTCGATCATCCGTGGCGTTTTCGTTTTTATCGCGATCGGTCCGCGCTGGCAATGCGCGCGATCACGCGAGCATTTGCGCTTCGTCCGGCAGACGCCAGTCGATCGGCTGGCGGCCGTGCTGCACGAGATATGCGTTCGCCTTCGCGAAGTGCCCGCAGCCAAGGAAGCCGCGATGCGCGGACAACGGCGACGGGTGCGGCGCCTCCAGCACGTAGTGCGACTTGCCGCCGAGCAGCGCGCGTTTCGCCTGCGCATGCGCGCCCCACAGCATAAACACGAGGCCGTCGTGGCGCGTCGCGAGTTCGTGGATCAGCGTGTCCGTGCATTTTTCCCAGCCGCGTTTCGCGTGGCTTGCGGCGCTGTTGCGTTCGACGGTCAGCACGGTGTTCAGCAGCAGCACGCCCTGTTTGGCCCAACTGTCGAGACAGCCGTGCTGCGGCGCTTGGTGGCCGAGGCTCGCGGCGATTTCCTTGAAGATGTTGCGCAGCGACGGCGGCGGCCGCACGTGCGGCGCGACCGAAAACGCAAGGCCGTGCGCCTGTGGCGTGCCGCGGTCTTCGCCGTGATACGGGTCCTGGCCGAGGATCACGACTTTCACTTCGTCGGGACTCGTCAGGCGCAGCGCACGAAATACGTCGGCCGGATAGATCGTCTTGCCGGCCGCGCGTTCACCGTCGACGAAGCGGCACAACGGCGCATAAGCGTCGTTGTCGATGAACGACTTCAGGTGTGCGCGCCACGCAGCCGGCAGCGCGGCGAACTGGGCTTCGAGCGTCGGCGGCGCGCTGGGATGTGCGGGGTGCAGCGGCGCGGTCGAATTAGCGGTCGTAAATGCCGCGGATGTCGTCGCCTCGGCGGAGGCGGGCGCCGCATCATCGAATAACGATGCCTGCGAGCGATCGGAACGGGGACGGGAGGCTGAAGTCATGGCGGGGAAGTGTCGCAGCAAACGCGGGCGGGCTCAAGTTCGCGGACCGTTGCGCGTTGCCTCGGGTTCCCTTCGGAGGGAGGAACGGGGCCCGTCACCTCAAGTGCCACCGGCGCGCAACTTATAGCCGCGTTGCGCTTTGCTGATATCGTCCGGCGCGAGCCCGGCAATCCGTTCGCCCAGTTCGGCCGCCAGCGCGTGCAGCGCCGCTTCATCGCCGGATTTCAGCTCCAGTTCGATTTCCGAGATCGGCGCGCGGCGCGCTTCGCCGTCGACGGTCGCAAGCACATCGCCCTGGTCGATCGCCGCTTCGACCTGCGCGCCATTGGCGTCGAGCTGCCACAGCGTGCGCGTGAAGTTGGTGCGAAACAGTTCGATCAGCGACGGCGCGGCCGCACGCAACGCATCGGCCGCAGCAGTTTCGTCGCATGCTTGCAACAACGCGTCGATGTCCAGCTTGGCACCCGCCACCGCCATTTCCCATTCATGCCGGCTATGCAAGCCTTTCGCCGCATTGCCGGCCGTCTTGAAGGTTTGCAGCCAGCCGTCCGGCGTCTGCCGCAGGCGCAGCGCGCTCTTCGACGACGCCAGCGCCAACTGCGGCGTATCGAAGTAAATATTCACGAGCTTCACTGGCGTGCCATCCTTGCCGGCGCGCGCGACAAACCACTGCGTTGCCGCCTGCACCTGAGCCGCCGGCAACGCCAGCTTGATTTCGCGTTCGATGCCCATGATGCGTCCTTGCGTTACCCGCCCATACCGAGCGATGGGCTCAGAAAAACATCCGTGCAAGTTCCACACCCGGCTCCGGCGCGCGCATGAACGCCTCGCCGACGAGGAACGTGTGCACATTGCGCGCGCGCATGTGTTCGACGTCGGCGCGCGACAGGATGCCCGATTCGGTCACGACGATACGGTCGTCGGGGAGAGCATCGAGCATGCCGATCGTCGTTTCCAGCGAGGTCTCGAACGTGCGCAGATTGCGGTTGTTGATGCCGATCAGCGGTGTTTTCAGCGTCAGCGCTTCGTCGAGTTCGGCGCTGTCATGCACTTCGACGAGCACCGCGAGGCCGAGCGAATGGGCGAGCGCTTCGAGGTCCTGCATCTGCGGCGTTTCGAGCGCGGCGGCGATCAGCAGGATGGCGTCTGCGCCCATCGCGCGCGCCTCGACGACCTGGTAAGGGTCGACGATGAAGTCCTTGCGCAGCACCGGCAACTGACACGCGGCGCGCGCCTGTTCCAGGTACGCGACGCTGCCCTGGAAGAATTGCACGTCGGTCAGTACCGACAGACATGCCGCGCCATGCTTCTCATACGACCGCGCGATGTCGGCCGGCACGAAGTTTTCGCGCAGCACGCCCTTCGACGGGCTCGCCTTTTTGACCTCGGCGATCACGGCAGCCAGACCGGCCGTGTGCTTGGCCCGCAACGCGCCGACGAAGTCGCGGATGTCGCGCGACGACGCTTCGAGCCGCAATTCTTCGAGCGGCGCGCTCTGTTCGGCCGCGCGGACCTCTTCGCGTTTGACCGCGATGATGCGGTCGAGAATATCGCTCATAAATGTCTCGCTACGTGATTACTGCTTGAATTGCTGCGTGAAGCGCACGAGTTCGTCGACCTTCGCGCGCGCTCTGCCGCTCGCGATCGCCTCGCGTGCGAGCCCGATGCCATCGTCGATCGACTCGACCACGTTCGCCGCATAGAGCGCGGTGCCCGCGTTCAGCGTGACGATTTCGCGCGCGACCCCCGGTTTGTTGTCGAGCGCCTCGAGCAGCATCACTTTCGATTCGGCCGCGTCTGCCACTTTCAGCGTGCGGTTCGACACCATCTGCATGCCGAAGTCCTCCGGATGGATCTCGTACTCGCGGATTTCGCCGTCGCGCAGTTCGCCGACCTGGGTGGCGCCGCCGAGCGACACTTCGTCCATGCCGTCCATACCGTAGACGACCAGCACGTGCTTCGCGCCGAGGCGCTGCATCACGCGTACCTGAATGCCGACGAGGTCCGGGTGGAATACGCCCATCAGTTGGTTCGGCGCGCCAGCCGGATTGGTCAGCGGCCCGAGGATGTTGAAGATCGTGCGCACGCCGAGTTCGCGGCGCACCGGCGCGACGTTCTTCATCGCCGGATGATGGTTCGGCGCGAACATGAAGCCCATTCCCGTTTCCGCGATCGATGCCGCGACCTGTTGCGGCTGCAGATCGATGTTCACGCCGAGTGCCTCGAGCACGTCGGCGCTGCCCGATTTGCTCGACACGCCGCGATTGCCGTGCTTTGCGACCTTCGCACCGGCCGCGGCCGCCAAGAACATCGTTGCGGTCGAAATATTGAACGTGTGCGAGCCGTCGCCGCCGGTGCCGACGATATCGACGAAGTTCGAGTTGTCCTGCACCTCGACGTGCCGGGCAAATTCACGCATCACCGTGGCGGCCGCGGTGATTTCGCCGATGGTCTCTTTTTTGACGCGCAGGCCGGTGATGATGGCCGCCGACATGACGGGCGACAGTTCGCCGCGCATGATGAGGCGCATCAGATGCAGCATTTCGTCGTGGAAAATCTCGCGGTGCTCGATGGTCCGCTGCAGCGCTTCCTGGGGCGTAATGGACATGATTTCGTCTCTCTATGTCAGGCGTTGCGGGACGCCGCGAGTTTCGACTGCTTGACGAAGTTTTCGAGCAGCGCGTGGCCGTGGTCGGACAGGATCGATTCCGGATGGAATTGCACGCCTTCGACCGCGAGTTCCTTGTGGCGCACCCCCATGATTTCACCGTCTTCGGTCCACGCGGACACTTCGAGGCAGTCGGGCAGCGATTCGCGCTCGATCGCGAGCGAGTGATAGCGCGTCACCGCGAAGTGCTTCGGCAGATCCGCGAACACGCCCTTGCAGTCGGTTTCGATCGTGCTGACCTTGCCATGCATGATGGTCTGCGCGCGCACGACGCGCCCGCCGAACGCTTCGCCGATCGCCTGATGGCCGAGGCACACGCCGAGAATCGGCATCTTGCCGGCGAATTCGCGCAGCACGTCGAGCGTGATGCCCGCATGTTGCGGATTGCTCGGGCCGGGCGACAGGCAAATACGCTCCGGGTTGAGCCTGGCGATTTCATCCAGCGTGATTTCGTCGTTGCGATAGGTGCGCACGTCTTCGCCGAGTTCGCCGAAGTACTGCACCAGGTTGTAGGTGAACGAGTCGTAGTTGTCGATCATGAGCAGCATGGTGTGTCTCCGGTCAGAAGTCGCTATCGAGGCCGTCTTGAACCTGCTCGGCCGCGCGCAGCACCGCGCGCGCCTTGTTCTCGGTCTCCTGCCATTCGGATTCCGGCACCGAATCGGCGACCACGCCCGCAGCCGCCTGCACATACAGATTGCCATTCGTGATCACACCGGTGCGAATGGTGATCGCCAGATCCATCTCGCCTGTGAACGACAGATAGCCGACCGCGCCACCGTACAGCCCGCGCTTCACCGGCTCGAGTTCGTCGATCAGTTCCATCGCGCGAACCTTCGGCGCGCCCGACAGCGTACCGGCCGGGAAGGTCGCGCGCAGCACGTCGAAATTGGTGGTGCCGGGCTTCAGCTTGCCTTCGACCGAGCTCACGATGTGCTGCACGTGCGAGTACTTTTCGATCACCATCTTGTCGGTCACGACGACCGAGCCGATCTGCGCGATGCGGCCGACGTCGTTGCGCGCGAGATCGATCAGCATCACGTGCTCGGCGACTTCCTTCGGGTCGTTCAGCAATTCGGTCGCGAGTTCGGCGTCGCGCTCGGGTGTGTTGCCGCGCGGACGAGTGCCGGCGAGCGGCCGGATCGTGACGATGCGGTCTTCGCCGCGCTTTTCCTGGCGCACGAGGATCTCCGGCGATGCGCCGACCACGTGGAAATCGCCGAAGTTGTAGTAATACATATACGGCGACGGATTTAGCGAGCGCAGCGCGCGGTACAGCGACAATGGATTGTCGCGGTATGGCTTGATCAGGCGCTGGCCCACCTGCACCTGCATCAGTTCACCGGCGGCGATGTATTCCTTCGCCTTGCGCACGGCGGCGAGGTAATCGTCTTTCGCGAACTCGCGGTACGTCTCGGTGCGCACGCTCGCCGATGTGACCGGTGGCGCAACCGTCGCGCGCAGCCGTTGCCGCAGTTCGCGCAGACGGTGCTTCGCTTTGGTGTACGCCTCGGGCTGGGTCGGATCCACGTAGATCACCAGATAGAGCTTGCCCGCGAGGTTGTCGATCACTGCGACTTCTTCGGTCAGGAGCAACTGGATGTCGGGGAGGTGCAGGTCGTCTTTCGGCGCGCTGTGCGCGAGCTTCTTTTCGATGTAGCGCACCGCGTCATAGCCGAAATAGCCGGCCAGACCGCCCGTGAAGCGCGGCAGCCCCGGCCGCTGCGCGACCTTGAAGCGTGCCTGGAACTGCTGGATGAACGCGAGCGGATCGCCGTCGTGCGTTTCGACGACCTTGCCGTCGCGCACCACTTCCGACACTGCATTGCGCGTGCGCAGCACAGTGCGCGCCGGCAGGCCGATGAACGAATAGCGGCCGAAACGCTCACCGCCGACCACCGACTCGAGCAGGAACGAGTTCGCACCGTTGCGCTCGGTCTGCGCGAGCTTCAGATACAGCGACAGCGGCGTTTCGAGGTCGGCCAGCGCTTCGGCGATCAGCGGAATGCGGTTGAAACCCTCGTTGGCGAGGGACTGGAATTCGAGTTCGGTCATGTTCCGATCCTGTACGGTGGTCCGCCGGCAGAGCGTCGGACAAAGCGGGGCGAGGCGCCTCCGGTCACGGAGTCGGTCGACATTCTCGACACGATGATAATGACCGGCGCGAGTTTCCCATCGACGCGTACAAGCGGTGCGCGGTGCACAGCGGTACTTTGCGGGTACGCGCAGGCCCGATCAGCCGATGCGGCAGCGACACACAGAACGATGGAAAAAGCGCGTGAGCGCAGCGAAGCAAAAAACGGTTGCCGGAGACGGGCTCCAGCGTACCTCAGGCGAGGTTAGCGCGACCAGCGACGCCAGGGCCAGGCTCCCCGGTCGATGCTAATCAGACTCCGTTTTTTGTTCAGAAACATCAGAATGAAGGACTGTTGAAGTCGTGGAATGGTGCGCTGCGATCGCCGTGGCGGCGTCGAGCAGCGAGGCAACTATACCATCGGATTTTATCGTTTGTATAGCTTGGCCGTGGTTGTAACCGTAGGGCACCGTGAGCGTCGCCATGCCGGCCGCGCGGCCCGCCAGCGCGTCGTTTTCGGAATCGCCGATCGCGACCGTCGCTGCCGGTTCGACGCCTAGTTCCACCGCGGCGGTGAGCATCGGCAGCGGGTCGGGCTTCTTCTTCGGGAGGCTGTCGCCGCCCAGCACGACGCTGAAATACTGCGCGAGCCCGTACTGTCGCAGCAGCTCGATCGCGAAGCGGTGCGGCTTGTTGGTCACGCACGCGAGCTTCAGGCCGGCGTCGCGCATCGCGCGCAACCCGGCTTCGACATCCGGATAAAGCCGGGTGTGCACACCGTTGATCTTCGCGTACTCCTCCTGATAGATCGCGAGCGCTTCTTCGAAGCGCCCCTGCGCATGCTCGGCCACGAAGCGCGGCGCGAGCACGCTGCGAATCAGATGCTCCGAGCCCTTGCCGACGTAGCCGATTACCTCCTCGCGCGAGGTCTCGGCCGCGTCGAGTTGCGCGAGCATGCCGTTCAGGCCGGCGGTGAAGTCGTCGGCGGTGTCGACCATCGTGCCGTCGAGGTCGATGATCGCGGCTTCGAGGCGCGCGCCGGTGAAGACTGGAGCGGGGTACGGGGAGGTCATTGGCGGATTAACGCTGAACGGTGGCGAGAGCGGCGCGCATCTTGTCGATCACGACCTTGTGATCAGGCTGGCCGAAGATCGCCGAGCCGGCCACGAATGTGTCCGCGCCGGCCGCCGCGATCTCCGCGATGTTGTCGACCTTCACGCCGCCGTCCACTTCGAGGTGGATGTCCCGGCCGGTGCGCTCGTTGTAGGCGTCGATGCGCTTGCGCGCGTCACGCAGCTTGTTGAGCGCCTCGGGGATGAACGACTGGCCGCCGAAGCCGGGGTTGACCGACATGATCAGCACGAGGTCGACCTTGTCCATCACGTGATCGAGATAGTTCAGCGACGTGGCTGGATTAAACACGAGGCCGGCCTTGCAGCCGTGGTCGCGAATCAGAGACAGTGTGCGGTCGATGTGATCGGAGCCTTCCGGGTGAAAGCTGATCACGTTCGCGCCGGCTTTCGCGAAGTCCGGCACGATGCGGTCGACGGGGCGCACCATCAGGTGCACGTCGATCGGCACGTTCACGTGCGGGCGGATTGCTTCGCAAACAAGCGGGCCGATGGTCAGGTTCGGCACGTAGTGGTTGTCCATCACGTCGAAGTGAATCCAGTCGGCGCCGGCGGCCGCCACATTGCGGACTTCTTCGCCCAGACGGGCGAAATCGGCGGACAGAATGCTGGGGGCGATGCGAAATTGCGTCATGGCAGGGGCGGATGCAAGCGGAAAGCGCCATTTTACCGTTTTGCGCGGGCGGGACACTGGCGCGCGGCTTTCGTTTTGCAGCGAAAGCGGAGCCCCGGGGCGCGCGCGAACTGGCGGCGAGCCGAAAAGGCAAACGGACCGACAACACGGCTTAAATGCCCCTGGCCAAAGGATTTGTCCGGTTGCGGGCGTGCCACGCATCAAGCAGAATGCCACTCCATGAGCGCCGCATCGCCGATGTCCACGCAAACTATTGGCGTTCGGGCCTTCCCACGATTTTTCACACGTCGTTTCATCGGACCGAAATCAGAATGAGCCAGTACGAATTCAGCGTCTCGGCCCAAGTGCAATATCTGCCCGAGGAGTCCGACCCGGAGCGCCGCCAGTATGCCTTTGCCTACACGCTGACCATCCGCAACACCGGTCAGGTGCCCGCGCAGTTGATCGCGCGTCATTGGGTCATCACCGATAGCGACAACACCGTGCAGGAAGTGAAGGGGCTCGGCGTGGTCGGGCATCAGCCGCTGCTCAAACCGGGCGAGCAGTTCGAATACACGAGCTGGGCCGTTATCGCGACACCGGTCGGCACGATGCGCGGCGATTACTTCTGCGTGGCCGAGGACGGCGAGCGCTTCGATGCGCCGGTGCCGGAGTTCGTGCTGCGCATGCCGCGCACGCTGCATTGAACCGTCAAGCAGGCGCGCGGTCCTTAATCAGGTTGGGCGTGGGTGCGTGCATCCGCGGCGGGGCGACGCGTTGAACGGGCAAGCGGGGATCGGCAGTGCGATGAAGGGCGGGCAAGCCGTCGTTGCGCCGTTGATGCTCCGTTGATGCATGATGTCGCGCGCGGTTCAACGCGTGGCTCGCCAGATAGCATCAATGCGGCTTTTGCTGTCGGGATTGTTCCGCCGACCTCGCACGCGTCACCTTCTTTTTGCCCGACGACGTCCAAAGGACGATAAAAACGAGCAGGAAAAGCGCGACAAGCGATTCCAGCGCGAAGATCAGCATCGGGTATTCGTCGAAAAGATCAGACATGGCGGTTTCCATCAAGAACGAACATTGTATGTGCTTTGTCCGCCGGGCCGGTGGCTGGCTCGGAGCGTTGTCGGTTGCCGTATTGCTCGCGTCGTGCGGGGGCGGCGGTGCGATCCGGCCTTCGCCGCCGACCGGTGCGGCGATTATCCCCGGTCAGATTGCCGCGACGCGTTTGACCGCGGTTGCCTGGCAGCAGGTGCCGGGCTGGCAGGACGACTCGCTGATCGGCGCGACGGCCGCGTTGCGGCAAAACTGCCTGCGGCTCGCGCGTCAGCCCAACTGGTCGCGTGCCTGCGCGGCCGCCGCGCAAATCGACGATCTCGACGTCACCGGCGCGCGGGCATTCTTCGAGGCCTACTTCACTCCGTTCCAGTTAGCGAATAGCGACGGCACGCTCGACGGCCTCGTCACCGGCTACTACGAGCCGCTACTGCGCGGTTCGCGCACCCGGCATGGCGTCTATCAGACAGCGCTGTACCGTTGGCCCGCCGGCTATCGCGCGGGCGCGCCGCTGCCGGCGCGCGCGCAACTCGAGCGCACCGGCGTGCTCAATGGCAATGAGCTCGTGTGGGTCGACGACCCGATCGAAGCGTTCTTCCTGCAGGTGCAGGGCTCGGGGCGCATCGTGATGGAAGACGGCAGCGTGATGCGCGTCGGCTTTGGCGGCACCAACAATCAGCCGTACAAGTCGATTGGGCGCTGGTTGCTCGATCGTGGCGAAATCACGCCCGCTCAGGCGACGATGCAAGGGATCAAGGCATGGGCGCGCGCGAACCCGACGCGCGTCGATGCATTGCTCGATACGAACCCGCGCTTCGTTTTTTTCCGCGAGATGCCGTCGAGCGAAAGCGCGTCGGGCGGTGGCGCGGACGGTCCAATCGGTGCGCTCGGCGTGCCGCTGACGCCGGAACGCTCGATCGCAGTCGATCCAAGTGCGATTCCGCTCGGTACGCCCGTGTTCCTGCAGACCACGCGTCCGCTGACGAATTCGCCGATGAACCGCCTGGTGTTCGCCCAGGACACCGGCAGCGCGATCAAAGGCGGCGTGCGTGCCGACTACTTCTGGGGACTGGGTGACGACGCCGGCGATCTGGCCGGCAAGATGAAGCAGGCTGGCCGGATGTGGGTGCTGCTGCCGAATTCCTGACGTGTTGCGGGCGCGCGCTGGCGTTGATGAAATGAAGGCTGCGGTGCGACGGGCGAGCTCGCCGTAGAAGATGGCGCTGCCGGCCATGGTGGTCATCACAGCGAATGCCGTGGCTTTTCCGACGCTCGCTTTGAAGCGGCTGCAAAACAGGTTTCGCTGAAGAAAAAGGCGTCACGTCCGGTCGAATTCCGTGAGTGACGCCGTTTTGACGCCGTCTGTATTGCCGCGCTTCTTGCGCGGGTTTGGACGATACGAGTTGTCGGATCAAGGCCCCGGCCTGCGCTTGTCCACCACACGCCGAGCCTTGCCCACCGAGCGTTCGATGCCGTTCACCGCCAGTACATTGACTACCGCGCTCACGCCGACCAGCGCCTTGATGTCATACGCCAGCGCGTTTTTCGCGGTGCTCAGCGCGGCTGCATCGGGCGCGCTTTCCGGGCATGGCTCGACGTTCAGCGTGAAAACGTCGAGCGGACCTTCCTTCGTCAGCACGATCTGATAATGCGGCGCAAGCGCGTGCTGCTTCAGCAGCAGTTCCTCGATCTGTGTCGGGAACACGTTGACGCCGCGCACGATCATCATGTCGTCCGAACGGCCGGTAATCTTCTCCATGCGCCGCATCGTACGGGCCGTACCTGGCAACAGACGGGTGAGGTCGCGCGTGCGATAGCGGATGATCGGTAGCGCTTCTTTCGTCAACGACGTGAACACCAGCTCGCCGAGTTCGCCATCGGGCAGCACCTCGCCGGTCTCCGGATCGACGATCTCGGGATAGAAATGATCTTCCCAGATCGTCGGACCGTCTTTCGTCTCGACACACTCCGACGCGACGCCCGGACCGATCACTTCGGATAGACCATAGATGTCGACCGCGTCGATGCCCATGCGTTTTTCGATCGCCTGACGCATGTCATTGGTCCACGGCTCGGCACCGAAGATGCCTATGCGCAGCGAGCATGAGGCCGGATCGATGCCTTGGCGCTCGAGTTCGTCGGCGATCGACAGCATGTAGCTCGGCGTCACCATGATGATGTCGGGTCGGAAATCCTGGATCAGCTGCACCTGCTTTTCGGTCTGACCGCCGCCGAACGGGATCACGGTCAGCCCGGCTCGCTCGGCGCCGTAGTGGGCGCCCAGGCCCCCCGTGAAGAGACCGTAGCCATAGCTGACGTGCACCTTGTCGCCGCGTCTTGCGCCCGCAGCGCGGATCGAGCGCGCGACCAGATTCGCCCACGTGTCGATGTCGCGCGCGGTATAGCCGACGACGGTCGGCTTGCCGGTCGTACCGGACGACGCATGGATGCGCGAGATCTGCTCCTGCGGCACGGCGAACATCCCGAACGGATAGTTGTCGCGCAGGTCCTTCTTGGTCGTGAACGGGAAGCGGGCGAGGTCTGCGAGGGACTTCACCTCAGCCGGATGAATGCCGGCTTCGTCGAACTTGCGCCGATAGACGGGCGAATTTTCGTACGCATGGTTCAGCGACCATTGCAGCCGTTCAAGTTGCAGCGCGGCGAGCTCGTCGCGGCTGGCGGTCTCGATCGCGTCGAGGGGAAGGGTGGTGCTCATCGAATGTCTCCTTGCTGCCTCAATGCTTGGTTCTCGTATGCGGCGCGCGGCAGCGCCGGAAGCCCGCAACGGACGGTTGTCGACGAAGGCGGCGCGGTTTGCCGCTTCTATTTATTAGTCGCCAGCGGGAATCTATTAGTCGCCAGCAGGAATCAGGTTGCCTTTGATTTGCGCGGATTTGCCACGAAACATCGCAACGGTGTCACCGGCGCGATTGGTTACGCGGATATCGTAGATGCCGGTGCGTCCGCTCAATGTCTGTTCGACCGCTTCCGCGCTCAGCACGTCACCGCCGTGCACGGGCCGCAGAAACTCGATCGAACAGCCCGCCGCGACCGTATTGATGTTGTAGGTGTTGCAGGCGAATGCGAACGTCGAATCGGCGAGCGTGAAAATCAGGCCGCCGTGGCAGATCTGGTGGCCATTCAGGAAGTCGTCGCGCACCGCCATGCGCAGCCGCGCATAGCCGGGCCGTACTTCAAGTATTTCCAGTCCGAGTGCGCGGCTGCAAGCGTCGTTCTCGTACATCGCGGCGGCAGTGGCGCGGGCGAGTTCGTCGGGTGTCATGTGATCGGGGCGAGTGGGTTGCGTGGACATATCAGCGCCCTTCAAAGCGCGGCGCGCGCTTTTCGATGAACGCCCGGACGCCTTCCGCGTAATCGTGCGAAGCGCCGAGTTCGCGCTGCAAATCGCGCTCGAGGTCGAGTTGCTGATCGAGCGTTTGGCTCGCGCTCGCGCGCATAACCTGCTTGATCGCTGCGATCGCGCGGGTCGGTTGCTGGGCGAGCTGGGTCGCCAGCTTCCTGGCGACTGTGGCGAGTTCGGCATCGTCTAGCACCTGCCAGATCAAGCCCCAGCTCTCCGCTTTTTCCGCAGTGAGTTTGTCGCCGGTGATGGCGAGTCCCAACGCGCGTGCCATGCCCACGCGCTGCGGCAAAAACCACGTGCCGCCCGAATCCGGGACCAGCCCGATCTTCACGAACGCCTGAATGAAGCTTGCTGAACGCGCCGCGAGCACCAGGTCGCAGGCGAGCGCGAGATTCGCCCCCGCGCCAGCTGCCGTGCCGTTCACCGCTGCGATCACCGGCAACGGCAGAGCCTGCAGACGGCGGATCAACGGGTTGAAGTATTCGTCGATCAGGCCGCCGAGATCGGTCATCGCGCCCGGGGTGAAGTCGAGGTCGGCGAGATCCTGGCCGGCGCAAAAGCCGCGGCCCGCACCGGTCAGCACGAGCGCGCGGGCGCGGGAGGTTCCGACCTCGTCGAGCGCGGCGCTCAACTCCCGATGCATCGCCCGCGTGAAGCTGTTGAGCTTGTCCGGGCGATTCAGCGTGATGATGGCGACGTGGCTCGCTGTGTCGATGTCCAGCTGGATCGCTTGATACGACATTGGGTGTCTCCTCAAAGTGTCGTTGACCGGTAGGCGGCGTGGCCTCGCTATTGGAGCGGTTAAAGCCGCTCGATGACTAGCGCGATGCCTTCGCCCACGCCGATGCACATCGTGCACAGCGCGAAGCGGCCGTTAGTCCGTTCCAGCTGATACAACGCGGCGGTGATCAGACGCGCGCCGGATGCGCCGAGGGGGTGGCCGAGCGCAATGGCGCCGCCGTTGGGGTTCACGCGCGGGTCGTCGTCGCGCAAACCGAGCGTGCGCAGCACGGCCAGTCCCTGCGACGCAAACGCTTCGTTGAGTTCGATCACGTCGAACTGTTCTAGCGTCATGCCGAGTTGCCTGAGCAGCTTTTGCGTGGCCGGCGCTGGGCCGATGCCCATAATGCGCGGCTCGACGCCCGCCGTCGCCATGCCGACCACCCGTGCGCGACGCCGCAGGCCGTACTCGTCCGTCGCCTGCTGGTTCGCGAGCAGCAGCGCGCAGGCGCCGTCGTTCACGCCGGACGCATTACCCGCCGTCACGCTGCCGTCCGGGCGGACTACGCCTTTGAGCTTGCCGAGGCTTTCGAGCGACGTCTCGCGCGGATGCTCATCCAGCAGAACGCGCACGGGATCGCCTTTCTTTTGCGGGATGTCGACGCCGACGATTTCTTCAGCCAGCGTGCCGTCGCGCTGCGCGCGAGCCGCTTTTTGCTGGCTGGCGAGAGCGAAAGCGTCCTGATCCTTGCGGCTGATACCGAATTCGACCGCGACGTTTTCCGCGGTTTCAGGCATCGAGTCGACGCCGTACTGGCGCTTCATCAACGGGTTGATGAAGCGCCAGCCGATGGTCGTGTCGTAGACGTCGGCCTGACGCGAGAAGGCGCTCGTCGCCTTGCCCATTACGAACGGTGCGCGCGTCATGCTTTCGACGCCGCCGGCAACCATCAGGCGTGCTTCGCCCGCCTTGATCGCCCGTGCCGCAGTGCCGACCGCGTCCATGCCAGAGCCGCATAGCCGGTTGATGGTTGAGCCCGGTGCGTCGGTGGGCAAGCCGGCCAGTAGCTCGGCCATACGCGCGACGTTGCGGTTGTCTTCGCCAGCCTGATTCGCGCAGCCGTAGATCACATCATCGACGGCCCGCCAGTCGACGCCGGGGTTGCGCTCAATCAGCGCTTTTATCGGTACCGCGGCAAGGTCGTCGGTGCGGACGTCTCTTAGGGCGCCGCCGTAGCGGCCGATCGGGGTACGGATTGCATCGCAGATGAAGGCGTCGGTCATGGAGATTCCCGCTGAAGCGGACCGGCGCGTGATAGCCGATCCGATGTCTCATGTTAGTTAGTGTGCGCGGCGCGGTCTATTCGGCCGCAAGGCATAGGACTAGGCGCCGCTTTGCGCTGATGCTGCGCCCGTTGTCTTATGCCATTCAGCCAGCTACCGCCGGCGCCGCTTTCGGTTCAACATGAACACGGCTTTGAACGACACGAAAGCGGTTCGCGACAAACGCCGCATCGGCCAGCGCCGCATTCGCGGCCGGGTTTGCGCCGGTGCCATGGAAGTCGGAGAACGCCGCGGACTGGTTGACGAAAACGCCGCCGGTGAGATTGATCGAAAGCGCTACGCCACCGCGAATCGATGCTTCGTGCGCGTCATCGAGCACCGCGTTGTCGGTGCTGTAAATCGACAGCGTCAGCGCGCCATGCTCGGCGGCGATGGCACCCGCGAGGTCGAGTGACTGCGCGGTGGAGTCCGTTGCGATCACGAACGAAACCGGTCCGAACCATTCTTTCGTGAATTGCGCGCGGTCGGTCGCGGCGTCGAGCTGCAGCATGAGAGGCGTGCGCACGCGAGCGGCAGGGAAGGACGGGTGCTCGAGCGCCTGGCTCCCGGCGAGAACGTGGCCAAGGTTGGCGGCTTCGTCAATGCGCTGGATGACCCCTTCGTTCTGGATGGCGCCGAGCACTTCGACCGCACGGGCCGGGTCCGCGACGAGCTTTTGCACGGCGCCAGCGAGCGCCTGAGCGACCTCATCGAAACCGAGCGTACCTTCTGCGGTGCGGATGCCATTGCGTGGCACGTAAATGTTTTGCGGCGCGGTGCACATCTGCCCGGAGTACAGCGCCAGTGAGAACGCGATGTTGCGCGCGGCGGCTTTGATGTCGTCGACCGAGTCGATCACGACCTGGTTGACGCCGGCTTTTTCGGTATAGACCTGAGCCTGGTGCGCATTGCGCTCGAGCCAGGTGCCATGTTGCGTGCTGCCTGTGAAATCAATCAGTTTTATTTCGGGGCGTTGGGCCAGCCCCTGGACAAGGGCGCCGTCGTTCTGCTCGGTGGCCAGCAGTGTGACGACGTTCGGGTCAAAGCCCGCTTCGCCCAAAACACCGCGGGCGATGCGCACGGTTAGTGCGAGCGGTAGGATCGCGCCCGGATGCGGCTTGACGATGACCGTGTTGCCGGTGGCCAGATCGGCGAAGAGTCCCGGATAGCCGTTCCACGTGGGGAACGTGCAACAACCGAGCACGAGGCCGATACCGCGCGGCACCACGGTATAGCGCTTGTGCATCGCAAGCGGCGGGTTCTTGCCTTGCGGCTTTTCCCAGTGGGCGTCGGCCGGAATGCGGCGCAGCTGGTCCCATGCATAGGCGACCGCTTCAAGCGCGCGATCCTGCGCGTGCGGGCCGCCGGCTTGGAAAGCCATCATGAAGGCCTGGCCAGTTGTGTGCATCACGCTGTAGCCGATTTCGAAGCTTGCGCGATTCAGCTGCGCGAGGATTTCGAGACTCACGCCGATCCACGCGTGCGGACCGGCCGCGCGCCAACTGTGTTGCGCAGCGGTGGATGCGGCGATCAGGGCATTTGGGTCGGCCTTCGGGTAGCGCACGCCGAGAGGGAAGCCGAATGGCGAGACTTCGGCGCCGACGATTTCTCCCGTCGACGGCTGGTCCAGATCGAATGTTTTGTCGAGAAGCGCTTTGAACGCCGCTTCGCCGTCCGCGTTGGCTGTTTCCCCGTACACTTTCGGACTCGGCATCTCGGTGAACGGGCTCCAGTAGCCGCGGGTTTCGAGCGCGGTGAGCGCCTTGTGCAGGGTGTCTTCGTGCTTCGCGAATAGCGGATTTGTCATGGCAAAAAGGCTCGGGTGTGCGGTGGGGTACAAGCCGTCAAATAATTGACCGACCGGTTGGTTGGGAAATGTTAGCATTGTTACGAGAGTCGCGCGAAGCGTTTTTGCGTGGCATTGGCCATATGGAGGCGGCATGACTTACGAGAACATTCTGGTTGAGACGCGCGGGCGGGTTGGACTGATCACGCTGAATCGCCCGAAGGCACTGAATGCGCTGAACGACGCGCTGATGGACGAACTGGGCGCGGCGCTACGCGAGTTCGACGCCGAGGACGCGGTCGGCGCGATCGTGCTGACAGGCAGTGAGAAGGCGTTCGCTGCGGGCGCGGACATCGGCATGATGGCGTCCTATACTTATATGGACGTCTACAAGGGCGACTACATCACGCGCAACTGGGAAACCGTTCGCTCGATCCGCAAGCCGATTATTGCCGCGGTGGCAGGCTTCGCGCTCGGCGGCGGCTGCGAACTGGCGATGATGTGCGACATCATCTTCGCCGCCGATACCGCAAAGTTCGGTCAACCGGAAATCAAGCTCGGCATCATGCCGGGCGCGGGCGGCACGCAGCGGCTGCCGCGCGCAGTGTCCAAAGCGAAGGCAATGGATCTTTGTCTGACCGCCCGCTTTATGGATGCCGCGGAAGCGGAGCGCGCCGGCTTGGTTTCGCGCGTCATTCCGGCGGCTTCTCTGCTTGACGAATCGATCGCCGCGGCCGCGACTATTGCGGAGTTCCCGTTGCCGGCGGTGATGATGGTCAAGGAGTCGGTGAACCGCGCCTATGAAACGACGCTCGCGGAGGGCGTGCATTTCGAGCGTCGTCTGTTCCATTCGCTTTTCGCGACTGAAGATCAGAAGGAAGGCATGGCCGCATTCGTTGAGAAGCGCAAGCCGGCTTTCAAGCATCGTTAATACGCTTGTCAAATAGAGCTTGCAAGCCCCGACTTGGGCGGCTAGAATTCCGCTCTTTCGTGCTCCGGACGCCGGGGCGCGGGGAAGCGGGAGAGCCTTTAAGGGCAAGGGCTTGAGCGACGTGAACGGGTTGGGCAGGTGATAAAAACCAGTTGACG
>NZ_DASXHN010000512.1:0-10180 GCF_036488505.1 Paraburkholderia sp. | reverse complement strand
CGATAACAGCTTCACATTTAAAAAAGTCCCATATGGGGCCGTCTCAAAACACACACGCCGCTTTCTTGGGGATCAGCTGTCCGCACGGAATGGAATGGCCGTTCGGTTTTTGCGCCTTGCGAATCCCGAATGAGTCAGCGTGTCTGAACCGCAGTTTCAGGTGCATGCGTCATCCTTAACGTTCGTTGACGAGAGGATCTGAATAATGGAACCCGCAACGCGGCAACTGATTTACGTTTCGCGCGATCCTAGCGCGGAACTGAATACGCGTTTTCTGCAGCGTGGCTGGCATGTCGAGGTCGTAGGGTCCGCGCGCGATGCGCGTCGGGCGGTTCGCGCCGGGACGGCCGCTGGAGGGCTGCTCGATCTTTCCAGCGATTTCCAGCCGCACGAGATCGCCGCTTTTGAATCGTGCCTGACCATGCCGAATGTCGGCTGGGTCGCGGCCACCACGCCTGGGCAATTGCAAGACGCCGCGTTGCGCCGGCTCGTGCGCGACTACTGTTTCGATTACGTGACGGTGCCGTATTCGGGCGATCGCATCGTCGATTCGGTCGGCCACGCGTACGGGATGGTCTCGCTCGGCGAAACCGCGTCGCATGACGGCTCGCAAGGCGCCGAGGGCGAGATGGTCGGCTCGTGCGACGCAATGCTCGCGCTGTTCCGCTCGATCCGCAAGGTCGCGATGACCGACGCGCCGGTGTTCATCTCCGGCGAATCGGGCACCGGCAAGGAACTCACGGCGGTTGCGATTCACGAGCGCTCGGCGCGCCGCAACGCGCCGTTCGTGCCGATCAACTGCGGCGCGATTCCGCCTCATTTGCTGCAATCGGAGCTGTTCGGCTATGAGCGCGGCGCGTTTACCGGCGCGAATCAGCGCAAGATCGGCCGGGTCGAGGCGGCCAACGGCGGCACGCTGTTTCTCGATGAAATCGGCGATCTGCCGCTGGAAAGCCAGGCGAGCCTGCTGCGCTTTTTGCAGGAGCGCAAGGTCGAACGGCTCGGCGGACACACGGCGATCGATGTCGACGTGCGGATTATCTCCGCCACCCACGTGGACATGACCGCGGCGATGATCGAAGGGCGCTTCCGTTCGGACCTCTATCACCGGCTATGCGTGCTGCAGATCGACGAGCCGCCGCTGCGCGCGCGCGGTAAAGACATCGAACTGCTCGCGCGCCATATGCTCGAGCGTTTCAAGAAAGATGCGAGCCGCCGCTTGCGCGGCTTCGCGCCCGATGCGATCGCGGCACTGCATAACTATGGCTGGCCGGGCAACGTGCGCGAGCTGATCAACCGGGTGCGGCGCGCGATCGTGATGTCCGAAGGACGGGCGATCACCGCGCGCGACCTCGAACTGGCCGAGTATGTCGAGATAGTCCCGGTGTCGCTTGCGCAGGCGCGCGAAGCGGCCGAGCGGCAGGCGATCGAGCTGGCGCTGCTGCGCCACCGCGGGCGGCTCGGCGACGCCGCGCAGGAGCTGGGTATCTCGCGCGTCACGCTGTATCGGCTGCTGTGCTCGCATGGGATGCGGCATATGGAAAGCGAGCCGATGTCCGCGCCGCATGGCGATTTGCCTGCTTCGGTACAGCATCTTTGAAGTAGGCGGGGCGCCGCGAGCAGCGGTTGCGGTTCGGCCAGCGGGGCGGCGAGAAGCGGCCGCATCGTTGGCCGCACACCGCTTGCAGGCCGATCGTGGGCGGCCGTGGCAACACGCTGGTCGCGCATCGGCAGCTCCCAACGCCTGGCGCCTCCGTTGCGCCGGCCGCTGTCCGCTTCATCTCGGACTTCCTTTTCGTTCTGAACCTTCCCTTCGAATGGCCAATGCGGCGCATCACCGCCACGCGTCGCCTGGTCGCGCTTGTTAGAATCGGGTTTTGCTCAATCCCGTGGCGCATCCCGAGTTTCAGCCGCGCCTCGTCGAAGGAAACCGCATGAAACAATACCTGGAGCTCGTCCGCACGATCCTCGATACCGGCACATGGCAGGAGAACCGCACCGGCATTCGCACCATCAGCATGCCGGGCGCAATGCTGCGCTTCGATCTGCAGCAGGGCTTCCCCGCGGTGACCACCAAGAAGCTCGCGTTCAAGTCGGCAATCGGCGAACTGGTCGGGTTTCTGCGCGCGTCGCGCAGTGCCGCGGATTTCCGCGCGCTCGGCTGCAAGGTGTGGGACGGCAACGCGAACCAGAACGAGCAGTGGCTCGCCAATCCGTATCGCGAAGGTCCCGACGACCTCGGCGACGTGTACGGCGTGCAATGGCGCAAGTGGCCCGCGTACAAGGTGCTCGACGCGGGCGCGAGCGCGCAGCTCGCCGATGCGCAGGCGCGCGGTTTTCGCGTGATCACGCAATTCGACGAAGACGGTCGTTTGAAAGTGCTGCTGTACAAGGCGATCGATCAGTTGCGCCAGTGCCTCGATACGATCATGCGCAATCCGGCCGACCGGCGCATTCTGTTTCATGCGTGGAATCCGGCGGTGCTCGATCAGATCGCGCTGCCGGCCTGCCACCTGCTTTACCAGTTCCTGCCGAACGTCGCGCGCCGCGAAATTTCGCTGTGTCTGTACATCCGCAGCAACGACGTCGGGCTCGGCACGCCGTTCAATCTGACCGAGGGCGCGGCGCTGCTGCATCTGGTTGGGCGGCTGACGGGTTATACGCCGCGCTGGTTCAGTTATTTCATCGGCGACGCGCATATCTACGAGAATCAGCTCGATATGCTGCAGCAGCAACTGACGCGTGAGCCATACGAGAGTCCGCAGCTCGCGATTTCAGACCGCGTGCCCGACTATGCGAAAACCGGCGTGTACGAGCCGGAGTGGCTCGAAAAGATCGAGCCGGCGGATTTCTCGCTGGTCGGTTATCGGCATCATGAACCGCTGACGGCGCCGATGGCGGTCTGACGCTGCGGGACCAGGGGCTGTCACGCCCGCGTCGCGTATCAAAAACCCCGCGATTGTTCGAATCGCGGGGTTTTTTGTTGCCGGTGTCCGTATTGGCAGGTTGCCGCGAAGGCGGCGGCGACGGCCACTTGCGTCGACGGTGCTCAGCCCTTGTGATGTTCGTCGCGATTGCCGCCGCCTTGGTGCTGCTCGGCATGTTGCGGCTGCGCTTGAGCACGCGGCTGCTGAACCGGTTGCGGCCGCACTTGCTGCATCTGCGGACGCGGCTCAGCGCGCGGCTGCTGCACCGGCTGCGGGCGCGCTTCGAACCGCGGCTGTTGCGGCGGCTGTTGCGGCGGCTGTTGCGGCTGATGAGGCGGCGGCTCGGGGCGAGGCGGTTGCATAGGCTGAGGACGGGGTTGCTGCGCGGGCTGGAAGTGCGGTTGTGGCCGAGCCGGCAGCGCTTGCGCGGGCTGCGGCATCGGCTGCGGACGCGCTTCGAAACGCGGCGGCTGCGCCCGCTGTTGCGCCTCGACATGCGGCGGCGGTTGCATCGGCTGCGCACCGCGCTCCGGCAGGCGCGCCTGCTGCTGCGCGGCCGGATTCTCCGGCGGATGCGGCACGCCGGGTTGCCGCGGGCCGGCCGGCTCGTTCGCGCGCGGGGCCTGCTGAGCCATCGGCGGATGCGGCTGCGTCCAGGCCGGCTCGGATCGTCCGACTGCGCCCCATTGCTGCGGTGCGCCGTGCTGCCGCGCGGCGGATTGCGCCGCCGCGGCCGGATTGTCGCCGCCCACCTGGGGCGGTCGCGGCACGCCGTTCGGCGGATGTCCTATCTGCTGTCCTGCGGGTACTGCCTGTACCACGGGGCCTGGCTGCGGCTGATGACCATTGCCGGCCATCGGCGGCGGCAGACCCGGCCGCGCCCGCGCCGCCTCGCCGTGCGAGCCCGGCGCGAGACCTTCGGCGGGCCTCTGGCCAGCCTGCTCGATACCTCGCGGCGCGCCAGGCGTACCCGACGTCCCTAGCGTACCGGGCGCACCAAGCGTACCGGGCGTACCGGGCGCCCCGGCGGCCATCCCCGGCGGGCGTCCCGGCACATGCGATTGCACGACCCGCACCTTGGCGATCGGCGCCGCGCCCAGCGCCCCCGTCATCTGCGCGGGTACCGGCGTGCGCACGACGGGCTGACCGCCGCCCGGCACCCTTGCTCCGTTCTGCGCGAAGCGCTGCGCGAGGCCGTCGCGATACGCGGCCGGCATCACCGGATCGCGCGTCGCGATCACCGGCCGCGCGGCCGCGCTTGCTGGCGGCCGGTAATTCGCGCGCCGCATCTGCGGGCCGAAGCTCTCGCGCACAGGTGCGATGCCGGGCGCGCCCGGGTTGATCCGCGCGTGATGCCACTGGCCCGGATCGACCTTCTGAGCGAAGCGCCCGATCGGCTGACCGTGCACGAATGCCGTCGCCGGCACCGCCGTCACGCCGCCGCGGGCGCGGTAGTTCACGTACGTGTTGTGGACGTTTGCGTGGCGGTGATAGTCGTTGACGATCGTCGTGCGGTTCACGCGGTTGTAGTACGCGGGGCTCCAGTGGTCGCGGCCGCGCCAGTGCGGATGCCACGGTTCGCCCGGACCGAGCGGGAACCACGCGACGCCGGCCGCGACGGCCCCGCCGATCGCCAGATTCACGCCCCAGTCGGCGTCGCCATCGCCGTCGCCGACGAACGCGACCAGCGCCGGCGCGTAGACCGGCGGCGCTTCCGCTTCGAGCGGGCCCGGCACCCACGCCCAGCTGTCGTCGATCAGCACCCAGCGACCGTAGTGGTAGGGCGCGAAGCCCCACGGTTGGTCGTCGACCCAGGTCCAGCCCCACGGTGCCTGCCAGACCCAGTGGCCGTCGCGGTACGGCGCCCAGCCGGCCGGCGTCGTGCGTGGCGACCACACCTCGCCGTACTGTGGCGTCTCGCGCCACGTGCCGTTGGCATCGAGGTCTTCATAGCCCGGGACGTCGCGCGACACGTAGCGTGCCGATACTGAATGGTCTTCGGTGGCGTCGCGGCTCGCCGCCCACTGATCGAGCTCATCGGGCCCAGGCGCGGGCGCGGCGGCGAGCTGTTGCAGATTGGTGCCGGTGAAACGGATCTGCTGGCCCGCCGCGACCGGTAGCTGGCCGCCGTCGCCGTACGCGACCGCGTTGCCGTTGCGCACGGTGACGGTGGTGCTGCTGCCGTCCGGCGCGACGTCGATCCGATAGTCGCCGCGACCGTTCACGGCGAGCGCCAGGTTCGGTGTGTCGATTTCATACGACGAGCCCGGCGCGAGTTCGCGCACGTGCGTCGACAGCGTGCCCTGCGCGACTTTCAGCTGTGCGCCGGTGTCGTCCAGATTGAGTACGTCGAGGCTGGTGTTCGGTCCCAGACGGATCGCGGTCGAGCCGATGTGCAGCTCGGAGCGAGCGTTCTGGTCGTTCCACAGCTGGTCGCCAGTGGTGAGCGGGCGGTTGATCTGCGCGTACGACCAGTCGGTGGCGCCGGCGGGCTCGGTGGTCACGGCGCCTGCCGTGTAGTTCAGACGTGCGACGCGTCCCGGCGGATCGCCGTCCGGCGCGCTGACCGCCGCCGGGGCCGCGGGCGGCGCGGGTTGCACTTGCTGGGCGAGGCCTGCTTGCGCGGCCAGCGCAAGGACGCCGGCCACGATGAGCGTATTGGCGCCCACTCGCTGGGTCGCGGCTTGCCCCGGGGGCTCTGTGTTGTGTGTCATGACTGATCTCCGGCGGACGCGGCAATCGGCCCGGTCCCTCCAGTCACTCTAGCCGCCGGCCATGTTTCAAGACCCCCACATTTGTAAGGCGGATTCGCTGCCATGTAACAAAAGATCTCGCAGCCGCCACTGAGCGAAGCCGAACGTGCGCTGGCGGCGACGGACTTGGCCGCACAGCAGTCGACGTCAGTCGGAGTGCGCTTCGGGCGCGGTTGCCGGCGCGCCGGCGTTTGCGCCGGAGAAACGATTCACTCAGCGAGGAACGCATCGAAATACTGCTGGCCGGCCGGCGTGATGCGCAGTACGCGCGGCCGCTCGCTGCGTTCGACCCAGCCGTGCGCCGACCATGTGTCGAGCAGTGCCGCGCCGAGCGCGCCGCCCAGGTGCGGCCGGCGCACGCTCCAGTCGGGGCAGGTGCACGCGAAGCGCCGGCGACGGGTGTGCTGCGCGGACAGATCGATGCCCCAGTCGGCGAAGCGGGCGGCGCCCTGCGCGGTAGCGTCGAGCGACGCGCCGTGCGGCGTCAGCAGACCGCGCTCGAGCATCCGCTCGAACATCCGTACCGACAACTCGCCGGCCATATGGTCGTAGCAGGTGCGCGCATAGCGCATTTCGAGCGGCACGGTACGCGCGGGGCGGGGCGCGGTGCGCTGTGGCGCGCTGACCTGCGCGACGTTGGCGAGCGCTTCGATCGACGCGGCAATCTCCGGCGACGAGATACGGAAATAGCGATGTCGTCCGCGCACCTCGGCCGCGAGCAGCCCGCTGTCGGTGAGACGCGCGAGATGGGCGCTCGCCGCCGACGGCGACAGCCCGGCGATCATCGTCAGTTCGCCGGCGGGGCGGGCGCTGCCGTCCATCAGCGCCCATAGCATCGCCGCGCGGCCGGGATCGGCGAGCAGCGCGCCAATGCGGCTCAAGCCGGGGAAATGGTTGTTATCGTCTGCGACAGGGAGAGTCATCGTGGGCTCCTGGTGCGGGGCGAGTCTGCTGCCATGCTCTTCACTGTACCGGGTCGCGTGATTCGACGTTTCAGTCTGCTGTGAACAATGCAATACGGAGACAGCCCGAACGGGGGGCAGACCGCGCGCCGGCGCAACCGGGCGCAAAAAACCGGCGAAAAGGGCAAAAAGGGGCTTGAGAAGCCGCGTTCCCGCGTCGCGTTGCGCCGCCAGGCTAGAATCGAAAACTGTCTCTGAAGGGATACGTCGGGATGAAAACGCTCTTGGCCGCCGCCGCGGCCGTTCTGCTGTTCAGCGCGTGCGCGCAGGGTGGTGCCGGCTCGGGCGCGGCGGGCAGTGGCAGCATCACCATGTACGGCACGATCGACGAAGGCATCAGCGTCCATAACTAAGGCGACGCGGGCCAGTCGAGCTTTGGCCACACACGGTCAAGCCGGCGGCGCACGAACATCGCGTCGCTGCCCGACCTGGCGCGGCCGCGCCGCTCGCGAGCCGCTAACGCGCCCGATGCCGCGCCCAGGGTTGAAACAGCCGCATAGAACGCATGTCGAAACAAACCCGCGCCGCCGCACCCGCCAATTGGCAATTGCGTGTCGCATTCCCCCGCGACACCCCGCCGCGCACCATATTGCGCTCGTATAATCGCCTCCTTTCAATGCATCCGATTGACCGGAGTCAAGATGAGCACTGTTGCCGCAGCACCGCTGGACCGTTCGGAAACCACCTTCCGTTTTCTCGCCGAGCCGAGCTCCGTCAATTTCGGCGGCAAGGTGCACGGCGGCGCGCTGATGAAGTGGATCGACGAGACCGCCTATGCATGCGCCGCGGTCTGGTCGGGACGCTATTGCGTGACGGTTAGCGTCGGCAATATCCGCTTTCGCCGGCCGATCCTCGTCGGCAATCTGGTCGAATTGCGCGCGCGGGTCGTCGTGACCGGCCGCACCAGCATGCATATTCACGTGTCGGTGCAGGCGGGCGATCCGAAGGGCGGCGAGCTACTGCAGACCACGGACTGTCTGGTCGTGATGGTCGCGGTCAACGAGAACGGTCACCCCGTGCCGGTGCCCGCGTTCGTGCCGCAGACCGACGAGCACCACCGGCTCGCCAAGTACGCGATGGACGTGAAGCAGGCGCTCGACGCGATCGTCGAGCTAAAGCCGGAAGAAGTCGCGCAGGGCAAGATCTGAGCGAAGCACGCGCGCGCGGCGGCGGCCCGAGCCGCCCGCGCTACCAGTTGTTACTGGTTACCCCGCCGTCCGTCCGACCATATCGTTCGGCCGCACCCATTCATCGAACTGCTGCTCGCTGACATAGCCGAGCGCAAGCGCCGCCGCTTTCAGCGTCGTGCCTTCCTTGTGCGCCTTCTTCGCGATCTGCGCGGCCTTGTCGTAGCCGATGTGCGGATTGAGCGCCGTCACCAGCATCAGCGATTCGTTGAGCAACGTATCGATGCGCTCGCGGTTCGGCTCGATGCCGACCGCGCAGTTGTCGTTGAAGCTCCGTGCGCCGTCGGCGAGCAGGCGCACCGACTGCAGCACGTTGTGCGCGATCATCGGACGGAACACGTTGAGCTCGAAGTTGCCGCTCGCGCCGCCGATATTCACCGCGACGTCATTGCCGAACACCTGCGCGCAGAGCATCGTCAGCGCTTCGGATTGAGTGGGGTTGACCTTGCCCGGCATGATCGAGCTGCCCGGCTCGTTTTCCGGAATCGACAGCTCGCCCAGGCCGCAGCGCGGACCGCTCGCGAGCCAGCGAATATCGTTGGCGATCTTGTTCAGGCTCGCCGCGACCGTCTTCAGCGCGCCGTGCGCGAACACCAGCGCGTCGGCGCCGGCCATCACCTCGAACTTGTTCGGCGCCGACACGAACGGCAGGCCGGTCAGCTTGCCGATCGCCGCGGCGACGTTGTCCGCGAACTTCGGATGCGCGTTCAGGCCGGTGCCGACCGCGGTGCCTCCCTGCGCGAGTTCATACAGATGCGGCAGCGCCGATTCGACATGACGGATCCCGTGTTCGAGCTGCGCGACATAGCCGGAAAACTCCTGGCCGAGCGTCAGCGGCGTTGCGTCCTGCAGGTGCGTGCGGCCGATCTTGACGATGTTGTCGAACGCCTTCGCCTTGCCGTCGAGCGTATCGCGCAGCGTCCTGAGCGCCGGCAGCAGATGCTTGACGATCGCGGACGCGGCGGCCACGTGCATCGCGGTCGGAAACACGTCGTTCGACGATTGACCGCGATTGACGTCGTCGTTCGGATGCACCTTGCGCGCCTCGCCGCGCTCGCCGCCGAGCAGCTCGCTCGCGCGATTCGCGATGACCTCGTTCAGATTCATGTTGGTCTGCGTGCCGGAACCGGTCTGCCAGACGGCCAGCGGAAATTCGCCCGCATGTTTGCCGTCGATGATCTCGTCGGCCGCCTGGATGATCGCGCGCGCCTTCTGTTCGTCGAGCACGCCTAGACCGAGATTGACTTCGGCCGCCGAACGCTTGATCACGGCGAGCGCGGTGATCAGCTCGGGCGACTGCTTTTCGGTCGAAATCCGGAAGTTCTGCAGCGAGCGTTGCGTTTGCGCGCCCCACAGGCGAGCGTTCGGCACCGCGATTTCGCCGAACGTGTCGCGTTCCATTCGTACGTCTTCGGTCATGTTTCGCTCCGGTGTTCAAAGTTCAGAGTTGACGGGCAATAACGAGAATAGACCCGTTAGCGCATTCCGGTAGAAACCCGCTTGCGGATCGAAAATATACGTGCGCTGCTGGCCGTTCTCGACGTCGGTCCACACGAGCGGCGACAGCGGCGCGCCGATCGAGCGCAGATACGCGAGCTGGGCCTGATCGGCGAGTGTCACGTGATAGCTTTCGGCCGGCTGGATCGCGCGCTCGAAGATTTGCGCGACCTGATTCGCAAGCGCGGGGCTATGAATCACGAGCGCGAGTTCGGTATTCAGATTCGCCGAGCGCGGGTCGAGATTCATCGAGCCGATCACCAGAATCCGATGATCGATCACGTAGGTCTTCGCGTGCAGACTCGCGCGCGAACGCGAGCCCGCGACGCCCATCGATGCCGGCGCGTCCGGCTTGAATTCATACAGTTCGACGCCCGCCTTGAGCAACGGCACGCGAAACGGACTGTAGCCGGCCTGCACGGCCACCGCGTCGGTCGCGGCAAGCGAGTTGGTCAGCACCGCGATGCGGACGCCGCGGTGCGTGAGCTGGGCGGCCGCGTCCACGCCCGCGTCGTGCGGCACGAAGTAGGGCGACACGATCAGGAAGTCGTGACGCGCATCGCGCATCAGCTCGCGCAGCCGTTGCAGCGGCGGGCTCACGTAGTCCGGTGACGGACGCTCGATCTTCTCCGGCTGGTCCACCTTGAATTCGGCCGGCGCCCAGGTGAGGCCCAGCTGCTCGGTCGTGATCTGCGCGGCGAGCGGCGTCGCGTTCAGCGGCTTCGCGTTGTACGGGTCGGCGTTGGTGCGCCAGTGCTCACGCAGGTCGTCGCGCGTCTGCTCGAGCTCCTTGGGATCGAACTTCTGCTTGCTCAGCACACGCAGCGGATAGGCGAGGCCGCTGTTCCAGTAGT
>NZ_DASXHN010000480.1:0-7026 GCF_036488505.1 Paraburkholderia sp. | reverse complement strand
TGGCCTTCGGCCCGAACCCAGGTGTCACCCGTCATCTTTAACCGCCCCCGCCACGCCGTTTCCCTCCACCCTTCCCCATGACGTGTATCATTCGTTCCCTGCGCTGTTCTGCGCTGGCGATTCCCGTATTGTCGAACGCTCGTTCGTGACCTGTTTCCGAGGCGGCCGAGTTGCCATTGTGATACGGGTTCCAGCCCGACTCCCGCAGCTCGACGCCGCCGCGCAAGGCGTGGCATACCGGTCGCCACAAGCCGCCGGGAACCGCCCGAACCCCTATCCGTGACCGCCAGACCCGATGTCAGTCTCCGAACTCAAACGCCGCCGCACGTTCGCGGTCATTTCCCACCCGGACGCGGGTAAAACCACGCTGACCGAAAAGCTGCTGCTGTTCTCCGGCGCGATTCAGATCGCCGGTACCGTGAAGGGCCGCAAGAGCAACCGCTATGCGACCTCCGACTGGATGGAGATCGAAAAGCAGCGCGGCATTTCGGTCGCGAGCTCGGTGATGCAGTTCGAGTACGGCGACTGCGTGATCAACCTGCTCGACACGCCGGGTCACGAGGACTTCTCCGAAGATACTTACCGCGTGCTGACCGCGGTCGACGCCGCCGTCATGGTGATCGACGGCGCGAACGGCGTCGAAGCGCAGACGCTGAAGCTGCTCGAAGTCTGCCGCAGCCGCAAGACGCCGATCGTCACGTTCATCAACAAGCTCGACCGCGAAGTGCGCGAGCCGCTCGAACTGCTCGACGAAATCGAACAGCACCTGGGCGTGTCCGCCGTGCCGTTCACCTGGCCGATCGGCATGGGCAAGGACTTCCAGGGCGTCTATGACGTTCAGCGCGATCAGGTGCGCGTATTCCGCGCAGGCCAGGATACCGCCGGCGGCGCGGTGGAAACGCTACAGGCGCTCGGCGACGAGGAAGGCGAGCGCCGTTTCGGCCAAGCCTGGGTACGCGCTAAGGAAGAGATCGATCTGATCAGCGGCGCGACGCCCGAATTCGACCGCGAGCAATTCCTCGCCGGTCAGCAGTCGCCGGTGCTGTTCGGCTCGGCCATCAACAACTTCGGGGTCAAGGAAATTCTGGACGCGCTGGTCGATCTGGCGCCGCCGCCGTCGATGCGCATGACGGTGCAACGTCCGGTGCAGCCGGACGAGCCGAAATTCACCGGCGTCGTATTCAAGGTGCAGGCGAACATGGACCTCGCGCACCGCGACCGCGTCGCGTTCATCCGCGTGTGTTCGGGGCGTTTCGAGCGCGGCATGGCGCTGAAGGTGACGCGCTCGAACAAGACATTCCGTGCGAACAACGTCGTGACGTTCCTGTCGCAGCGCCGCGAAACCGTCAGCGAGGCGTATCCGGGCGATATCATCGGGATCCCGAATCACGGCACGCTGAGTCTCGGCGATACGCTGACCGAAGGCGAGCAACTGCAATTCGTCGGGCTGCCGTTCTTTGCGCCGGAAATTTTCCAGACGGTCGAGGTGGTCGATCCGATGCGCGCGAAACAGCTCGGCGAAGCGCTGAAGCAGCTCGGCGAAGAGGGGGCGATTCAGGTGTTCCGTCCGGAAGCCGGTGGCCTGATCATTCTCGGCGCGGTCGGGCAACTGCAGTTCGAGGTGGTGTCGCATCGTCTGTCGACCGAGTACAAGGTCGACGTGCGCATGGCGCCCGCGCGTTACCGTCTGTCGCGCTGGGTGACTTGCGACGACGCGGCCGAGTTGCGCCGCTTCACCGATTCGTACTCGGCCCGGATCGCGCTCGATGCGTCCGATGCGCCGACGTATCTGGCCTCGCATGTGTCCGAAATCGAAGTCGCGCAGAAGGCGTGGCCGAAGATCGTGTTCAACGAGTTGCGCGAGCATTCCGGGGCGCCGTTCAGGAAGTCGATGTAGAACCTCACGCGGTCATGCGACCGCGTCGCGCAGGTTCACGCTGAGAGCCGCGTCATCGAACGCGGCCTTTTCTTTTCGACGTGCGATGTGCGCGGCGCGTACGCCGCCTATCCAAACAACATCCCGCGCGCTCCCCCCACTTCGCCTATGCTGACGGAACCGCGCCTCGCCGCGCGGGCCGCCCCTCTCCATTACCCGCATGGAGCGCCCCGTGACCGTCCGCAATCTCGATGCTCTGTTTCGACCCAAATCCGTCGCCGTAATCGGCGCGTCAGAACGGCCGGGCAGCACCGGCGCGATGGTCTGGGCACGCGTGCTCGAAGGCAACTTCACCGGCCCGCTGTGGCCGGTCAATCCGAAGTACGACACGCTCGGCGGCCACGCGGTGATCCACGATGCCGGCGATCTGCCGCAGGCGCCCACCGTCGCGGTGATCTGCACGCCGCCCGCGACGTGGCCCGCGCTGATCCAGCAGCTCGGCGCGATGGGCACGCGCGCGGCGATCATCATCGGCGAGGTGCGCGACGACGACGACCGGCTCGCGGTGCGACACACGCTGTCGGCGGCGCGCCCGCATCTGCTGCGCATCGTCGGGCCTGGCAGCCTGGGCGTCGTCTCGCCCGCGCTCGGTGCGCATCTGGGCGCGCCGTCGTGCACGGTCAAGGCGGGCGGCGTCGCGTGGGTGTCGCAGTCGAATGCGCTGACCAACGCGGTGCTCGGCTGGGCACAGGCGCGCGGACTCGGTTTTTCGCACGCGGTCGCGCTCGGCGATGAGGCCGACGTCGATGCCGGCGACGTGCTCGATTACCTCGCGAGCGATCCTGGCACGCGCGCGATCCTGCTCGAACTCGACAGCGTGCGGGCCGCCCGCAAGTTCATGTCGGCCGCGCGCGCGGCGGCGCGCAACAAGCCGGTGCTCGCGCTGCGCTCGGGCCGTGACGATCCGGCCGACGGGCTTTACACCGCCGCGTTCCGGCGTGCCGGGCTGGTGCGCGTCGACGCGCTCGATGATCTGCTCGACGAAATCGAGACGCTCGGCGTCGGCCGCGTGGCGGCGGGCGGCGCCGCGACGCTGATCACCAGCGACCGCGGCCTCGCGACGCTCGCGCGCGACGCGTTCGCCGCCGCTGGCGGTGTGCTTGCGCCGTGGCCTGCCGAGGCATCCGACGCGCTGCAACAGGCGCTGCCTTACGCGAGCGGCGGCAATCCGCTGCTGCTTGGCGATACCGCGCGCGCCGAACACTTCGGCATCGCACTTCAACTGCTCGCCAGCCATCGTGAGACCGGCACGGCCTTCGTGATCCACGCGTCGACACACGGCGCGCCGGTCGACGAAGTGGCGCGGGCGCTGATCGCACATCAGCGCTTCGCGTATCGCGGCTTGCTCGCGTGTTTCTTCGGCGGCGTCGATGCGACGATGCGCGACGCGCTGCACGCGCAGGGGATCCCGGTTCACACGACGCCGCAGCGGCTCGCGCGCGCGTTCGCGCGTCTGGTCGATTACCGGCTAGGCCGCGAACTGCTGATGCAAACGCCGGAGGGCTTGCCCGCACAGGTCCCCGAATCGATCGATGCGGCCCAGGCGCAGGCCCGTGAGGCGCTGGCGGCGGGGCAAAAGCAGCTCAGCGACGAGGCCGCGGCGCGGTTTCTGGCGAGGTTCGGGTTGCGGGTTGCGGATGGCGGCCGCAATGACGGCGCGGCGAGCGGCGCGACCGGTGCGGTGGACGGCACCGCAAGCGCCAGGGCAGACAGCGCTGCAAGCGTCGGCACGAACGACGCCCAAAACCCGTCCACCGCAAACGCGATCGTCGATCTCGCCATCGAACTGCACGACGACGACAACTTCGGGCCCGTGTTCCGCTTCACGGCGCCGCCGGTCGATGGCGTGTCGGACGCATTGCGCGTCTACGGCCTGCCGCCGCTCAATCCGATGCTCGCACGCGATATCGTCACGTGTTCGCATTACGCGCGGCTCGTTGCGCCGGAGCCGACGCTTGCCGCGCTGACGGCGTTGTCGCAAGCGGTTTGCGAGGTGCGCGAGATCGTCGGGCTTGCGTTGACGCTGAGGGTCTACGTGGACTATGTGGTGGTGGTCGGCCCCGTGCTGAGACTGGGCGCGCAGCGCAGCCGCCTCGCGATCGTGCCTTATCCGCGCCGTTTCGAGGAGACGCTCGACTGGAACGGCATGCGCGTGACCGTGCGGCCGATTCGTCCCGAAGACGAAATCGCGCATCGCGATTTCGTGCAAGCGATGACGCCCGAGGATTTGCGGCTGCGTTTCTTCGGTGCGGTCGGCGCGTTCGATCACTCGCAACTCGCGCGCATGACACAGATCGATTACGACCGCGAAATGGCGCTCATCGCGACCGTCGTCAACGAGGACGGTGCCACGCAGACGCTCGGCGTCGTGCGCGCAATCGCCGATCCCGACAACGACACGGCTGAATTCGCGGTGGCCGTGCGCTCGGACCAGAAAGGACGGCGTCTTGGCCAACTGCTGATGCAGCGGATCGTCGCGTACGCGCGGGTGCGCGGGATTCACTGGCTGGTGGGGGAGGCGTTGCGCGAGAACGCCACGATGATCTCGCTCGCGAAGTCCTGCGGTTTCACGATTACGAGGACCGAAGATCCTGGCGTGGTTGCGTTCCGGATGGCGCTCGACGAGACGAACGGGGCGGACGCGAAGAGCGAGCCGCCGACAGACCGGCAACAGCCCAAGCGTTGAATGCGCCCCGGTGCCGCAGCGAGATCGCGCATCGCGAGGTTGCGGCATCGCTGTTGGGTGCGGTTCGGGACAGTGGCTTGATCGAGGTGCGCGAGCGCCGAATGTGGCGCTGGAAGCTCATCTTTTGTCTTCATCGGCTTAACGGACAAGCATAAAAAGTACTGTCAATTCGAAACAGGTGTCGACTGGGCTCATGGGTGGACGATCCCGAAGGCTAAAAGTACCAGGCCTTGCAAAGATCGCGCTTTACGCTCATCGCTACTTCTTATGGCTATCTTTAAGGTCGGATCCAGATGAGCACACCTGCGTTAGCGACACTCAGGACGCGCGTGAAACGCCGCATCAAATGGCCGCTGATTGCGCTCGTGGCATTACTCCCCGATAGCCTGCAGTCGGTGCTTTTCATTCCCCGCGTTCGGCGCCTCGGCGAGCGCGTGCCGGTTCTACGCGTTGTTTATACCGGCTGCTATCGCACGCATCCGATCGATCGTGAGCTCGGTACGGACACCGGCGGCCTGTTTCCGCCCGAGCCGCTCGATGGCATCGGCGCGGAGAGCGGCAATCTGCCGTACATGGGTTCACAGCCGAGCATCGTGCGGCGCGTGCTTTCGCAACTCGGCGATGTACGCGGGCATACTTTCATCGATGTAGGCTGCGGCAAAGGACGGTCCATGATGGTGGCGACCGAGTTCCCTTTCGACGCGGTGCTCGGCTACGATCTCGCCGCGCCCCTCGTGGGCATTGCGAACAGGAATGCAAGGATCGTGGCGCGTGCACATCCTGAACGCACGCCGATGCAGGCGTTCTCGGCGGATGCGCTCGAACTCGAGTTCGCCCACCGCAAGCTGGTCATCTTTCTGTTCAATCCGTTTGGTTCGAGCGTGATGTCGATGCTGCTCGACAGTCTGGAGCGCGCGTTGGCAGACGGGTCGATAGAAACATTGAGGGTGGTCTATATCTACCCCGTCTGCGCGCATTTGTTTGACGCTTCGCCGATGCTCGCGCGCGACTGGTCCGGCTGCGTGCCGTATGACCCTGCTGAAATTGGTTACGGCACCGAGGAAAGGCAAGATGTCGTCACCTGGAAAAGCGTCGCCAAGCCAGAGCACGCGCTTTCATCATGATCGTCATGGATTCCACTCGTTGAATTGACACGCGCGCTCGCCCGAAGCCGCGTTCGGCGGCGCGCGTGCCACGCGCCGATGACTTCACGCTCACCTCGCTCGCCACGATACGGCCTCGATCGGCCGCTGCTGGTCGCTGACTACTTTGAAAATGCACATGCCTGTAGCCTGGGATTTACCCGGCAAAAAAGAGAGTGCGCGACCACCCGTATTGCGAAGCTCATGTAGATGTCGATTCGTCTAAACGTTTCGGAGAGCCGCGCAAACCGGACCTCTTCCCATATCGCGGAGTACAAACACAAGCTGAATGTATCGACGCAGACAACGCCACTACCAATACCCAGCTGCTAAGTTTCTTTTTTGCGAATCAAACGATGCTCGACAACCGTAATTTAATCGTTTAGCGTATCCAGGAACGAAATACCGATCACGAACGGCGTCGGTAAATAATATCTTGGTGATGTTTGTTCAACGGGCGAAGGGAAGTACCGGACCGCGATAGCCAACCATGCTTTGCTGTCTGGAGAGTGGCAATGAATTCGATACAACGCAGCGAGCGCGCCAAAGACCATTTTTCTGCGGCGACAAATACGACGGAAGTGGAAATCGTCCTATTCGACGGCTTCTCATTACCGAAGATCGCCGCCATTATCGAGATCTTCCAAAGCGCCAACGAGTCGATGCAAGCGCAAGCTAACTGGCAGCCGCGCTATGCGGTTTCGCTGTTGTCGTCGCCAGGCGGAAGGATAGCCAGTTCATCCGCGGTGGAGGTGTGGACTGAAAGGGCAAGCTTCGACAGCGCCACGAATTCAACGGTTCTGCTGTTCATTGCCGGAGGCGCGGGCGCGATGCGGGCGGCGTGCGACGACCGGCTTTCCGCCTGGGTTCGCCGACGCCACGCCATCAGCGCGATCGTGTGTCCAATCTCGGAAGGCAAACTGATTCTGGATGCCGTCGGCTTAACCGGCCGATATGACCTGCGCTCCAATGAGCTGCACGGCGCATGTCGGATGCACGAGCAAGAACAATGGACAAATCCAACCGGTCCTATTCGGACGGTGCTTCAGGCCGTCGAACAAGACCTCGCCGGCAAGCTAACGGCGAATCATGTGACTCACGCGCCGCTACTCTCGATGCGGGTTGCGTCAACAGATCGCGTTTCCTCACGTGTGCCGTCTTTTTCGCGCGTCAGCGACAAGATCATCGCGTCCGCGCGCTGGCTGGACGCGAACGTCGATCGTCCGATTTCCATCGGGTTGGCAGCCGATGTGGCCGCGATG
>NZ_DASXHN010000430.1:0-20586 GCF_036488505.1 Paraburkholderia sp. | reverse complement strand
CGATAAGAGAAGTCTCACAGGACACCTGGCAGGGTCTTGTCACACTCGCGCGCGACGAAGGTGAAGCTCGCGCCGATCAGGAAACCACGCTGTACGAAGTCGAGGCCACTTCGTCGACGCCGCAAGAAGCGCTCGAAGAAGCCAAAGCGCTCGCTCATCGAATCCTCGGGGAAATCGAACTGTAGGCCGAACTTCGGCGGGCGCGCCGCGCGTCGTCCGATGCGTCGCGCGCGCCACCGGGCCGGCCGGCTGGAGGCGATCATGGCTGAACAGCTGTTCCAATACGGCGTGTATTCGATACACGTGCGCCCGATCGAACTCAGCGGCGCTCGCTGGGATGCCGAGTACGAAATCCGTCATCGCGACAAGGCCGTCAAATCGTGGACCACGGTGGGCGGCGACGCGGGCTACGCGAACCAGGCCGAAGCGGTCGCCAGCGCGCATCGCCAGGCCGTCGACGATATCGAGCATGGCGCGGGTATTCCGAAACCGCATGCGTTTCCGTGAGCGGCAAGCTGATTCGAGCGTCATGCGGCGCAACGCGCACGACGCGTGTGGGGCAGAGCGCGAGTTTGCTGACTGGCTATGGCTGACCCGGCCGACGAGAGCGGCTCGGGTGGTCGGGACACCATCGCGTAGCTGCGCGGCGTAGCGCCCGGCGCGCGGCGCGACGCGCATGTCATTCGCGCATCGCGCCTCGCGATCACACGCGTAAAGCAAGCCAATTTAGCTTGAAGATCGAGCATCGGTCAGCGGCACTGTCACAGCAGTTCGGCGCCGCGCCGCTCTGCGCCGCGCGACGCCGAAAACGCGCGCGCCAGCCCGGCCGCGGCGTCGCATGGTCGCAACTCCACCGCGTCTCGCCCGGCTAAGGTCACCGCGCCACAATCGCGCTGCGGGCACGATGCCGCGTGCTACGCTGTGGCCCTTTTCATCGTCGCGAGCGCGTGATGGCAAGCGAACCGTCAGACCGTTTTTCAGACCCCGGCGACACCGATGCGGCTGCGCCGAAGCGTCGCGCGCGCGGCAGCCGCGAACTGCGTCTCGACGATCGCGCGATCATCGCGCACGGGATGCCGACGCCGCTGTGGCAGGACCTCTATCACCGCGCGCTGATGGTGCGCTGGCCAGTCTTTTTCGTGTCGCTCGCAGTGCTGTTCGTGCTGCTCAATACGACGTTCGCCGCGCTGTATATGCTCGGCCGCGCGCCGATCGCGAATCAGTTTCCCGCCGGCTTCGGCGGCGCGTTCTTCTTCAGCGTCGAAACGTTGGCGACCGTCGGCTACGGCGATATGCATCCGCAAACGGTCTACGCGCACTGGATCGCGACGCTCGAAATCTTCGTCGGCATGTCGAGCATCGCGTTGGCAACGGGGCTGATCTTCGCGCGCTTCTCGCGCCCGCACGCGAAAATCATGTTCGCGCGCTACGCGGTAATCCGTCCGATCGACGGCCGCATGACGCTGATGGTGCGCTCGGCCAACGCGCGTCAGAACGTGATCGCCGAAGCGCGTGCGCGACTGCGCATCATGCGTCAGGAGACCTCCGCCGAAGGCTATTCGCTGCGCAAGCTCTACGACCTCGCGCTCGTGCGAGACCAGCATCCGATCTTCAAGCTCGGCTGGACGCTGATGCACATCATCGATGAAAGCAGCCCGCTGTTCGGCGAAACCACCGAAACGCTGAGGGGCCGCGACGCGACGCTGCTGCTCACGCTCGAAGGCATCGACGAATCGACGTCGCAAACGATGCTGGCGCGGCACCGGTGGAACTGCGACGAAATCTTCTGGCAGCACCGCTTCGTCGACATCATGAGCGAGCGCGACGGCGTGAGCCATATCGACTATTCGCATTTCGACGAGATCGTGCCGCTCGACACAACGCCGCCCAATCCGCTCGCGACCGCGCGCACGGACAAGCAGTAGGCGCACAGGTCTGGCAAGCACACGTCGCGCAGCGTGCAAGCGCAAGTGCAATGCACGCCGCGACGCGTAGCGCGCCGCGCCGGAGACCCGCCCCGCGCACTGTCAGCGTCAGCACTCGCATTGCGCGAACGACGCGCGCCAAACACCCGCCAACCGCCCATCAAACGCCCGCCGCCAGCACCGCTTACTCCCAGGGCATACCCGAAGTACTTCGCCGCATGGCAAATCCGGCTCAAAAGCGGGCCGAAACGCGCGACTCTTCGCGCCCATTCGTCAGCGGCCGGTTAAAGAAGCAAAAATCCTCTCCAACGCGCGCTAAAAAATAGAGGGTCTTTCCGCCGCGCCCTGCGTGACCCACCACCGCGCGCGGAACAATGAACAACACCTTTCATGCGATCGGGGTGAGTGCTTTGCCTGGGTCGAGTCGGCGCGCTAAAGCGCCAACTCCCGACCGACAGCGAAAGCGCCAACTCCGGCCGACAGGAGATTCGCCCATGACCGCCCGCCAGCCGATCGACGGCACGCCCGCTCTTGCCGACTACCGGCTATCCGACAATCTCACCGCGACGCGCGGCCGGATCTTTCTGACCGGCACGCAGGCGCTCGTGCGCATCGCGCTGATGCAGCGCGCGCTCGACAAAAAGCGCGATCTGAACACCGCCGGATTTATCAGCGGCTATCGCGGCTCGCCGCTCGGCATGGTCGACCAGCAGTTGTGGAAGGCGAACAAGCTGCTCGCCGCCAGCGATATCCGCTTCCTACCGGCGATCAACGAGGAACTCGGTGGCACCGCGGTACTCGGCACGCAGCGCGTCGAGGCGGACCCGGAGCGCACCGTCGAAGGCGTGTTTGCGATGTGGTACGGCAAGGGCCCCGGCGTCGACCGCGCGGGCGACGCGCTGAAACACGGCAACGCGTACGGTTCGTCGCCGCACGGCGGCGTGCTGGTGGTGGCCGGCGACGATCATGGCTGCGTATCGTCGTCGATGCCGCATCAGAGCGACTACGCAATGATCGCGTGGCACATGCCGGTCGTGAATCCGTCGAACATCGCCGACATGCTCGAATTCGGCCTGTACGGCTGGGCGCTGTCGCGCTTCTCGGGCGCGTGGGTCGGGTACAAGGCGATCTCGGAGACGGTCGAATCCGGCTCGACCGTCGACCTCGACGCGCTGCAAACCGAATGGACCGTGCCGCAGGACTTCGACGCGCCCGCCGGTGGTCTGCACAATCGCTGGCCCGATCTGCCGAGCCTCACGATCGAAGCGCGTCTGCACGCGAAGCTCGATGCGGTACGCCACTTCGCGCTCACCAATAGCATCGACAAGTGGATCGCGCCGAGTCCGCACGCGAACGTCGGCATCGTCACCTGCGGCAAGGCGCATCTGGACCTGATGGAAGCGTTGCGCCGGCTCGACCTGACGGTCGCGGATCTGGACGCGGCCGGCGTGCGCATCTACAAGGTCGGGCTGTCGTTTCCACTGGAAATGACGCGTATCGACGCGTTCGTGTCCGGACTTTCCGAAGTGCTGGTGATCGAGGAAAAAGGCCCGGTCATCGAGCAGCAGATCAAGGACTATCTGTACAACCGCACGCAAGGCACCCGGCCGGCCGTGATCGGCAAGAACGGCGAAGACGGCACGCCGCTGCTATCCGCGCTCGGCGAACTGCGTCCATCGCGCATCCTGCCGGTGTTCGCGAACTGGCTCGCCAGGCACAAGCCCGCGCTCGACCGGCGCCAACGCGTCGTCGATCTGGTCGCGCCGCAAATTCTGTCGAACGAGGCCGACAGCGTGAAGCGCACGCCGTACTTCTGCTCGGGCTGCCCGCACAACACGTCGACGAAAGTGCCGGACGGCTCGATCGCGCACGCGGGCATCGGCTGTCACTTCATGGCCTCGTGGATGGAGCGCGACACCACCGGCCTCATCCAGATGGGCGGCGAAGGCGTCGACTGGGCCTCGCATTCGATGTTCACGAAAACGCGCCACGTGTTCCAGAATCTCGGCGACGGCACCTACTTCCACTCCGGCATCCTCGCGATCCGCCAGGCGGTCGCCGCGAAAGCGACGATCACTTACAAGATCCTCTACAACGATGCGGTCGCGATGACCGGCGGTCAACCGGTCGACGGCAGTATTTCGGTGCCGCAGATCGCGCGTCAGGTGGAAGCCGAGGGGGTGTCGCGCTTCGTCGTGGTCAGCGACGAACCCGAAAAATACGACGGCCACCATGGCCTCTTTCCGCAAGGCACGACGTTCCATCACCGCAGCGAAATGGACGCCGTACAGCGCGAGCTGCGCGACACCGACGGCGTGACCGTGCTGATCTACGACCAGACCTGCGCGGCCGAAAAACGGCGTCGCCGCAAAAAAGGTGAATTCCCCGATCCGGACAAGCGGCTATTCATCAACGAGGAAGTGTGCGAAGGCTGCGGCGATTGCGGCGTGCAGTCGAACTGTCTTTCGGTCGAACCGGTGGAAACCGCGCTGGGTCGCAAGCGCCGCATCGATCAGTCGTCGTGCAACAAGGACTACTCGTGCGTGAACGGCTTCTGCCCGAGCTTCGTCACCGTCGCGGGCGGCAAGCTGAAGAAAGCCGCGGGCGCCGCATTCGATCCCCACGCGCTGGCCGCGCGCGTCGACGCACTACCGACTCCCGCCACGCAGCTCGACGCCGCACCGTACGACATTCTGGTGACGGGCGTCGGCGGCACCGGTGTCGTCACGGTCGGCGCGCTGATCAGCATGGCCGCGCATCTGGAAGGCAAGAGCGCGTCGGTGCTCGACTTCATGGGCTTCGCGCAAAAAGGCGGCTCGGTGCTGTCGTTCGTGCGCTTCGCCGCGCGCGACGAATGGTTGAACCAGGTGCGCATCGACACTCAGCAGGCCGACCTGCTGCTCGCCTGCGACATGGTGGTCGGTGCGAGTGCCGATGCATTGCAGACGGTCCGGCATGGCCGCACGCGCATCGTCGTCAACACGCACGCGATCCCGAACGCGAGCTTCGTGCAGAACCCGGACGCGACGCTGCACGCCGACGCGCTAATCGACAAGATGCGTCACGCGGCAGGTGCCGAGCGGATGTCGACGTGCAATGCGCAGTCGCTCGCGACGCGTTTTCTCGGCGATACGATCGGCGCGAACATTCTGATGCTCGGCTTCGCGTGGCAATTGGGGCTCGTGCCGGTGTCGTTCGCCGCGATGATGCGCGCGATCGAACTGAACAACGTCGCGGTGCAGATGAATCAGCTGGCGTTTTCGATCGGCCGCATGGCCGCGGCCGACCCCGCCGGGCTCGAAGCGCTATGGCAGGCGCGTCATCTGGCCAAACCGGCTGTGCGCGTCGATACCGTCGACGAACTGATCGCGCATCGTGAGGCGCGCTTGCTGACCTATGGCGGTGCGGCTTACGTGACGCGCTATCAAGCGCTCGTCGATGCGGCGCGCCGCGCGGAGACGCAGGTCGATGCGACGAGCGAGCGCTTGACGCGCGCGGTCGCGACGACGTTCTATCGGCTGCTCGCGGTGAAGGATGAATACGAAGTCGCGCGTCTGCATACCGATGCCGCGTTCCGCGAAGCGCTCGCAGCACAGTTCGAGGGCGTGCCGGGCAAGGACTTCCGCATCAGCTTCAACCTCGCGCCGCCGACGCTCACGCGTGCGCAACCGGGCGTCGCGCCTGCGAAGAAAACCTTCGGTCAATGGATGTGGCCGGCGCTCGGCGTACTCGCGAAATGGCGCGGTCTGCGCGGCACGCTGCTCGACCCGTTTGGCCGCACGCTCGAACGCAAGATGGAGCGCGAACTGGCGAGCGACTATGAGATCACGTTGCAGCGCGCGCTGATGAAGCTCGACGCGAACAGCCTCGACGATGTCGTGAAACTCGCGGACCTGCATGCGCGCGTGCGCGGCTATGGTCACGTGAAACTCGCGAACCTCGCCGGCGTGAAGCGTGGCGAGCGCGATCTGGCTGCTCGCCTCGGCATCGATGCGGCGACCGGTAGCGCGGTGAAGAAATCGCTCGACGAGATGAAGGGTGCGGGCCAGTTGCGCGGGATTCCGGTGGTGGTCGCGAAGTAGACGTGCATCGCAGCGGTCGATATGTCGACATCGCAACAACAAGAAAGCCGCTCCGGTTTCGTGCCGAAGCGGCTTTTTTTTTCTGCCCGCGAGTTTCACCCTTCAGCCCGACGCCGCATCGAGCAACGCCCTCACCCTGGCAACGTTGGCCGGATCGACAGGCGCGAGACCCTGGCCATCCACGCGCACGCCCGAGCCGAAATGCACGGCCTCGACGCGCGTCGCGCTGACGAAGCCCGCGACCGCATCGATCGTCAACCCCGCGCCTGCAAGCACCGTGCAGTGCGAGCCGGACGCTTGGCGCACCAACTCGCCAATCAGCGCTTGCGCTTGCAGCGCCGATGCTTGTCCGCCCGAGGTCAGCACACTGGTCACCGCAGGGAAATCGAGCAGCACGTCGAGCGCTTCGCGCAGATCGCGCGTTTCGTCGATTGCGCGATGAAACGTGATCGCCAATCCATCGGCGGCATCGCACGCACGTTCGAGCGCTTCGCGGTCGATCGCGCGATGCGCGTCGAGCATGCCGATCACGATGCCGTTCGCGCCCGCCGCTTTCACCGCACGAATGTCGCGCAACATCACCGCATGGTCATCGGCGTCGTAGACGAACGAGCGGCTATGCGGGCGCACGATCACGTGCACCGGAATATCGACCGCCGCGACCACCGCGTCGATCAAGCCGGCGCTTGGCGTCAGCCCACCCTCGCTCATCGCGGTCACGAGTTCGAGACGGTCCGCGCCGCCCGCTTCGGCAGCGCGCGCATCGGCGACGGTCGTCGCAATCACTTCGAGCAGCACGGACATCAATCCAACCCGGTGTCGTTGAAAACGACATCATCGCAGAACCGCGCTACTCGTCGACCCAATCGATATCGCCGCAGAGCACGCAAATCTGCGCACCGACGCGCGTCGCCACCGACAGCGTCACGCACGGCAACGCCTCGTTGATCGACAGATACGGCCGCGTCACATGCACGCGCTCCGGCGCATTGATCGCGACGCTGAAATACGGACGACGCAGCCAGTTCGCTCCCTGCGCATCGGCGAGCGGCAAAAAGCGCGTTTCGTGCGCCGCGCGATCCGCGCGCAGCACGACGTTGCGCCCCGCCTGGCGGCCTTTCGCATCGAGCAGAAAGCAGCGCGCCGCGTGGTCGAGCGCGAGGAAATTCCAGCACACTTCGTCGAGCGGTTCGCCCGCCGCCAACCGCTCGGCGGCGCGTTCGAACGCGCGCAGATACGGCGCGAGACGGCTCGCGCCACGGCGCTCGCGCGCTTCGGCCTGCTCGCGATAACGCTCGGTGACTTCGCCGATGCAGGCGGCCGCCTGCGCGGCGTCGGCAAGACCCGGATTGGGCCGGCCGAAGAAAAAGCCCTGCACGAAGTCGGCGTTGCAGGCGAGCGCCATTTGCGCTTCGTGCTCGGTCTCGACGCCTTCGATCAACACCAGCTTGCCCGACTCGTGCAGCATCGACACGAGCCCCGGCAGGATCGTCGCCATATCGGCGCGATGCGCGGCGTGCGACAGCATGATGCGGTCGAGCTTCACGATATCGGGATTCAACTGCCAGATCCGCTCGATGTTCGAATGCCCGGCGCCGAAGTCGTCGAGTGCGATCAGGAAGCCGCGCTCGCGGAACTCGCGCACCGCATCCGCGAGACGGTCCAGATCGCCGGCGCGCTGATCGAGCACTTCGAGCACGACGCGCCGCGGCGACAACTCGAGCCGCCGCAGATTCGCGAGCAAGGCCGCCGCGAGATACGGGTCGGTCAGCACGCCGGGATGCACGTTCAGAAACAGCCATTCGCGCTCGGCGCCGAGCATCCGGAAGTTTTCCAGATGGAGCGTCTGCGCGAGCCGGTCGAGTTGCAGCGCGTCGCCGACGCGCGCGGCTTCGCCGAACACGTCGAGCGGCGACACCGCGCGATCGAGCACATCGTGCGCGCGCAGCAGCCCCTCGTAGCCGACAGCCCGCATATGCGACAGGCTGAAAATTGGCTGGAACACGCTCGTGAGCGTGAGCTCGCCATGCTGGACCGAATAGCGATGAAGCCCCGAGGTCACCTCGACCTCGAAGCCGTGCGGCGCGCTCGCCGCTCTTTCCTGTTGCGCTATCGTCATGCAATCCTCTCACGCAAGAACCGGCCGCTTCGAACGTGGCCGCGGGCCGGCGGCGACTCTAAAAAATGTGCGTCATCGGTACGTGTTAAGCAAGCTCCATGCGCACGGTGGCGCACATAGCACGGTAATTCGGCCGAAACTCCGCACCGGCGGCACGGAGCGTGCTCCGCCCGTGGGCGCGGGATGCACCGGGGCGGTGCGTGAGTGGTGCCAGCCGCATACGCGTGTCGCGCGAACGCCGGGGCGCCGCCGCGTTTCGCGGGGCTACACTCGACCCTGCGCGTTAGGCGCTTCGCATCGTTCGCTTCCATCACGCGAGCGATCGACGCAGCGCCTGCTCCAACGCAAGCCCTCGATCATCCCCGGAACACCCGATGGAAATCGTCTTCACCGTCCTGATCCTGCTGCTCGCGGTCGCGGCCTCCGGCGTGCTGACCCGCTCACTGCCGTTCAAGCTGCCGCTGCCGCTCGTGCAGATCGCAATCGGCGCGCTGCTGGCCTGGCCGCGCCTGAATTTGCACGTCGCGTTCGATCCGGAAATCTTCATGCTGCTGTTCATCCCGCCGTTGCTGTATGCGGACGGCTGGCGCATTCCGAAGCGCGAATTCTTCATGGCGCGCCGCGCGATCCTGATGCTCGCGCTCGGCCTCGTGTTCATGACGATCCTCGCGGTCGGTTATTTCGTCCATGCGCTGGTGCCGCAAATCTCGCTGCCAGTCGCGTTCGCGCTGGCTGCCGTACTGTCGCCGACCGACGCGGTCGCGCTCACCGGCATCGCCGGCAAGGGCAGGATTCCGGCACATCTGATGCACATCCTCGAAGGCGAAGCGCTGATGAACGACGCGTCGGGTCTGGTCGCGCTGAAGTTCGCGATCGCGGCCGCGCTGACTGGCGCGTTTTCGCTGCGCGACGCGTCGATCAGCTTCGTGATCATCGCGCTCGGCGGCCTCGCGGTCGGCGCGGCGGTGAGCGCGCTGTTCAGTTTCGTGTCCGTGCGTTTTCTGAGCCTCGACGAGGAAGGCGACCCGGCGCCCGGCATCGTGATGACGCTGCTGATTCCATTCGCCGCGTATCTGTGCGCCGAGCGCTTCGGGGTGTCGGGCATCCTCGCCGCGGTGTCCGCCGGCATGACGATGAGCTACGCAAGAATCGCGAACGCGTGGCAGGTGTCGTCGCGGGTGCGTGCGGCCAGCACGTGGACGATGATCGAGTTCGTGTTCAACGGCATGGTGTTCATCATGCTCGGGCTGCAGTTTCCGCACATTCTCGGCAGCGCGCTGCTCGACGCGCACGAAACCAGTGACGCGCAAGTGGGCCTGCTGATCGGCTACGTCTTCGCGGTGGCAATCGCGCTGTACGCGATGCGCTTCGTGTGGGTATGGCTGCTGCGCTGGTTCGCGAGCCGCGCCGCCGCGAGGCGCGGCGTCGCGAACGCGGTCCCGGGGCTGCGCATGGTGTCGGTGACGACGGTGGCCGGGGTACGCGGCGCGTTGACGCTCGCGGGCGTGCTGTCGCTGCCGCAACGCCTGCCGGACGGCACGCCGCTGCCGGGGCGCGATATCGCGATCTTCATCGCATCGGGCGTGATCCTGTTGTCGCTGCTGGTCGCGCTCGCCGCGTTGCCGGTATTGCTGCGCGGCTGGCGGCGCGGCAAGGACCCGCATGCGGCCGAGGAAGCGCTGGCCCGCACGCTCGCCGCGCAAGCGGCGATTCGTGCGGTCGATCAGATGCACGACACCGAATGCGCGCACCTGGAAGAATCGGCGGCGGCGTACGCGGCCGATGTCACCGCGCGCGTGATGGACGTGTACCGCCGCCGTCTCGCGACGCTCGATCGCGAACAGGAACGGCGCGAACTCGCGCGCCGCGCCGACGCGCTCGAATTCCGCATGAAGCTCGCGGCGATGCGCGCGGAGCGCCGCGCGCTGCTCGATCTGCGCGGCACCGAGCAGATCAACGACGAGACGTTGAACAAGCTGATGCGAGAGGTCGATCTGTCGGAGACCGCGCTGACCGCGCGCAAGCGGTAGGACGCTTGCCGCTCATGCTTGCCGCTCATGCTTGCCGCTCATGCGGGCAAGCAGCCGGCCTCGACCGGCAAGCTGAACTTCAGGCCACCGGCCCTTGCGCCGGCTTCCTTCTCAGCAGCGCATACAGGATGATCGCGCCGAACGTCGCGGTGCCGATACCGCCGAGCCCGAAGCCGCCGAGCTTCAGCGAAAAGTCGCCGGCACCGAGCACGAGCGTCACCGCCGCGACGATCAGATTGCGGTTATCCGAGAAGTCCACCTTGTTGACCACCCAGATGCGCGCGCCGGTCACCGCGATCAGCCCGAACACGACGATCGACACGCCGCCGAGCACCGGCCCCGGAATGGTCTGGATCACCGCGCCGAACTTCGGCGAGAAGCCGAGCACTAGCGCGATCACCGCGGCGATCACGAACACCAGCGTCGAGTAGATTTTCGTCACCGCCATCACGCCGATGTTCTCCGCATAAGTGGTCACGCCGGTGCCGCCCGCGAAGCCGGATGCGATGGTCGCGAGCGCATCGCCGAGAAACGCGCGGCCGATATAGCGGTCGAGGTTCTGTCCGGTCATCGCGCTCACCGCCTTGATATGACCCAGGTTCTCGGCGACGAGGATCACCGCGATCGGCGCGAGCAGGCTCATCGCGCGCGGATCAAATACCGGCGACGTGAAGTGCGGCATGCCGAACCACGCGGCGTTCGCGACGATCGAGAAGTCGATCGGCTTGCCCATGCCGAGGCCGTTCGTCACGATCGCGTAGATCACGTACGCGAGCAGCAGGCCGATCAGGATCAGCAGACGCTGCAGCATGCCGCGCGCGAACACCGCGACCGCGCCGACGCACAGCACCGTCACGAGGGCCATCCACGAATCGAAGTTGCTGCCGCTCACGCCATGCACGGCGATCGGCGCGAGGTTCAGGCCGATCACGCAGACGATCGCGCCGGTCACGACCGGCGGCATCAGCGTTTCGATCCAGCCGGTGCCGACCGCCGACACGATCAGGCCGATCACACCGTACGCGACGCCGCACGCAATGATGCCGCCGAGCGCGAGCGCAATATTCGGATTGGCGCCGTGGCCGCCGTAGCCGGTCACGGCGATCACGAGGCCGATGAACGCGAAGCTGGAACCGAGGTAGCTCGGCACGCGGCCGCCCACCAGCACGAAGAACAGCAGCGTGCCGATCCCCGACATGAAGATGCACAGGTTCGGATCGAAGCCCATCAGCAGTGGCGCGAGCACGGTTGAACCGAACATCGCGACGACGTGCTGGATGCCCATCGCGAACATCTGCGGCCACGCGAGCCGTTCGTCGATGCCGACGATGCTGCCCTCGGCGGCGGCGGGCTGGCGGCGCCAGCGGGGGAAATAGGACTCGGCCATCGCGGGGGTTCTCCTCTGGGGTCGGCGCATGGGTGGGCGGCTCACGCGCTATCGCGTGGCGGCCGCAGGTTAGGCGCGAGTCTACGGAGAGCAATAAGGACTGACAAGGCCGGCTCAAAAGCGCGGCAGAAAAGCGGGGTTGACAAGCGGGGTTCAAAAGCGCGACCCGGCGCTGGCACGCACCCGATGCTCGATAAGCAGGTGGACCAGCGGTCAATCGGCGCGCTGCTGCTGGTTGTCCGGCGTGACGGCGTCGCCATCGGGTTGCGCGGCATCCGCCCCTGCCCGATAGCTGACCGCGCGGTTGCGTCCCGCGTGTTTCGCGCGATAGAGCGCTTCGTCGGCGGCATCGACGATCGCGCGATGCGTCGGGAGCGCCGGGCCGTGAGCGGTCGCCGTCCCAACGCTCACCGTCAGCACATGATGCGCGCTCGCGACATGGCGGCACTGCAACGCCTCGACCGCCGCGCGAATCTTCCCGGCGATGCACAGCGCGCCCGCCTCGTTGGTCTCGGGCAGCAATACCGCGAACTCTTCGCCGCCATAGCGCGCCGCCGTGTCGCCCGGACGCCGCACGCTCTCGCCGATACAGCGCGCCACGCCGATCAGTGCTTCGTCGCCCGCCGAATGGCCGTACAGGTCGTTGAAGCCCTTGAAATAGTCGACATCGATCAGCAGCAGCGACAGCGGCAAGCCGCTACGCTGCGCGCGGCGCCATTCTTCGTTCAGGTGCTCCTCGAAGCTGCGGCGGTTGTTCAGCCCGGTCAGACCGTCGGTGCGCGCCAGTTCGCGCAGTTCCTCTTCGGCCAGGCGACGGCGCCGCAACTGCTGCGAGAACAGGATCGCGAGCGCGATGATCGTCACGTCGAGCGCGCCGATCAGCGTGCCGATGACCCACGCGCGCCGTCGCCATTGGGCGTAGATGTCGTGCGTCGACAACGCGACATCGAGGATCAGCGGATAGACGTCGATATGGCGGAACGCGTACCAGCGCTCGACGTGGTCGATCGCCGCCATGCCGAAGAAGTCGCCGCTCGACCGCTGGATGAAGCGCGTGTAGTTGGCGGTGCCGGCCAGGTTGATGCCGATTATTTTCGGATCGAAGGGACGCCGCATCAGCATCGTGCCGTCCGCGAGCATCAGCGCCATCGAGCCGCTCGGCCCGAGCTTCATGCCGTCGAATAGCCGGTGGAAATACGTGAGGCGCAACGTGCCGACCACCACGCCGCCGAAACTGCCGTCCGGCCGCGAAATGCGTCGGCTCAGCGCGATGCGCGGATCGTCGACGCCGCCACCCGGGCTGTACGGATGGCTGATGAAGAGGCCGGCGTCGGCTGAATCGCGGTGCGCCTTGAAATAGTCGCGGTTGGCAAGATTGACGGGCGTTGCAACCACCCCCCGCGAATCGAAGCGCACGTTGCCGTGTTCGTCGAGTACGAATACCGAGCCAATGTCTTTTGCGCTGATCGAGCCGTCGAACAGCACCATCTGGCGCATCGCCGGCGGCAGCTCGAGCACGCCGGGCTGCTTCAGCCCGTCGATTACCGCGCGCAGCGACAGGTCGTAGATTTCCAGATTGCGCGACACATCGCGCTCGACCAGCAGCGACACGTTGAACACCGCGTCCTGCGCGCGCCGCAGTGCGTCATCGCGCATCTGCGCAAGCAGCAGCGCAGCGATCGCCAGAATCGCGCCCGCTAGCACGATGCTGATTGCAATCACGGCGTTCGGTCGGCGCGTCACCATTCGCTGTTCGTTCTGACATGCGCTGAACCACGCGCGTGGGAGAAACGGCCGCGCCTCGGTAATTACCCTGAGTGCGCAACCTGTGAACCGCTAGGGTAGCAGACGCGGCCGACTCGCCAACGGCCGAAAAGGCCTGCTTTGTTCGTTTGTTCCGCTGCCAGCAATGCAGACCAAGGATTTGATCGCGACCCTCGGCGGACCGGGCTCCGCGACGGCTCGACGCTCGCCGGTGAAGCGGGCAAGACGATGAGCGAAGTAACGCTGGCCGTTGTGCGCGAGACCGGCACCATGGCCGAGATCGCCGCGGCATCGACTGAACACAGTCGCGGCATCGAGCAGGTGAATCTCGCGATCACCGGATCGCCGGCTGGCTTCACAACGAACGTCTATACTCGGCGAACGCTGACTCCTCGGGTCTCTCGCCTGAGGGCAGCGTGAAGCACAAAAGCAGCACCAAGCGTCAGCAAGCTGAAAAAATCGTTCGGAACCCGCAGCCGTGGCACGACGCGCGCGTCGTCCCCGTCCTGCTCCACTGGAGAAAATACAAATGGCTATTTCGACAACACGGCGAGCGCTTTTTTCGGCCTTGATCGGCGTCGCGTGCGCGGGCGCATTGGGCATCGCGCAGGCCGCACCGGTCTCGTTTACGGTGCCGCTGACCGGCGAGCAGCAGGTGCCGCCGGTGCAGACGCAGGGCAGCGGCAGCGCCGCATTGACCTATGATCCGGCAACCCGGGTGGTGACCTGGAACGTCACCTTCAGCGGCCTGTCGAGCGACGCGACGATGGCGCACTTCCACGCGCCGGCGCCGGCCGGCAAGAATGCCGGCGTCGCGGTCTGGATCTCCGAGAAAGGCAAGCCGGTCGCGAGCCCGATCACCGGCCAGGCGACGTTGACGGCCGAGCAGGCGAAGGAATTCGAAGCCGGCGATATGTATGTCAACGTTCATACCAAACAGAACCCGAACGGCGAGATCCGCGGCCAGGTGATGCCGCCGAAATAATCCTCGATCGCGTGCTCGCGGCGCCCGGGCAGCCGGCCGGCGCCGCGCATCCGATCGATACCGCTGCTTGCGCTCGCCGCAGCGCAGTCATCGGCACGACACCGATGCGGCAAAACTCAGTGCTCGGCAAGAACGCCACCGCGCCGTGTTCGAACGCCCTGCCAACCATGCCTTCGATCCGGCGAACCCAAGCCGTCACGGTGCGACCGTAAGACCACTTCCAGATCGCCGACGCCGAGCGTTTGCAGACTGATTCGTGGCTTCATTCCAGCGCCGTCGATACCTGCTTGTCGTTGGATTGCATGCGCGCCTATCTTGCGCGCCAGACACGCGTCATCTTCGCGCCACTTTCGCGTCATCGGCGTCCTTCATAGCGCCGCTGACACATTGAACGAAAGCACGATCACGTCTTCGTGTGCTATACATTGCGGCGAGTTCGAGGCTTCGACGGGGACGCGATGGGCAACAGAAGGATCGGGTTGGCGGCATCGTTATTGATATGCGCTGTGCTCATCGCAGTGACGTGTTACTGGCTCGTCGATCCGCAATCCGCGTCAGCGGCCAATGCGACGGCAGCGAACCCGGGGCCGCCTCCCGCCGATCAGATGGCGTTGCTCAAACACGGCGCGAATCTCGCCGCGATCGGCGACTGCGCGGTCTGTCACACGGCAAAGCCCGATGCGCCTTTCGCGGGCGGTCGTCCACTCGCGACACCGTTCGGCACCCTCTATTCGACCAACATCACGCCCGATCGTCAGACCGGCATCGGCGCATGGACACTCGCCGACTTCACGCGCGCGATGCGGCGCGGCGTGTCACGTGACGGCCATCTGCTCTATCCAGCCTTTCCATACCCGCACTTCACGCACATGACGGATGCCGACATCGCCGCGCTTTACGCGTATCTGATGTCGCGCGATGCGGTGCAGGCCACCGCGCCCGCGAACCGGCTGATGTTTCCGTTGGCTTTCCGTCCGCTGCTCGCGGTATGGAACCTGTTGTTCCTGCACCCCGGTGTCGAAGCGGACGGCACGGCGCAGGCGTCGACTTCATCACCACCCGCGTCACCCGACGCACAGCTCGCGCGCGGCAAATATCTGATCGACGGGCCCGCGCATTGCGCCGCGTGCCACACGCCGATGAATATGCTGGGCGCGGAAAAGAGCGGCGATGCCTTCGGCGGCAACGTGATCGAGGGCTGGGAAGCGCCTGCATTGACCACGCTGATGGACGCGCCCCAGCCGTGGACGCACGAACAGCTCGTCGCGTATCTGCGCACCGGTTTAGCCACCCAACATGGCGCGGCGGCCGGCCCAATGCGCGCGGTCACGCAGTCGCTCGCCGATGCGTCGGACACCGACGTCGATGCGATGGCCGCCTACCTGCTGTCGCTGCAAAAGCCGGCGAGCTCGCCTGCCGCTGCAACGGCGCATGCGGTGCAGACCTCGCAAACGAATCCAGCACCCGCCGACAACGCGCACATCCGCAATGGCGCGGTGCTGTTCGTAGCCGCGTGCGCGTCGTGCCATGCAACGCATGCGCCGATGAGCACATTCGGCGGCCGGCCATCGCTCGCGCTCGGCACGGCCGTCAACGCGCAAGATCCACGCAACGCGCTGCGGATGATTCTCGACGGCATTCCCGCCGAGCGCAGCGCGCGCGGCGTCTATATGCCAGCGTTCGCCAGCACGTTCACCGACGCGCAGATCGTCGACATCGCCGCGTTCCTGCGTGCGAACTTCAGTAGCCAACCGGCGTGGGCGCTCGATGAATCGCACGTCGAGCGGCTGCGCAAGGAGAACCACGAACCATGATCACGCTGACCGTGAATGGCGTGTCGCATCAGCTCGATGTCGATCCATCGACGCCGCTGCTGTACGCATTGCGCAACCAGCTCGGCCTGCACGGCGCCAAATATGGCTGCGGCCTTGGGCAATGCGGCGCATGCACGGTCATCGTCGGTGACCAGCCGGTGTTCTCGTGCCTGCTGCCTGTCGCGGCCATCGGCACGCGGGCGGTGCGTACGATCGAAGGACTCGGCAGCACGGAAAAACCCGGCAAGCTGCAGCAGGCGTTCATCGATCAGCAGGCGGCGCAGTGCGGCTACTGCATCGCCGGCATGGTGATGCGCGCGCAGGCGCTGCTCGAACGCGTGCCGTCACCCAGCGATGAACAGATCCGCGCGCACATGGAGCCGAACTTGTGCCGCTGCGGCACCCATATGCGGATCCTTGCCGCGATCCGTCAGGCGGGGAGACCCGCATGAAAGACACGCGCATGAACGACATTGGCACCCGGCCCGACAATGCCAGCCGTCGCCGCTTTCTGGCGGCGGGCAGCGTGATGGTCGGTTTCACGCTGCTGCCGGCGGCGCGCGCGCTCGCGCAGACCACGACGACCGAAGCCGGCACCTTCACCGCGGCCGCGCCGAATCTGCCTGGCAGCCTGAAAACGTCGCCGCTGCTCGACGCATGGGTCAGGATCGACGAGACGAGCCGTATCACCGTGTTTACCGGCAAGGCCGAACTGGGCACCGGCATTCGCACCGCGTTCATGCAGATCGCCGCCGAACAGCTCAGCGTGACGCCCGAGCGCATCACGCTTGTCACCGCGGACACCGAAGCGACGCCGAACGAAGGCTACACCGCGGGCAGCCATTCGACCGCCGACAGTGGCACCGCGATCGCCCATGCGACCGCGCAGGTGCGGGCGCTTCTGCTCGAAGCCGCGGCAACGCGACTGAACGTCGACGCGGCGACGTTAACGGTGGAGAACGGCGAAATCGTCGCGGGCGATGGCCGTCGCCTTGGGTTCGGCGAAGCGGTCAGCGGCGTCGATCTGCATCGCAATGCGCAGCCTGGCGTGCCGACCAGGGATCCGCATACGTTCAGGATCATCGGCCAGTCGGTTCATCGGGTGGATATTCCGGGCAAGGTGACGGGCGCGCCATCCTATGTGCAGGACCTGAAGCTGCCCGGCATGGTGCATGCGCGCGTGGTACGGCCGCCGTCGTACGGGGCGACGCTGAAGTCGGTGGAGCTCGCACCGGTACGCGCGATGCCCGGTGTGATCGCTGTCGTACACGACGGCAATTATCTGGCGGTCGTCGCCGACGACGAATGGCGCGCGATCCGCGCGATGCGCGCGCTCTCGGATGCCGCCAAATGGCAGAGCGGACCGCCGCTTCCGGCCCAGGCGACGATCCACGAGACACTGCGCAAACTGCCCGCGCGGGAGATCGCGGTGGCGAACACGAGCGGTGCGGCAGCGCCCGCCGTGCGCACACTGCAAGCGCGCTTCACGAAGCCGTATCTGACGCATGGTTCGATCGGACCATCGTGCGCGCTCGCGTGGCTCGACAACGGAAAAATGACGGTGTGGACTCACACGCAAGGCGTTTTTCCGATGCGCAAAGGGCTGGCCGAAATGCTGTCGATGCCGCTTGAGAGCGTGCACTGCATTCATGTCGAGGGCTCCGGCTGCTATGGCCACAACGGCGCCGACGACGTCGCCGCCGACGCCGCGTTGATCGCGCGCGCGGTGCCGGGTAGACCGGTTCGCGTGCAATGGATGCGCGAGCAGGAACACACGTGGGAGCCGTTCGGACCGGCGATGTCGACCGAGCTCAGCGCGTCGCTGGATGCGAACGGGCAGATCGTCGACTGGAGGTTCGAAATCTGGAGCAACACGCATAACAACCGCATCGAGAATGCCGGGCGTTTCATGCCGACATGGTTGCTGTCCAAGCCGTTCACGCCCGCGCCGCCGAAGCCTATCCCAATGCCGGAAGGCGGCGGCGACCGCAACAGCATTCCGCTGTATCGCTTGCCGAACGTGTATGTGCAGTACCACTTCTTGCCGGACATGCCGGTTCGCGTATCGGCAATGCGCTCGCTCGGCGCATATCACAACGTGTTTTCGATCGAGAGCTTCGTCGACGAACTGGCGCTTGCCGCGCGGATCGATCCGGTCGAATTCCGTCTCAGGCATCTGGACGATCCGCGTGCACGCGCGGTGATCGAACGGGCCGCGCAACGTTTCGGCTGGCCGCACCGCGGGCACGTCAGTGCACCGTTGCGCGGCGTCGGTTTCTCGTTCGCGATGTACAAGAACCTGATGGCGTACTGCGCGCTGGCGATCGAGGTTTCCGTCGAACGCGAAACCGGGTACGTGACGATAGAACGCGTGGCGTGCGCGATCGATTGCGGACAGATCGTGAACCCCGACGGCGTGCGCAACCAGGTCGAAGGCGGCATCATCCAGTCGGCAAGCTGGACGCTATTCGAAAGCACGACGTTCGACGAGCACACGATCACGAGTTTCGACTGGAGCACGTATCCAATCCTGCGGTTTTCTTCGGTGCCGAAGGTGATCGACGTCGATCTGATCGACCAGCCGGGCGCGCCATTTCTCGGCGTGGGCGAAGCATCGCAAGGGCCGATGCCGGCCGCGCTCGCGAATGCGATTGCGAACGCGACCGGCCAGCGCTTCAGGGATCTGCCGCTGTCGCCTGAACGGTTGCGCGCGGCGTTGCGGGTGTAGTGAATAGCTGGCGGAGAGATCGAGGCGCAGATGTGGCAGTCGGTCCATCTCCGTCGATGGCGGTCTCACATGCAGTAAGCGTGGTCGAGCGCAATCGACAGGAAAGCACTGCTTTGCCCGATTGCGGCCCACATGCGCTCCACGCCAAACGGTCCTGGACAACTCGCAGTTCGTCATTCAACGACGAAGCCATAGAGCCTCGCGGCGTTATCCAGCAAAATTCGATGACGAATTGCGGCACAGTCGGTCCATCGATTCAAACTCGCAACGAGATTCGATGGTTGCGGGCCTGGGATCATCGAAGCTCGTCGCCAACGCCTCGCGGGAAAAGATCGAGCGCCGCACGCATCTTTCCTTCTGTCCTACCCCGCCATACTTTTTTAGCCAGCTTGAATCGAGCGAACTCTTCAATCGCGTCCGACAGCATCACGCACGGCTGCACGCGCTGCCTTGATTCGGCGGACCCGATAGCGGACTCAAGTGCTTGCGCGACAGCGTTCGCGTGTGCAGCCTGCGCGGCCCCCAACATGCGGCGGTGCTCGGACTCCATGCGGAACTGGTCGGACTTCATCCGAGAAACCTGCTGCTCCAGTTCTTCCCGCACTTCCATATCTCGTGCTTGGCGCTTTCGATTCTCGATGACTGCGCGCAGCGCTGCTTGGACGTTCTCGTCCACCCCTTCCCCGCCCATAGCCTTCAACTCCTCGAAAAGCCGCTGTAGCGCGATTCTGAGGGTCTGGGCGCTATCGGCGGCATGCCGAACGCTGGCTGTGCGCAGACTGCGGTAGATCTCCGCCTGTCCGATGTTTGGGCGCAAGTCTACCGGAATGGTTAGCCGGAAATACAGCGTGCCGTAACGGTTGCGGTGAAGATGTGTGGGAAGTTTGAAGGCCGCTCTCCGGATTGATTTGGGACACCAATTCGGGACGCCGAGCCATATCCTGCGACGATTTGAGCAAGATTGCCTTGCCCATCAATGAGAGAAAGATTCGTGGGAGGAGGAGGATCGAACTCCCGACCTTCGCATTGCGAATACGAACAAGTCGACATTTCTTGAGATGGATTTAGATTGACATAGATCCGCAAGCCATTGTATTACAACGATAATTTTCCCATCAACTGCATATTAATGTTGATCGACATACCTCTACTGCCGCATAATTTGGTTACATGGCGGGTTACATGGGCGGTTACACGAACCACCGCCCACATAACGAGGAGGTTGGATGGCGAAGGTCAATTTCACGGCGGCTCGTGTAGAAGCGCATCGCTGCGAACCCGGCAGATTCACCGAAAAGGGAAACCCCGTAGAGCAGTCGTTTCTCTGGGACAGCAAGACTCCCGGACTCGGCTTGCGGGCCACGGTTGCCGGAGCGAAGTCTTACATTTTCCAAAGCAAGATGCATGGTTCGACCGTACGGATCACGATCGGCGATCCGAGGAGTTGGACGATCGATCGAGCGCAGGAACGAGCGCGAAGTCTCCAGACGCTCATCGACAGCGGCATCGATCCGCGGGAACATGAGGCCGAGCAGAAGGCAGCGCACGAAGCGCGGCAGACAGCCAAGAAGCGTCAAGACGTGACGGTCGGCGAAGCATGGAAACAGTACCTCGAGCACCTTCGCACGAAGATTTCCCCGAAGACGAAAAAGCCTCGATCGGCAAGGTACATCATCGACCACATAAACCTTTCCTCGCCGGGCGGCGGCATCGCCAAACGCGGTGGCAAAGAAAAGGTACGGGGACCGTTGG
>NZ_DASXHN010000406.1:0-14206 GCF_036488505.1 Paraburkholderia sp. | reverse complement strand
GATGCCCGACTTGCGCCCGGTGATGATCGCCGTTTCGATGCCGGCCTGGCGCAGCAGCTTCATGCCGTGGCCGTCCATCGAGTTGAAACCCTTCATCGTGTCGCCTTCCGCCGTAAACAGCAGCCCGCCGTCGGTCAGCACGCCGTCGACGTCGAAAATCATCAGCTTCACGCGGCTCGCGCGTTCGGTAGCGGTGGGAGGAGCGACGGCCATCAGATCACCTTCTTCGAGAACAGGTCGTGCATGTTCAGCGCGCCGATCAGCTTGCCCGCTTCGTCGACGACCAGCAACTGATTGATGCGATGGCGCTCCATCAATTCCACCGCTTCGACCGCCAGATGATCCGGGCCGATCGTGCGCGGGCCGGCGGTCATCACCGAGGCGATCGACAACTGGCGGAAATCGCCATCGCGTTCGAGCACGCGGCGCAAGTCGCCGTCGGTGAAGATGCCGACGACGCGCTCGTCGTGATCGACGACCGACGTCATACCCATGCGCTTCGCGGTCAACTGGAACAGCGCCTCGCTGACGGTGGCCTCGGGTGTCACTCTCGGCAACTGGTCGCCGGTGCGCATCACGTCGCGCACATAGGTGAGCAGGCGCCGGCCGAGCGCGCCGCCCGGATGCGAGCGCGCGAAATCGTCGCGGCCGAAGCCGCGCGCATCGAGCACCGCGAGCGCAAGGGCGTCGCCGAGCGCGAGCGCGGCGGTGGTGCTCGCGGTGGGCGCGAGGTTCATCGGACAGGCTTCTTTCGCGACCGCGGAATTCAGATGCACGTCGGCCAGCTTCGCGAGACTCGACGACGGGCGGCCCGTCATCGCGATCAGCTTCGCGCCGAGGCGCTTGATGAGCGGCAGGATCGCCACCAGTTCTTCGGTTTCACCGGAGTTCGATAGCGCGAGGAAGACGTCGTCGGCGGTGACCATGCCCAGGTCGCCGTGGCTCGCTTCCGCGGGATGCACGAAGAATGCGGGGGTGCCGGTGCTCGCCAGCGTCGCTGCGAGCTTGCGGGCCACGTGGCCCGATTTGCCGATGCCGGAGACGACCACGCGCCCGCGGCAACCCAGGATGAAATCGACCGCGCCGACGAAATCGTCGTCGAGCTGGTCGCGAAGCGCGCGCACGGCGTCGGCTTCGATGTCAAGCACGTCGCGAGCAAGCGTGAGTGCCCTGTCGCCATTGATTTTCGCTATCATGCGCGGAGTATAGCAAAGGCGCCTGTTCGCCGCGCCGGGCCTGCTGTGCCGCGCCGCTGACCTCATCAACCTGTCGACAATCTCTTTTTTTGAGCCTGCCGGCAGCTGTTTCCAGGCAGCTTTTTACCGGCCCCTCAACCACGTCGCACGGGCGTTTTCGTGCGTGGTTCCGCTGACGAACGAGGACGCTTCACCCATGCGTTTTTGCCGATGATTTCCCCGCTCGAGATGACGCTGTTCCTGCTGCTGGCATCGGTGGCGGGCGTGGTCATCTTTCGCTTTCTGAACCTGCCGCCGATGCTCGGCTATCTGACGGTCGGCATCCTCGTCGGGCCGCATGCTTTCGGCGTGATCCCCGATTCGGCGGGCGCGCAGAATCTCGCCGAATTCGGCGTCGTGTTCCTGATGTTCTCGATCGGACTCGAGTTCTCGCTGGCCAAGCTGCGCTCGATGCGCCGGCTCGTGTTCGGTCTCGGCCTGCTACAGGTGATCGGCACGGTCGCGGTCGCGGTGTCGCTCGGCTTCGCGCTCGAGCGCTGGGTGCATATCACGTGGCAGGCGAGCGTCGCACTCGGCGGCGCGCTCGCGATGTCGTCCACTGCGATCGTCAGCAAGATGCTCGCGGAGCGGCTCGAAATCGAGACTGAGCACGGCCGCAACATCTTCGGTGTGCTGCTGTTTCAGGATCTCGCGGTGGTGCCGCTGCTGATCATTATTTCCGCGCTCGGCGGGCGCTCGGAGAACCTCGTCAGCGCGCTCGGCATCGCGGCGATCAAGATCGTCATCGCGCTGGCGCTGCTGCTGATCGTCGGCCAGAGCTTCATGACGCGCTGGTTCAACGTGGTCGCGCGGCGCCGCTCGCAGGAGCTGTTCGTCCTCAATTTGCTGCTGGTCACGCTCGGCGCCGCGTTCATCACCGATAAGTTCGGGCTATCGCTCGCGCTCGGCGCGTTCATCGCCGGCATGCTGATCGCCGAGACGCCCTACCGGCACCAGGTCGAAGAGGACATCAAGCCGTTTCGCGATGTGTTGCTCGGGCTGTTCTTCGTGACCACCGGGATGCTGCTGAATCCGCGCGTGATCTGGGAGCACCCGCTCATCGTGCTCGGCTTCTTCGTCGGCCCGGTGCTGCTGAAGGCGGTCATGATTACCGGCCTCGCGCGGGTGTTCGGCGCGACCCCCGGCGTCGCGATGCGTACGGGTATCGGTCTCGCGCAGGCGGGTGAGTTCGGCTTCGTGCTGCTGAACCTGATTCTCGACCGGCATCTGGTCGACGCGACGCTGTTGCAGGCGATTCTCGCGGCGATGCTGCTGTCGATGCTCGCCGCACCGTTCATGATCCAGAACGCCGATCGCATCGTGCTGCGGCTGTCGTCGACCGAATGGATGATGCAGTCGTTGCAGATGACGCGCATCGCGACGCAAAGCCTGAAACAGAGCGGCCACGTGATCATCTGCGGTTACGGCCGGGCCGGGCAGAACCTCGCGCGCATGCTCGAACATGAAGGCTTGTCGTATGTCGCGCTCGACCTCGATCCGGATCGCGTCAGCGCTGCCGCGGCGGCCGGCGAATCGGTGGTATTCGGCGATGCCGGGCGGCGTGAGTCGCTGCTTGCCGCGGGCCTGCACCGCGCGGCAGCGATCGCCATTACCTACGCGAACACGCCGTCGGCATTGCGCGTGCTACACAACATTCACGAGATGGAGCCGACGCTGCCGGTGATCGTGCGCACCGTCGACGACGCCGATCTGGAAAAGCTGCTGGCCGCGGGCGCGACCGAGGTGATCCCGGAGATCGTCGAGGGCAGTCTGATGCTCGCGTCGCACACGCTGGTCGTGATGGGCGTGCCGATGCGGCGCGTCGTGCGGCGCGTCGAGGAGATGCGCGACGAGCGCTATTCGCTGCTGCGCGGCTATTTCCACGGCGCGGACGACATCGATGACGACGACGGCCACGAACAGGTGCGGCTACAATCGGTCCCGGTCGATGCGAGCGCGGACGCGGTGGGCCGCACGCTCGCCGAACTCGGCCTGTTCGAGCTCGGCGTCGACGTGACCGCCATCCGCCGGCATGGCATCCGCGGCGTCGAACCCGATCCGTCCACGAAATTGCGCGCGAGCGACATCGTCGTACTGCGCGGTCTGCCCGAACAATTGGCGCAAGCCGAGGAACGGCTGTCGAAGCATCGCCGCGCGGGCGCCGCGGCGGCATGAAGTAGCCACTGAGGTGGCCACCCCGGTGGCCGCCGGGGCGAGCCACTAAGGCGAACCCGTTTGAGCGGGCCCGCCTCGTTCAAGCTTTTCACCGGACCCATCGAGGTCCATCCGGAGACGTTATGTCCAACGCGCTCGAGAGCGCGCCGCGCGATGCGGCCGACTACATCAGAAGCCATATCCGCACGGTGCCCGACTGGCCGCAGCCGGGCGTGCAGTTCCGCGACATCACGCCGCTTCTGCGCGAGCCAAAGTCGCTGCGTGTGCTGATCGATCTGTTCGTGCAGCGCTATATCGGCGCGAAGCTCGATTACATCGCCGGGCTCGACGCGCGCGGTTTCATCATCGGGCCGATCATCGCGCACGAGTTGAGCGTCGGCTTCATTCCGATCCGCAAGGCGGGCAAGCTGCCCTACAAGCGGATCTCGCAGTCGTATGAGCTCGAGTACGGCGCCGCGACCGTCGAGATTCACGAGGACGCGTGCGGGCCGGGCGATCGCATCGTGATCATCGACGATCTGATCGCGACCGGCGGTACGATGATGGCCGGCAAGCTGTTGCTCGAGCGGCTTGGCGCGCTGGTCGTGGAAGGCGGGGCCATCGTCGATTTGCCCGACCTGGGTGGTTCGACGCTGTTGCGCGACGGTGGGCTCATGCTCTATACCGTGACGAGTTTCGGCGGTCATTGAACGGGTGTGGCGCCGTGCGGGAAACGGAGTGCGGCGCTCGCGGTGTTGCGCGGGTTTGGTCGCCACGTCGTGCGTGCGACGCGCGACGGACACGTCGCAACGCGCGGCGCGCAGCGGAGAATTTTTCGCCACGCGAGCGGCCAGTTCTCACAGGCCACATAGCGCTGACAGGTAAGGCTTAACACGAACGCTGAACGCCCACGCTGACAAGCAGCTCCCTGCCGTCCAACGAGAAGGTCATAACAATGCCCAACTTCCTGCTGTTTCTCGCCACATCGATCGCGATCACCGTGGCGCCCGGTCCGGACAATCTCCAGGTGCTTGCGCGTGGAATCTCACAGGGCCGCGCGGCTGGCTTCGTCGCGGCGCTCGGCTTTGCCGCCGGCATCACGTTTCATACGACGCTCGCGGCGCTGGGCGTCGCCGCGTTGCTGCGGTCGTCGCCGCTCGCGTTCCAGGCGATCAAACTTGCCGGCGCCGCTTATCTGGTGTGGATCGGCATCAAGGCGCTGCGTAGCCAGGGGCTCGCGACCGCGCATCAGCGCCCGCCGCAGCCGCTTTCGGCGGTGTTTCGCCAGAGTGTGCTCGGCAACCTGATGAATCCGAAGGTCACGCTGTTCTTCGTCGTGTTCCTGCCGCAGTTCGTGCAGCCGCACGGTACGCAAAGCGTGGCGGTGCAGATGCTCGAGCTGGGCGTGCTGTTCATGCTGCAGACAGTCGTGGTGTTTTCGCTGTTCGGCGTGTGCGCGGGGATCATCGGCAGCTGGTTGAGGCGCCGGCCTCGCGTGGGCGTGTGGCTCGACCGCGTGGCCGGCGCAACGTTCATCGCAATCGGGATTCGGGTCGCGCTGCGCGACTGATGTGCGGCCGACCTACGACCGGGGCACGACCGACCCACGACCGACGCGCGCTATTCAGACGACTGCGTTCGCTGCGCCGCCTTCGCCGCGCAGCCGGACAGTTTGGAGTTTCCAATGACTTTGCCTTGCATCACCGCCGCACGCCGCTTCGACGCGAGTGCGCATCGGCCGTTTCTGATCGGCGCCGAACAGGTCGGCTGGATTCGCGAACGCGACGTGGCGTTGCTCGTGCGCTGGCCCGAGGTGTTCGAGATCGGCGATACGCAGGTGACACTTGCGCGCGCATTCGACACTGCCGAGCGGCGCAGCGCGGCGCTCGAGTCGCCGATCGGCGCGCTTGCCGCGGAGGGCCGCATTCCGGGCTGGCGCAACGAGACGTACGCGATCCGCAATGCGTTCGATGCGCCGCCGCTCGCGTATATCGAACGCGCGGCGTCGCGCTTCTTCGGCACGATGACCTACGCAGTGCATCTGAACGGCGTCGTAGAATACGCGGATGGCGGCGCGCCGCAATTGTGGATCGCGCGCCGTAGCGACACCAAGGCGACCGACCCGGGCATGCTCGACAACGTCGTCGCGGGCGGGATCGGCTGGGGCTTCGGCGTCAGCGAGACGATCGTCAAGGAATGCTGGGAAGAAGCGGGTATTGCGGCGGAGATCGCCGCGCGCGCGGTCGCTGGCCGTACCGCGCACGTGCTGCAATCGCTGCCGGAAGGCACGCAAGCCGAGCAGATTTTCATCTACGACCTCGCGTTGCCCGCTGACTTCGTGCCCAGTAATCAGGATGGAGAAGTGGGCGAACACCGGCTTGCGCGCATCGACGAAGTCGCGAGCTGGATCGAGCAAGGCGCGATGACGGTGGATGCGAGCCTGGCCACGCTCGATTGCATGCTGCGACGCCGCTGGATCGATGAGGACGCGTGCGCGGGCATCGATGCGTTGTTCGCGCCGCCGCCACCGATGGGCTGAAGGCAGATCGAGCGGGGCGGTTGCCGGAACGACGCGGGCCTCAGCACGCGGTGACACCGTTGATCACCTGAAGCAGGCGGCGCACACCCGAGCGCCCAACTGAAACAAACCATGCATTGAAGAAGGGAGTCACCGAGGTCATGTCGACCGATCACAGCTTTATCCTCAAACTGTCATGCGCCGACCGGCCCGGCATCGTTCACGCCGTGTCGGGTTTTCTATTCGAGCGCGGCAGCAATATTCTCGACTCCGCGCAGTTCGGCGACAGCGGCACCGGCGAATTCTTCATGCGGGTGCACTTTCAGCAGGTAGGCGGCGATCCGGGCCTCGACACGCTGCGCGCGTCGTTCACGCCGCTTGCCGAGCAGTTCGGTATGCGCTGGGAGTTGCACGACGCGTCGGTGAAGCCGCGCGTCGTGATCATGGTGTCGAAGATCGGCCACTGCCTGAACGACCTGCTGTTCCGCTACCGCACCGGTCAGCTCAACATCGAGATTGCGGCGATCATTTCGAACCACAAGGAGTTCTACCAGCTCGCCGCGAGCTATGACGTTCCGTTCCATCACTTTCCGCTGGCTGGCGGCACGCCGGATGCGAAGGCCGCCCAGGAAACACGCGTGCTGGGCGTGATCAACGAGCATCAGGCCGATCTCGTCGTGCTCGCGCGCTACATGCAGATTCTGTCGCCGGATCTGTGTGAGGCGCTGGCCGGCCGCGCGATCAACATCCATCACTCGTTCCTGCCGAGCTTCAAGGGTGCTAAGCCGTACTACCAGGCGTTCGACCGCGGCGTGAAGCTGATCGGCGCGACCGCCCACTATGTAACGACCGATCTCGACGAAGGTCCGATCATCGAGCAGGAAGTCGAGCGCGTGGACCACAGCATGACGCCCGAGCAACTGACCGCAATCGGCCGTGACGTCGAATGCGTGACGCTCGCGCGCGCGGTGAAGTGGCACGTCGAGCATCGCGTGGTGCTGAACGGCAGCAAGACGGTTGTGTTCCGTTAACAAATTGCGCCGGTCGAGGCCGGCGCGTTTTTCTCTCTCCGCACTGCTGAGGGACGCTGCCCGAAGCGTCATGAAACGGGAATTGCTCTCATGCGGCAGACATACAAAAGCGGCCATGTAGTGCCGCTTCGCTTCCGCGGCCGGGCCGTCAGCCGGAAAACGCTCACACCAGCCGCAAGTAAATCAGCTCGCGCTTGATATACGCATAAAAAATCGGCGCTGCGATCACCCCGGTGATGCCGAACGCCGCTTCCATCACGAGCATCGCGATCAGCAACTCCCACGCGCGTGCCTCGATCTGTCCGCCGACGATTCGCGCATTCAGGAAGTACTCGAGCTTGTGAATCAGGATCAGGAACACGAGCGACATGACCGCCGCCGGAAAGCTCACCGACAGCGCGACCGCGACGATGATCGTGTTCGAGATCAGATTGCCGATCACCGGCAGCAGCCCGACGATGAAAGTGACGAGCACCAGCGTTTTCGACAGCGGCAGCGTGTCGTGGAAGGCCGGCAGGATCACCAGCAGGAAGATCGCCGTGAAGGCCGTGTTGAGCGCGGAGATTTTTACCTGCGCGAACACGATGCGGCGGAATGCGTCGGCGAAACGCGTGACGCGCGTGACGAACGCGGTGGACAACGGTAGCCGCTGCACCTGGGTCTGCGCGCCGACCGCGATGATCGCGCCAATGACCATGCCCAGCAGCACGTGGGTGAACCCGCGCGCCGCGGTGGTGCCGCCCTGCTGCAGCATGTTCGCGTGGGTCTGCATCAGTTCGGCAGCGCGCGCTTTCATCTGCTCGGTGTCGACCGGCAGATAGCTGGCGACGAATTGCGGAATCCGCCCGCGCGCCTCGTCGATCAGTTGCATCGCCTGATCGAGCAGATTCTGCACGCTCGGCACATCGTTCTCGATGCGCGACAGGATGCCGAGCGTGATGCCGGTCAACGCGCCGACGATCACCGCCGACAGGAACACTACCGCCAGCCAGCGCGCCCGCTTGCTCGACATGTGACGCTCGATGCGCGGCGCGATCATGTGCACGAGCTGAAACACCAGCAGCCCGGCAAGCAGCGCGCCCAGCAGATGCAGTTGGATCACCGCCCACATGCCGAACAACGTCACCACATAGCTGCCGATCTCGACCGCCGACAACTTCGGCAGACTCATGTCGCTGGTCAGCCTGACCGGGCGCGGGCGCAGGTCCTGCACCAGCTCTTCTTCGCGCGCCTGATTCCGCTTGGCCATGGCTTATCCCGTCTCCAACCTCTGTAGTGCAGCGTTACTTGATGGCGGCGGCGCGTTTCAACAACGGCGCCAGATATTTGCCGGTAAAACTTGCCTTCGACTTCGCAATCTGCTCCGGCGTGCCTTGAGCGATGATCTGCCCGCCGCCGGCGCCGCCTTCCGGTCCGAGGTCGATGACCCAGTCGGCGGTCTTAATTACATCGAGATTATGTTCGATGATCACGACGGTATTACCCTGGTCGCGCAACCGGTGGATCACCTCGAGCAGCAGCGCGATGTCGTGAAAATGCAGCCCCGTGGTCGGTTCGTCAAGGATATATAGCGTGCGACCGGTGTCGCGCTTGCTCAGTTCCAGCGACAGCTTGACCCGCTGCGCCTCGCCGCCCGACAGCGTGGTGGCCGACTGGCCGAGCCGGATATAGCCCAGACCCACGTCCAGCAAGGTTTTGAGCTTGCGCGCGATGACCGGCACCGCCTTGAAGAACTCGTACGAGTGTTCGACCGTCATGTCGAGCACTTCGCTGATGTTCTTGCCTTTGTACTGGACGTCGAGCGTTTCGCGGTTGTAGCGCTTGCCGTGGCAGACGTCGCACGGCACGTATACGTCCGGCAGGAAGTGCATTTCGACCTTCAGCACGCCGTCGCCCTGGCAGGATTCGCAGCGCCCGCCCTTCACGTTGAACGAGAAGCGGCCCGGATCGTAGCCGCGTTCCTTGGCCGCCGGCACCCCCGAAAACAGCTCGCGGATCGGCGTGAAAAGGCCCGTATAGGTGGCCGGATTCGAGCGTGGCGTGCGGCCGATCGGCGACTGGTCGACGTTGATCACCTTGTCGAAGTGTTCGAGGCCCTCGATCGATTCGTACGGCGCCGGCTCCGCGGCCGAGCCATACAGGTGATGCGCGACCGCGTGATACAGCGTGTCGTTGATCAGCGTCGACTTGCCCGAGCCAGACACGCCGGTCACGCAGGTGAGCAGGCCGACCGGCAGATCCAACGTGACATTGCGCAGATTGTTGCCGTGCGCCTCGACGATGCGCAGGCGCCGCTCGTCGGGGTCCTTGCGCTCATCGGGAAACTCGATCGTGCGCGCACCGGACATGTACTGGCCGGTCAGCGACGCGGCGCTCTTCTGCACCTCTTTCGGCGTGCCCTCGGCGATCACCATGCCGCCGTGCTCGCCCGCGCCCGGGCCCATGTCGACCACGTAGTCGGCCATGCGGATCATGTCCTCGTCGTGCTCGACGACGATCACCGAATTGCCGAGATCACGCAGGTGCTTGAGCGTCGAAATCAGCCGGTCGTTGTCGCGCTGATGCAGACCGATCGACGGTTCGTCGAGCACGTACATCACGCCGGTCAAGCCCGAGCCGATCTGCGACGCGAGCCGGATGCGCTGCGCTTCACCGCCCGACAGCGTTTCCGCGCTGCGTTCGAGCGACAGGTAATCCAGCCCGACGTTATTCAGGAACATCAGACGCGCGACGATTTCCTTCACCACCTTATCGGCGATCTCGCGCTTCGACCCTTCGAGGCGCAGTGTCTGGAAGTAGCCGAGCGCGTCACGCAACGGCCAGCCGCTGATCTCATAGATGCCGCGCGCGTCGCCGTCCATGCCGACGCGCACGAAACGCGCTTCGCGGCGCAGCCGCGTGCCCGCGCAGGCCGGACACGACTGGTTGTTCTGATACTTCGCGAGTTCCTCGCGCACCGCGGACGAATCGGTCTCGCGGTAGCGCCGCTCCAGATTCGGGATGATCCCTTCGAACACGTGCTCGCGCACCGACGTGCGGCCGCGCTCGTTGATGTACGAGAACGGAATCTCCTGCTTGCCCGAGCCGTACAGCAGGATCTTGCGGACTTTCTCCGGCAGATCCTCGACGGCGGTATCGATATCGAACTCGTAGAACGCCGCGAGGCTCTGCAGCATCTGGAAGTAGAACTGGTTGCGCCGGTCCCAGCCCTTTACCGCGCCCGCCGCCAGCGACAGCGACGGATGCGCGATCACCCGCTTCGGATCGAAGAACGTGATCTGGCCGAGGCCGTCGCACTCCGGGCACGCGCCCATCGGGTTGTTGAACGAGAACAGGCGCGGTTCGAGTTCCTGCAGCGAATACGAGCAGATCGGGCAGGCAAACTTCGAGCTGAACAGGTGCTCCCTGTCCGTATCCATTTCGAGCGCGATCGCACGGCCGTCGGCGAGACGCAGCGCCGTTTCGAACGATTCGGCGAGGCGCTGCTTCATGTCCGGACGCACCCGCAGACGGTCCACCACGACGTCGATCGTGTGCTTGTCGTTCTTCTTCAGCTTCGGCAGCGAGTCGACGTCATGGATTTTCGCGGTGCCTTCGTTGGCGGTGCCGCCGCCCGAGCGCACGCGAAAACGGATAAAACCCTGCGCCTGCATGTCCTCGAACAGTTCGGTGTGCTCGCCCTTGCGGTCCGCCACGACGGGCGCAAGGATCATCAGGCGGGTTTCCTCCGGCAGCGCGAGCGCCGCGTCAACCATCTGCGACACGCTTTGCGCTTCGAGCGGAATTTCGTGGTCCGGGCAATACGGCGTGCCGACCCGCGCGAACAGCAAACGCAGGTAGTCGTGGATTTCGGTGACGGTGCCGACCGTCGAGCGCGGATTGTGCGAGGTGGCTTTCTGTTCGATCGAAATGGCGGGCGACAGCCCTTCGATCAGATCGACGTCCGGCTTTTCCATCAGTTGCAGGAACTGGCGGGCGTAGGCGGACAGACTTTCGACGTAGCGCCGCTGTCCTTCCGCATAGAGCGTGTCGAACGCCAGCGACGATTTACCGGAGCCGGAAAGCCCCGTAATTACAACGAGCTTGTGACGCGGTAAGTCGAGATTGACGTTCTTCAGGTTGTGGGTGCGAGCCCCACGAATACGGATTTGTTCCACGGATTTATTCCATGAACTGCGGAAAGAGGAGGAGGCCAAACCTGCTACTATAACGACTTTTCCAGACCGCCGTTACGCCTTCCTGACAGCAGGAACAACGCGCGAGGGCAAGCTCTGGGCAGGTTCAAAGACGGCGGTTCGACGCCGCGGGGAAGTGGTCCAACTGGGGCCGTTTTCCGCAAGTACAAGGTGTCGTGAGTGCGGGTGGCGTGCGGCAGATTCCGGCGCCACGAAGCCGCCGCCCTGTCGTCGCCCGGGGTGCCCGCTCTCCCGCGCCGCCTGTCCTGACGGCCATGGCTGTCCCCTCGGGCGCGCCGCACCGCGCGCCGCACAGCTCATTCAGACAACGCTTCCGATGTCCAATCCATCCGCCGTCTCCACACGCATGAGCGCGCCCGAACTGCGCGCGACCGTGTCGCTTGCCGCCATCTTCGCGTTGCGCATGCTGGGTCTGTTCATGATCATGCCGGTGTTCTCGGTCTACGCGAAGACCATCCCCGGCGGCGAGAACGTGCTGCTCGTCGGTGTGGCGCTCGGCGCGTACGGCGTCACGCAGTCGATGCTCTATATCTTCTACGGCTGGATCTCCGACAAGATCGGCCGCAAGCCGGTCATCGCGACGGGCCTGCTGATCTTCGCGCTGGGCAGCTTCGTCGCGGCGGGCGCGCACGACATGACGTGGATCATCGTCGGCCGGGTGATTCAGGGGATGGGCGCGGTGTCGTCGGCGGTGATCGCGTTCATCGCCGATCTCACGTCCGAGGAACATCGCACCAAGGCGATGGCGATGGTCGGCGGCAGCATTGGCATATCGTTCGCGGTCGCGATCGTCGGTGCGCCGATCGTGTTCCAGTGGCTCGGCATGAGCGGCCTCTTCACGCTGGTCGGCGTGTTCGCGATTCTGGCGGTTGGCATCGTGCTGTGGGTCGTGCCCGATGCGCCGAAGCCGGTGCATGTGCGCGCGCCGTTCGCCGAAGTGCTGCACAACGTCGAACTGCTGCGGTTGAACTTCGGCGTGCTGGTGCTGCACGCGACGCAAACCGCGTTGTTCCTCGTCGTGCCGCGCATTCTCGAAGCGGGCGGCCTCCCCGTCGCGTCGCACTGGAAGGTGTATCTGCCGGTGATGGGCCTGTCGTTCGTGATGATGGTGCCGGCGATCATCGCCGCGGAAAAGCGCGGCAAGATGAAGATCGTGCTGCTGTCGGCGATCGGTCTTATCCTGATCGGTCAGTTGTTGTTGGGCGTGACCGCGCATACCATTCTGAGTGTGGCGGCGATCCTGTTTGTCTACTTTCTGGGCTTCAACATTCTCGAGGCGTCGCAGCCTTCGCTGGTCTCGAAACTGGCGCCCGGTACCCGCAAGGGCGCGGCGGCCGGCGTCTACAACACGACCCAGTCGATCGGTCTTGCAATGGGCGGGATGATCGGCGGCTGGCTGCTGAAAGCAGATGGGCAAAGCGCGGTGTTTTTTGCCTGTTCGGGGCTGGTGTTCTGCTGGCTTATAATCGCCGCGAAGATGAAACAGCCGCCGCGTAAGGCATAACGCGGCGCAGTTGGGGGCAGGGCCCCGGTCATCCAGAACTCACCCGGCGGCGGGCAGAGGCGCTTCCTGGTCCAAGGCCTGCCGGCCATGAGACACGAACCGCAGTGCCGCGCCGCCGGCAATGGAATCAACAGGAGAAATTCATGGCATCCGTGAACAAGGTTATTCTCGTCGGCAACCTCGGAGCCGATCCGGAAGTCCGTTATCTTCCGAGCGGCGACGCAGTGGCGAACATCCGCCTTGCAACGACGGACCGCTATAAGGACAAGGCATCGGGCGAAATGAAGGAAGCCACCGAGTGGCATCGCGTTGCGTTCTTCGGCCGCCTTGCGGAGATCGTTTCCGAATACCTGAAAAAAGGCTCGTCCGTTTATCTGGAAGGGCGCATCCGCACCCGCAAGTGGCAGGCTCAGGACGGCACCGATCGTTACTCGACCGAAATCGTCGCGGAACAGATGCAGATGCTCGGCGGCCGTGGCGGCGCGTCGATGGGCGGCGATGAAGGCGGCTATAGCCGCGGCGAGCCGTCCGAGCGTAGTGGTGGCGGTGGCGGTGGTGGTGGCGGCGGCGGCCGTGCGATGTCGTCGGGCGGCGGCTCTCGTGGCGGCAGCGGCGGTGGTGGCGGCGCGAGCCGTCCAAGCGCGCCGGCTGGCGGTGGGTTCGACGAGATGGATGACGATATCCCGTTCTAATCCTTCCATCCGTTTTTGCCGGTCAAAACATGAAGGCCCGCCTCCACCAGGACGCGGGCTTTTTTGTCGACCATTGCTTTGCCATGCCGCAACGGCATTCGTTACCGATTCACCGCCGCAAATGCGCCAACGTATCTCTGAGCGGCATGCTCGAAATCACGATCGGCCCGGTAAATGGTGAATCGAGATCGACAATCACATAGATTGCCGAAGCAATCGACACCGCTCCGAGCATGATCGTCACCAGCGCCAGCGCGTTGCGCGGCGCGATCAACCCAAAGCTCAAAAAGATCACGCCGAGCCAGAACGTCAGCGTCTTGAAGAACGGCTGCGAAATCGAACTGTGCGCTTCCTCGATGATTTTCCAACGCGCATCGACGACCCGCCGGTATCTCGACAGCGCATCGTCGAGCGCGCGTTGCTGCAGCGGATCGGGCGGGCGCAATTCGCTCAACTGCCGCCCCACCAAGGTCAGCATGTCGCCCAGCCGCACGTTTTCGAGTCTCTCCGGCGTGCCGGGCGGTCCCAGGTCGCGCGGATAGTCGCCGCTCGGCGCCGGCTCCCTGGGCCATGTCGACGCGATCGCCGCCGCGGTGTACTGGCTGAGCAGCCGCCGCGATTCGTCGGCGCCCGCACCGAGCTCACGCAATGTCGTGTCGAATTCGATCAGCTCGGCCGCATAGCTGCGCACATCGTTGGACGCGGTGTCGAAGCTCGATTTCGCCGATGCCGTCATCAGGCCAAGCACCAGCGCGGCGAACGTGACAAGCATGCCAATCACGAGCTGGACCAGCTGCACGGTCTCGTGCGCCTTGTGCTCCTCGGGCAGAAGGGGCCGTACCCACACGCCGATACCGGTCGCCATCAGCAACAACG